>DASSGB010000137.1:0-8180 GCA_035693825.1 Anaerolineales bacterium
GGCCGCGAGGGCGCGCGGCGGGGCCCGCCGCGCCTCGAGAATCGCCTCCAAAACACTTGACTCCATCCGTGGGCATGATACACTGCCGATGACACATCGCCGTCCGGTGTCGACGAAACTGTCCGGACCTCGATGGGGAGACGATGAACAAAGATCGCGAGATGGGTGAAAAGATGCGGCCGCTGCCGACTCTGTTGACAGAGGCCGATGGAGATTCGGAAGACCCTCCCGGTCCGCGGCGCGGCCGTCGAGGCCGCGCGGCACCTGAGGTCGCGCCTGTTCGCCCGATAATCCGCACGACTCTCGAGCGGGCGCCGGGCTATCAGTTCGCTATCCCCGGTTTTCTGACCGAGTCGCAAGTTGAAGTCCGTCCGCGAACGCGGCGCACGACGCGCGCCCGCGACCTGAGCGAGCTCAGCGTCGTGGTCCTGTACAACCTGGCGCTCGGGCTCGAACGCGGTCGGCCGGATGACCTGATCGCCGATGAAGCCTGCGGGCGCGTGGCGGAGACGATCGCCTCGGCGCTCGACGGACGCGTGCGCTCGGTGGAGCTGGCCCCGGTGTGGGACGATTTGCCCGACGTCCTGCGGCGATTTCAGCCTCGCGAGCATGTGATCTTCAATCTGTGCGAGAGCCTCGGCGGACGCCCGATGTCGGAGTCGGAAGTGCCGCGTCTGTTGCGCTCGGCGGGCTTCGTGCACACCGGCGCTTCGTACCTGGCGCTGCGCCGCACCGGCAGCAAGCTGATCACCAAGCGCACCATCTCGGCCGCGGGCGTGATGACCCCGGAATTCGAAGTCATCCGGCGGCCGGGCCAGCGCCCGACGCGCGTCCGCCTGCCGGCGATCGTCAAGCCGGTGGCCGAGGGCGGCAGTTTCGGCGTGAGCCTGGCGTCGGTCGTCACGACGGCCAAGGCGCTGGGCGAGCGCATCGACGACTGCATCCGCACCTACCATCAGCCGGCCCTGGTCGAGGAATTCATCGCCGGCCGCGAGCTCAACGTGGCTTTGTGGGGCAACGGGTTTCCTGAGGTGCTGCCCATCTCGGAGATCCTGTTCACCTTCACCGACAATCCCCTGGAGAAGATCGTCACCTTCTCCGGCAAGTGGCATGCCGATTCGGCAGAGTGCGCAGGCACGCCGGGCGTCTGCCCGGCCGACCTGACGCCGGAAGACCAGGACCGCGTCGAAGCCGCGGCGCTCCTGGCGTTCCAGAAACTCGGAGTCCGCGGCTTCGCCCGGGTCGACATCCGCCTGCGGGACGGCCAGCCGTACGTTCTGGAGGTCAATGCCAATCCCGACCTCTCGCCCTCGGCCGGTTTCTTCCGCTCGGCGCGCGCCGCCGGTCATTCCTACACCTCGATGGTGTTGCATATTCTCAGGCTGGCCCTCGCCAACGCGACATGAGTGACGTACGAACTTCAATCCAAAGCGACACGCCGGCCATCCTGGCGATGTCGCAGGCGGAGCCGCTTTTCTCCGCCGAAGACGTGGAGTGTGTCGAAGAGTTGCTCGAGGACTACTTCGACGATCCCGATCAGGAGGACTACACCTTCCTGACGGCCGAAGATTCGGGAGAAGTGGCGGGCTACGCCTGCTACGGCCCGACGCCGTTGACCAAAGGCACCTACGACCTGTATTGGATCTGCGTCGCCGGGGGCCACCGGCGGCGCGGCGTCGGTCAGGTGCTTCTGACCGCGGTCGAAGAAGCCGTGCTCGAGGAGGGCGGTCGCCTGGTGACGATCGACACCTCCGGACTGCCGGCGTTTGCCGGGACGCGCGCTTTCTACGAGGGCTGCGGTTACCGGGCCGGCTCGCGCGTCCCCGACTTCTACGGACCGGGGGACGATCTGGTCAAGTACTATCGAAACCTCAACGGCACGGATGCTCTGAAGGTGGAAGCCGGCCACCTCTCCGGGGCCCTCCTCGTAGAAGACCCATCCCACCCGCAGACGAGCTCCGGCCGGTAGGCCGGGGCGCCCCGTTTACCGGGGCAGCTAGGCCGGAGGGGGCCAATCCTGGGGATCTACGCTCTGGCGGGGTGACGGGCGTAGGAAGAGCGTATAGGTCCGGTCGGCTAGACAGGCTTACCCACCTGTGCTAGACTCGCAAACACGGGAAGGACCCGGGCTGAGAGTTGTCTCTCAGTTCTTTTTTCTCTAGGAGGACCGCCGGTCTGAGGGCCGGCGGAAGGGGCTTATGGCCAATTCTGCGGTTTACGTCACTCACGAGGGTTTGAAAAAGCTCGAGGAAGAGCTCGAGCATCTGCGCACCGTCAAGCGGCAGGAAGTCGCCCAGCGTCTGCATGAGGCGATGGAAGACGGGGAGCTGATCGAGAACGCCGAATACGAGGCGGCCAAGAACGAACAGGCCTTCGTCGAGGGACGCATTCTGGAACTCGAGCACATGCTGGCCCAGGCGCAGGTGATCGAGCCGGCCAAGTCGACGGGCGTGGTGCGCATCGGCAGCACGGTCGTCATCCAGGAAGACAGCCAGCCGGCCGAGACCTACACCATTGTGGGCGCGGCCGAGGCCAACCCGCGCGAAGGCTTGATCTCCAACGAGTCGCCTCTCGGGCAGGCGCTGCTCGATCGCAAGGTCGGCGATGAGATCGACGTGCGTGCTCCCGCCGGCACCCTTCGCTTCCGAGTCGTCAAGATCAAGTAAACCCGACCGCCTGTGCGCGCGCCCCGTGCGACGTTCCGCGCACGGGGCGTTTTCATGTACACTAACCGCGGAGTCAGCCCGATGGCCGATCTCAACGAACTGGAACGACTTCGCCTGCAGAAAGTCGATCGACTGCGCCAGGCGGGCGTCGATCCCTACCCCGCACGCGTCGAACGAACGCACACCGCCGCCGAAGCTCTGCAGTCGCAAGAGCGAGCCGCACAGGGCGAGGTCGTGGAGGCCACCGTCGTGGGGCGGTTGCGCTCGATCCGTCGCATGGGCAAGGCCGCGTTCGCCCACATCGAGGACGGCTCGGGCCAGCTTCAGCTCTACCTGCGCGCCGACGACCTCGGCGCCGAACGGCTCGAACTGTTTCACGAAGCCTTCGATCTGGGGGATTTCGTTCAGGCGAGCGGCACGATGTTCCGCACGCGCACCGGCGAGATCAGTCTGCACGTCAACCGTCTGACGATGATCGCCAAAGCCATCTCGGCCCTTCCGGCCGCGAAAGAAGAGGTGATCGACGGCAAGCGTGTCGTGCACCACGCTTTCGACAACCCGGAGGCGCGCTACCGGCAGCGGTACGCCGATCTGGCGGTCAACGCGGAGGTCCGCGACGTCTTTCGCAAGCGCGCCCGGCTGTTGGGGGCGCTGAGGCGGTTTCTCGAAAGCCAGGGTTTCGTCGAGGTCGAGACCCCCATCCTCCAGCCGCTGTATGGCGGTGCGGCGGCGCGCCCGTTCGTGACCCACCACCTCCAGCTCCACCAGGATCTGTACCTGCGCATCTCGTTCGAGCTGTATCTCAAACGCCTCCTGGTGGGCGGCCTGGAGAGGGTGTACGAGATCGGACGCGATTTCCGCAACGAGGGTGTCTCGTTCAAGCACAACCCCGAGTTCACCCAGCTCGAGTTCTACATGGCGTACGCCGATTACAACGACGTGATGGCGCTGACCGAGCAGATGGTGGCGCATGTCGCCCAGGACGTGCTAGGCACAACGACCGTCCGCTATCAGGGGAACACGATCGAGCTGGCGCCGCCCTGGAGGCGGATGGAGCTGCGCGCCGCGGTGCACGAGCTGGGCGGCATCGATATCGCCGAGCATCCGACGGCGGACGGGCTGCGCCGGGCGATGCAGCAGCGAGGTTTGCAGCCGAGTCCGGAATCGACCCGCGGCAAATTGATCGAGTCTCTTCTAGGGCATTTCGTCGAGCCGGCCTGTATCCAGCCGACGTTCATCTACGACTACCCGCGCGATATCTCGCCCCTCGCCAAGAGCAAGCCCGGCGATCCATCCACGGTGGAACGGTTCGAGGGGATGGTGGGCGGGATGGAGCTGTGCAACGCGTTCACCGAACTCAACGATCCGCTCGACCAGGAGGCGCGCTTCCTGGAGATGGGACGTGATTACGCCGCCGACGATGAAGAGCGCCACCCCCTCGACGAAGACTACTTGAGGGCGATGCGCTACGGCATGCCCCCGAATGGGGGCTTCGGCATGGGTATCGATCGCCTGACGATGCTCCTGACCGATAAGGCGACGATCCGCGAAGTGATCCTGTTTCCTCATTTGAGGGAGAAGGAGTAGGGCAACGGGGCACCAAGGCACCAGGGCACCTTCCGTTGTATTGTTCCGGTAGGGGCGGCTCGCGAGCCGCCCCTACCGGGTAAGCGTGCGGTCAGCCGCGGGTGTCGTAGGGGCGCTCCAGGGAGCGCCCCTACGATCTCTATCAGGAGGACACCCGTGGTGGGGACTGCTGTCGACCGAGCCTCATGGCCGGCTGCCGGAGCGGCGCTTGCTCCAGACCGCGTAACGCGAGATGAGATGAACCCAGGGCGGAGAGGTGCGACCGCCGATCCTTGCCGATTGCAGGCTGCGCAGGAAGGTCGGCGCATCGGAGAACGGCTCGAGCAGAGTGAAGGCTGCTCCGATCTCGAAGGCTGCGTGAGCATCCGATCCGGCGAACCCGGGGAGCCCGGCGTCGCTGGCCCACTGCGCCGCGCGTCGGTTGGGGCCGGAGCCCCAGGTGCGGGCGTTCAGGATCTCGAGCGCGTCGACCAGGGGAAGAATGCGTCGAAGCGCAGCCGGTTCCCAGGCCCCCTGGCGAAACGGATCGAATGGGTGTGAGACCCCGATGACCGCGCCTTGATCGCGAAGCGCCCCGATGGTCGCCTCGGGCGACAAGCCTGCGGGGACTTCCTCCTGAACGTAGTAGGCCAACAACTCGCCCTCGCTGGTCAGGATCTCCTCGCCGACGATGATGCGCTTGGGATCGAGGGCATAAGCCTCCAGGGCACCTGCGGTTGTGTTGTGGTCGGTGATCGCCAGCCGCTGGATGCCTTTGCGTCGGGCGGCCCCCAGCAAACGCTCCGGCTGAGCCAGACTGTCGGCCGACTTGTAGGTGTGACAGTGCAGCTCGACGCGCCACAGGCCTGGCGGAGAGTCTGCAGCGGGAGTGGTCACGAGGAGACCTTCTCGGAAACACCTGTGGAGCGCGCCTCGGCCTCGACGCGGCTCGCCTGACCCAAAAGGTCCGGTGAGACCGCCCAGATGGCCAGGCCGAGGGCAACTCCGAACCACAGGGTCGCGAATCGAATGAGGAGCGTGGCCGCGGCCGCGGTGCTCACGGGCAGACCCACCAGCAGGGTCAGCATGCCGGCGATGCTGGCGTCGGCGGCTCCCAGGCCGCCGGGAAGGGCGGACGCGCCTCCGATGGCGGTCGAGAACGCCAGGATGAAGACGGCCGATACAAGCAGATCGATGCCGGGCGGGACCCCCAAACCGATGAGCACGAGATAGAACGCCACGCCTTCCCCGAACCATGCCACCGAGCCGAGAGCGACCGCGATCAGCGTCGCTCGCGGCCGAAAGAGCTGGAAGGCGCCCTCGTAGGCCTGCCGCAAAGAGGCTTCGATCCGGGCGGCCGGACGCCATTGCCCGATGATCTCCAGCATGGCCAGGGCCGGCCGGCGCGCCTGCGACATCACGATGACACCCATGAGCACGGCCACGAGGGCGGCGAAGGCGGGCCAATAGCGTGGGTAACTCAGCACGCCGAGCGTCGAGAGGAGCAACACCGCGAGTCCGTCGCTGATCCTTTCCGCCACGACAATGGGGAGGCCATGCGCGACCGGAATTCCCGTGCGCTGCTGCAGCCAGACCGCCTTGAGGGCCTCACCAACCTTTCCCGGCGTCAGGGCCAGAGGGAAGCCGGCGACAAAGACGCGCGCGCTTTCTCTTGCTGGGAGATTCCGTCCGCCCAGCAGACGCACGTAGAAGTGCCACTTGATGAATCGCAGGCTGTAGTTGAACAAGGTTCCCGAGAGGACCAGAGGCAGGAGCGGCCAGGCGAACCGCCCCAGATGGGTCCCCACCTGTCGCAGATCGCCGGCCAGGGCCAGGCCTAGGACGATGACGAATCCGAGCGCCAGTCCGCCGAAAAGGCGCCGACGCAGGCTCATTACCCCTGCGCCTCATTTGGCGGAAGAACAGCAAGCGCAGGGATCATCCCTGCGCCTCATTTGGCGGAAGAACAGCAAGCGCAGGGATCATCCGCGGCGCAGGAGGAGGGCGGCTCCGCCGACGACGAGCGCGGCCACGGCCGCCAGACCGACGGCGGCCTGGATGACCGTCTTGCGTTCCATGCCGGGCATGACCACCTGGCCGTCGCCGTAGGCCTGGAACAACCTGCCCCAGCGTGTTCGCAGCGCAGCTTCCACTCGCGACCGCCCGACGAACGGATACCAGTAGACGTTGTGATAGAAGTTGCTGGCGAAGTACGACCAGGGCACAAGAGGGCTCTGCAGCAGCAGTTTCTCGAACGGCTTCAACGGGCCGTGATAAATCAGCTTCTGGCCGCGGCTGGCGAAAGTGTCTTGCTGGACGAAACCCCAGTCCGGCTCCTGGGCAATGTCGTAACCGACGACGCGGATCTGGGACGGATCGGCGACGCCCAGGCCGAGCTCATGAGCGCGTCGCAAGAAACGAATGCGCATCGGGTCGAATCCCTGGAGGCGCGCCGAGACCGCGTCGATCGCCACCTGGTCCGCCGATGCCAGAAGGATGTCCTTTTCGTGCCAGCGCATGGCACGCGGGCCCGGCCCGTCGCCGGCGAAGGTTCCGTCCATGACGGCGAAGATCCCGGGGTGAATGTCCTGCTGGATCATGAGCAGGTCCACCAGCGTGTCGTGGATCACGGCGTGCGTCCAATGGCGGTTGCGGTGCAGCAGACCGCCGAAGGCGTTCTTCATCGCTCCGGTGATCGTGGTGAAGACGTGCGTCTTGACCGTCGGCAGGTGGACGATGTTCAGTCCGACGAGAGCCTTGGGGATAAAGACGCCCTCCGGATAGACCTTGTCCAGGACCAGGAACGGACGCTTGGGCTTGTACTCGAACCACTCAAAGTCCTGCTCGTAGAGGTAGATGCAGGGAATGGAGTACTGATCGGTGACGAAGCGGTGTTTGTTGTTGAACTCGCCCACACGCGTGTCGACGACGACGGTGTCGTTGTGGATACCGACCAGGTCGCGGTAGCCGGCGGCCTGCAGGGCGCGGATGACGCCCTCCAACTGCCAGGGCGCGGTGGAGCAGGCTGGGTACCAGGTCTGCCAGGAGATGTTGATCTTGAGGCCGGTCCGGACGTCCTTGGGAAGCGCGGCTTCCATGCCCGCCAGGCGGGTGAGTTTCTGGACGTCTTCGAGGACTGTGTCGGGTGTGGTCTTGAGGGCGGCGACGAGGCCTTTTCCGGGGAAGGAGGTCATGGGTCTTCTCCGAGGCGGATTGTATCTCAAGGCGCGCGGGCGCGTGCGAGGCGCGTGCTAGAATACCGACGGCATGAGATCGATTCGAACCGATCCATGGGAGTGGGAACGGGCGCAGGCCCGGGCAGCCTATCGGCGACGAGCCCTGTGGTGGGTCGACCTTCCATTTGTCGCCGGTCTGCTCCTGCTGGGAGCGGTGGCCTATTCGACCGTCCGCGCCGGATTGGGAACACCCAGCGCTTGGGCGGATACGTTCTTGATCATGCTCTTGATGCCGGCGATCGTGGTGGCTTTGCTGGCGATCGTGGTGGCCGTCGGCCTGGTGTACCTGTTGAGCCGGCTCCTGGGATGGTTGCCGGGGCGGACCCATCCGGCTCGGTCCTGGCTGGTGCGAGTCGCCAAAGGCGCCGGGCGCGCCAGTGACGTGGCGAGCCGGTTGGTGATCGGGCCGGCAGCTGCGGCTGCCGCGTTTCGCTCTGGATGGCGGCGAATCTGGAATTCGCGAAGAGAAGGATGGGATACCTGAGATGGCATCCAACAACAACTGGAAAGGCCGGGTGCTGCTGATCGGCGGTTTGGCGGGGGCGATGACGGGGCTGGCGGCGGCCTACCTGCTTGTTCGCAGGGCTGAGCAGCAGGGCGTCGAGCCGCGGCTGGAGGCGGGGGAGGGGATCCGGCTGGGGCTCTTGTTGCTGGGCCTCTTGCGGCAGGTAAGCGTCCTGACCGAGCCCGAGAAGTAAGCCAACCGTCGGAA
>DASSGB010000138.1:0-9003 GCA_035693825.1 Anaerolineales bacterium
CACCGGCTGGGCGCTCGTGGCCGTCGGACCGATCCCTGCAGACCCCTTTGGTATACTGCCGTCCATGACCTGGTTTGCACCGATGCGGAGCGCTGTGGGGCGGCGGCTGCCGTTGTTGGCCGGTGCCATGGCCGTGGTCGGATTGGCGCTGATCGCCGTCGCGACGCGCCGGCCGGTCACGATCGTCATCGACGGCGTATCCACCCTGCGCCACGTGCATGCGCCGACTGTCGGACTGGCGCTGCATGAGCTCGGCATACGGTTGGATCCAAGCGATCGAGTGCGGCCGCAGCTGCGCGCCGATCTACCCGCGGGCGGGGTGGTCGAGATTCAGCGCGCCCGGGACGTTGTCCTGGACGTTGACGGCAAGATGACTCTGGTGCGGACTCCGGAGGCGATCCCCGCCAACGTTCTGTCCTTCGCCGGTTTGCAGTTGTATCCCGGAGACCGCTTGTGGGTGGACGGTCTGCCGAGCGACGGATCGGCGACGGCCTCCGGCCGCACGCCTCAAAGAATCCGCCTCGAGCGCGCCATCACAGTGAGCCTCGTCGATCGTGGTGCGCGGCGCGGGCTGGCATCGGCCGCACCCACGCTGGGCGAAGCGCTGTGGGAATCAGGGATCCGGCTAAGAGACGGCGACGAGCTCACCCCCGGGGTGGGCGCGCCCCTCGGCGGGCCAACCGACGTCACTTTCACTCCCGCCCAACGCCTCGAGGTGGAGATCGACGAACGATCGCTCGTCACCTATGCCTCGTCCGCGACGGTGGGCGAAGCCCTGGCGCGAGCCGGCCTTGGGCTGGTGGGCCTGGACTTCGCTTTGCCCGCGCTGGATCAGCCTGTGCCGCCGAATGGGAAAATCTCGGTCGTGCGAGTCGTCGAGGAAGTCGAAATGATCCAGGAGTCCATTCCCTTCACCAGCACCTTCGAGCCGGTCGAGGACCTGGAGATCGACAGGCAGCAATTGGTCGACCCGGGCGAGCTGGGCATACGGGCGGAAAGGATCCGCATCCGGCGCGAAAACGGCGAGGAAGTCGCGCGCTACTCGGAAGGCGAGTGGGTGGCCCTGGAACCACGGCCGCGCGTGATGGGATACGGGAAGAAGATCGTCATCCGAACGCTGAACACGCCGGAGGGGCCGATCGAATACTGGCGGGCCGTGCCCATGTATGCCACGTCGTATTCGCCGTGCCGGTTGGGGGTCGACTACTGCAATGCGAATCTCGCCAGCGGCGGCACTCTCCAAAGGGGAATCGTCGCCGTCGTGCTTCGCTGGTATCGGTCGATGCGCGGGATGCACGTCTACGTGCCGGGTTACGGCGTCGGCCGTATCGCCGACACGGGCGGCGGCATCCCGGGACGCTTCTGGATCGACCTGGGCTACAGCGACGACGACTACGTTTCCTGGCACTACTGGACGACGGTCTACTTTCTGACCCCCGTACCTCCCGAAGGCCTCATCCAGTGGGTTCTGGACTGACCGGCGGAGAGGTTTCCCAACCGTCGAGCAGATGGCGCGGCCGGCGCCAACTCGCCCTCAGGCTCCTCTCCGGAGATGTCGCCCTCAAAGGCTATCTCTCGGGGCTCGACCAGGCTCTGATCAGCCTCACGAATTTCGC
The DNA here is from genome assembly GCA_035693825.1 of Anaerolineales bacterium. Lineage (GTDB taxonomy): Bacteria > Chloroflexota > Anaerolineae > Anaerolineales > E44-bin32 > MGOM01. The sequence continues at coordinate 1,617 of DASSGB010000138.1, forward strand.
CACGACGATCCTGCTGGCCCGGGCACTCTCCCCGACACAGTTCGGGGCCTACGGCGTCGGATTCATCCTTACTCGTCTGGCGCGGGCCTTCCAAGAGGGGCTCGTCGTGCAGCCGATGACCTCGATGGCGCCCTCCATGGAGGAATCGCCTCGCCGCGCGTATCTCACCGCCTCCGGCGGTCACCAGGTGGTCCTGGCAGCGGTGGGCGCGTTGGGATGCGTCATCGTCGGCGGCATCCTCACCTCGCTTGGGAACAACGTCGCTGGGCCGACGCTTTTCGCCCTCTGGTGCCCCATTCTCCTGGCGCAGCCCCAGGAGTTCCTCCGGCGCGTCTTCTACACGCTCAACCGGGTCAACCTCGCCGTCCTTAGCACGTTAGTGTCCGGGGTCTCTCAACTGGCGTTTCTGGCCTGGGCTCTGCGCGCCGGCGCCGACTCCGGCACGGTGGGCCTGTATGCCATCGGATGGAGTTCGGGAGTCGCCTTGTTTCTCGGGCTGATCCAGACGCGGCGGTTGTGGACCCTCCAAGGGATCGATCTCTTGGCCACGTGGCGAAGGAACTGGTCTTTTGGCCGGTGGATGCTGGGCGGAACCGCGGCGAATTGGATCGCGATCGAGGTGTATCCGATCTTGACCGCCGGTCTGATCAATTTCGCCGCCACGGGCGCCTACCGCGCACTTCAGAATGTCGTGGCTCCCATTCACTCCTTGCTGCGCGCCGTGGACACCTACTTCACTCCGCGGCTGGCCGACCGCCGAAGGGTCGCCGGGCCCGCCGGCGTCGTTCACATGCTCAGGCGCATGTTTCTGGTGACCGGCCTGCCCGTGGCCGCTGTCCTGATTGCGGCCCTGGTCTTCACGGAACCCTTGCTGCAGGTCCTCTACGGCTCGACCTACCAACAGTACGCCGGCGGCATGCGATTGATGGTCGTCTTCTACGCGCTTCTCTACTCGTATTGGCCTCTCCAGTCGGCCCTCAAAGCGTTGCAGAGGCCGCGGGCGATCTTTATCGCCAACATGGTCGCGCTGTTCTCGATGGCGACCATTGGAATCTGGGCAATCCTGCGCTGGGGAGTCTACGGGACGATCGCCGGGCAGGCGTTGAACGCGGGGATCATCTCGATCCTGCTGTGGGCCGCGTGGCGGCGCTGGACGATCTCCAGCCGGGCCTCCCCCGATGCCACACTAGGTTTGGCCTGAGGCGCCGCGTCCAAGAACGGGCCGACGGCTTGCTTCCGGGCACGACGAGGCAGGGGCGGCTCGCGAGCCGCCCCTGCCGTTCCGAAGGAAAGAACCGCGGCTAGCTTGCCCTCGACTTGGCCGGCCAGCGGATCCAAGCCCGCGGAATCCTGCCGTTCCAACGCGGATTCCACCTCAGCCAAAAGACGATCGCGAACGCGATGGCGATCAGCTTGAGGTCGAATCCCAGGCCGGCGTGGTCGACGTACAACCGATCGTAACGGAGTTTCTGGCGCGGCGTCAGATAGTAGTCCCCCGCGACCTGCGCCAATCCCGCCAGACCCGGCGCCACCCGGTGTCGATCGGCGTACTCCGGCATCTGCAGGAGATACTGCTCGACGAGCACGGTTCGCTGCGGCCGCGGGCCGACGAAGCTCATGCTTCCTTGAAGGATGTTCAGAAGCTGGGGGAGTTCGTCCAGGGCCGTCTGCCGAAGGACGCGTCCCGAGCGCAGCACGCGCTCATCTGATTCTCTGGCGAGGATCGGCCCGGTCTCTTCCTCGGCCGAGCGCACCATGGTTCGAATCTTCCACTGGCGGAAATTGCGGCCGCCGCGGCCCACGGAATTCTTGACGAAAAACAGCGGCCCCGGATCCTCGAGCCAGACCGCCAGGCAGATGAGGCCAGCCAGAGGAAGGGCGACCAGTCCGCCCACGCCACCGAGCAGGATGTCGAAGGCGCGCTTTCCTGCGTTGGCGGGCGTCGGCCCCTGCAACCGCTTCCGGTGCAGGTCCACAATGCGGGCGGCGAGATCAGCTCCCGGGGGATAGTTGTCTTCCCACAGCCCGGTCCGACGCCATGTTGCCCACAACCCGCCCCCGAACGCGCCCACGGTGGCGGCGATGATCAGCATGGCACCCCACAGCGGCGGCAGCTGCAGAGCGGGAACGATCCCCTGTCCAGCCGATAGGGCGAAGGCAAGACGGTATCGTCGGGCATCCCATCGATGCGGAATGACGTCGGCGAGCCCGCTGGCAAGGGCCAGCGTCACAACCGCATGAGTTGCCGCGGATGCGATCAGGCCTGGCAGAGGAAGCTGCGCCTCGAACAGCCGCAAGGGTGCGTTCCATGTCATCCAGGAGGCGACGGCGGCCAGAATCAGCCACGCCGCGGCGCGAGCGAAACGTCCGGCGCCCGAGGCCGACTTGACGGAAGACGGGCTGGCCTTGGTCACACCGGACATGGCTGGGGTGCGCTTTCAGAATCGTGAGACACGCGGAAGGAATGTGGATGATACCATCGGCCGCGAAGGTGTACATGCTACAATGGCCGCCGGACCATGCACCTTTCATTCCCTTCCAACGTCCTCCCGCGTAACGAGAGATCGAGTTGAGAGAATTCTTCGCCCGCCGACGATGGTGGATCATCGCCGCCGTGCTGGCCGTGCTGCTCGTCGTCCTGGCATGGCCTGGTATCTCGCGGTCGGTGAATCGACCGCTGGGCCCCGGCCTGGAACTTTCGACTCTGACGCCCAGCGTGCCGCCGCCGGCAACGCCCACTCGGGCCACCGAGGCGGCCGTCGCGCCCGCGCCCACCGAGACCAGCACGCCGGCTCCGATGTGCGGCGGACCGCCGTCGATGATGGTTCTGGCCATCGGCGCCGACAATCGCGAGAACAACTACCTTTACGGCCTGGCGGATGTGATCCGAGTCGCCCGGGTCGACTTCGTCACCCCAGGGATCTCGGTGCTGTCTCTGCCTCGCGACATCTGGGTCGAAATCCCCGAGATCTCCGACCACTACGGGATCACTCACGGAAAACTCAATCAGGCCTACCTGTATGGAAACCCCGGCATGGGTTACTACGATGGGCCAGGCCTCGGCCCAGGGCTGCTGGCGCGCACGCTGGAAGCCAACTTCCTTCTCAGGGTGGACCACTACGCGGCCGTCAACATGCGGACGTTCGTGAAGATCGTCGACGCCGTCGGAGGAATCGACATCTACCTGGAGGCTCCGGTCGACGGGCGGCCGGTCGACGACAAGACGGAAGACATGGGCTACTTCCGCGCCGGCCAACACCACATGAGCGGCGAGACGGCGCTGAGGTTCTCGCGCATTCGCAAGGTAGACAACGCCTTCAAGCGCGACGACCGCCAGACGATGGTACTATGCGCTCTGAAGGAAAAGCTGCTCAGCCCCGACGTCCTGCCTCGAGTCCCGCAGATCATTGCCTCCCTTCAGGACTCGGTTCTCACCGACCTCAGCCTTGCCCAACTCGGACAGTTGGCCTGCCTCGGGCCCCAGATCCCTCCTGCGAACCTGCGTTTCGCCAGTCTCCCGGAGGAACTCCTGGTGGGCGGACGGAACGAGCAAGGCTCGTATGTGCTGAGGGCGGATATGGATGCCGTGCGAGCGCTGGTGGCCGACTTCATCGCCGGAATCTGGCCAACCGAACCCGATCAACCCAGCTGTCCCTGACCAACGACATGGCTCCAGCAGGGGAGTTTCGCTCGACCGTGGACCCGCGCCAGTTCCACCTCGCCCTCCTGCACAAATATCGACTGCGCCCCGACCGAAAGCTGGGCCAGCATTTCCTCGTCGACCCTGTCGCCCTCGATCGGGTGGTGTCCGCGGCCGGCCTCAGCGGGGTTGAAACGGTTCTCGAGATCGGCGCCGGACTCGGCGCCCTGACGGACCGGCTGGCGGCGAGGGCGAGGGAGGTGGTCGCCGTCGAATACGATCGCCGCCTGCTCGCGCCTCTGCAGGAGGCCGTCGGCCACCGATCGAACGTGCGCCTGGTCTCCGCGGACATTCTCGAAGTCGACTTGCGCGCCTACCTCGGCTCGAAACCGTATCGCGTCGTCGCCAACATTCCTTACCAGATCACTTCGCTTCTCCTGCGCCGTTTCCTCGAACGCCAGCCGGTTCCCGACCGCCTGGTGCTGACCATCCAGCGCGAGGTCGCCGAGCGCGTGGTGTCGGGGCCGGGCGAGCTGAGTCTGCTGGCGCTGGGGGTGCAGATGTACGGGGAACCGTCGATCCAAGGAAGAATCCCGGCCGGGAGTTTTCTACCTCCGCCCGGAGTCGATTCGGCCATTCTGCGGGTGGATGTGCACGCGCATCCCGTCGTGGCCCAGGAGCTGGTCGAGCCGGTCTTTCGGCTGGCGCGGGCAGGTTTCGCTCAGAAAAGGAAGAAACTGCGCAATGCACTCGCCGCCGGCCTGGCCGTCTCCACGGAGGAGGCAGAGACTCGTCTGCGCGAGGCGGGCATCGACCCGTCGGCTCGCGCCGAGACGCTGGGGCTGCCCGACTGGCAAAGGCTCGCGGAACGTTGGGACTTCAAGTCCGGAGGCTCCAAAGCCGGCTGACCTGACCATCCAGATCGTCTTGGCGCGCATCTGAGAACCTCTATCCTGCCTGGCATGTGGATCTCTCACGCCCCCGCTCGGAGTTCGGTTCAGCGCGCAGGCGGGCGGCGCTCGACCGAACGGTGCGCCAGGAGAACCTGCCAGACACGCAGCGCGGCTTCGAGCTGGATCCGGAAGGACATCTTCGAGCGCCCGATCTTTCGATCTTCAAAGTAGATCGGCAGCTCGAGAATGCGAAACCCCAGGCGGCTGGCGACGTAGGCCATTTCGACCTGGAACACATATCCATTGGATCGTATCCGGTCCAGGGGCATCGCCGCCAGCGTCGCGCTCTTCCACACGCGGAAGCCGCCGGTGACGTCGCGCAGGCTCATGCCAAGGATGGTGCGCGCGTATACGTTGCCGAACTTCGAGAGGGCCTTGCGGGCGGTGCTCCAGCGGTCGTCAAGGCGGCCTCCGGGGATGTAGCGAGAACCGAAGACGGCGTCCGCCTGCCCAAGGCCGGCGACGAACGTTGGCAGGTAGGCCGGGGAGTGCGAAAAATCCGCGTCCATCTGGATGATGACGTCCGACCCTTCCTGGAGCGCCCGAGCGAACCCCTGCAGATACGCGGTTCCGAGGCCGAGTTTCCCGCTTCGATGGATCACCATCAGGCGACCCGGGTTGGCGCGGGACAGGGCTTCGGCCTGGTCTCCAGTGCCATCGGGAGAGCCGTCATCGACGATCAGGATTCGCAGATCAGGTATCGGAAGCGACCAGAGTTGGGAGCACAACGGCTCCAGGTTGCCAGCTTCGTTGTAGGTCGGGATCACAACCGTGACGAGGGGGTCGGCCATGGGTTATTCCGCCGGCGCCGGCTGGGGAACGCGGACCGTGACGCTGCACGAACGTGCGCCCACGGCCCGGCATTCTGTTTCTTCGGAGGGCAGGTGCATATCCGGGACGGCGACAGACAGCGCCGCCTCCACCAACCCCACCAGCGGACTGCATCCGGGAGCATCGAGCGACCGTCCGGCGCAAAAAGGGCACTCGGGCACGGAGAAAACCACGCGGTCGCCGGCAACGGTCAGCTCGGCGGCGAAGGCATTGAGCTGAGAGAGGACTCGGCGAAGCGCACCCAGCCCCAGGCGGACCCGATCGCGCCAGGGGAGACGCTGGAAGGCTTCGTCGCGCATTCCCCTGAGGGCGCCGAGGTCTCTCAAGTAGCGGTCCACCAGGCCCGACCCCAACCGGCGGGCGAGACCTCTCCCGCCTCTCGCGCCATAGAGTTCTTCGAGGGAAGCCAGCAGGCCCGACACCGATTGCGCGAGAACCGGTGCGGCATCCGGCGACTCGCTGCCCAGCTCGATCCAATCGGTGAGGGCCGCGCGCCGAAGCAGGGCGCGTGTGCCGTGCTCGCCGAGCAAGTCCGTCAGGACCTCCAGGAAGATGACGACGATTTGACGGGGGATGGCCGAGGGGGCCGAAGAAGAGTCCACCTGGACCCCGGTCGGCTCTACAGGAGCCTGGCCAGGTCTTCTGTGGCGCGCCGCATGTCGAGGAACAGCAACCCAAGTTTGGCCTGTTGCCGCGCCAGGACCGTCAGCACAGCCTCATGGCCGACAGCCATCAGCACGACGTAACCCTTTTCGCCCTTGATGTAGACCTGGTCGAGCACGCCGCGACCGAGCTCGGTGGCGATCCGCTCGCCGAGGGAGAGCATCGCCGCCGACATGGCCGCCACCCTGTCTTCTTCGACAGCGGCGGGGAGGGCCGAGGCCATGGTCAATCCATCGACGCTTACGACGGCCGAGGCCTCGACATCCGGCGAGGACGCCTGCAAATCGCGCAACCGGGAGACCATCAGATCAGTGGGTGTCTTGGACACGCGGGGCCTGTGGAAAGGTCTCTGCCGGTATGCGAGCGGGGCGAACTCTAGCATAGCGAATAGGGGCTGTCAAGCGAACCGGCGCGGCATCCCACCGGAAGCCGCTTTTCCATAGACAGCTGCGGGCAAAGATGGTCATGAGAGGCGGCGTGCTATAATGCGCGGCTTTTCCCTCCCGGCCCGCAGTGGCCGGGGAACTCGGCGACGCGCGGAAAGGGCCTGGAAGGGTAGATGGAAATCATCGCTTACGTGATTGACCTCTTTGTGCACCTGGATGAGCATCTCAGCTTCGTGCTCGCTCGCTATGGCAGCTGGACCTACCTGATTCTGTTTCTGGTGATCTTCATGGAGACCGGTTTCGTGGTGACTCCGTTTCTCCCTGGGGACTCGCTGCTCTTCGCTGCAGGCACGTTCGCCGCCCTGGGCGATCTCGAGGTCAGGCTGCTGTTCGTCCTTCTCTTCGCCGCAGCAGTAGCCGGCGACACCGTCAACTATTGGATCGGACGCAAGATCGGCCCGAAGGTCTTCGACATGAACGTCCGCTGGCTCAAGCGCGAATACCTGGAGCGGACTCACCGGTTCTACGAACGACATGGCGGCAAGACGATCTTCCTTGCCCGTTTCGTGCCCATCATCCGAACGTTCGCGCCCTTCGTCGCCGGCGTGGGGGCCATGTCGTACGGCCGGTTCCTGGCCTACAACCTCTTCGGCGGGCTGGTCTGGACGGGAGGCTTCATCTTCCTTGGCTACTACTTTGGCAACCTGCCCATTGTGCGCGAAAACTTCGGCGTGGTGGTCATCGCGATCATTTTCATTTCGGTTCTGCCCATGATCGCGGAGTTCATCAGCTCACGCCTGCGCCAGCGAAGGGCGCGACACGAGGCCGCGACGGCCTATCCCGGAGATCCATCCAGCTCCTAAGCACGTGCGAGCGCTGCTCAAATCACAGGGGCGGCCCATGGGCCGCCCCTG
>DASSGB010000139.1:0-20406 GCA_035693825.1 Anaerolineales bacterium
ACGCCGATATCGCGCAGCGCCTTGTGGAAGAAGCGCGTGTAGAGCAAATGCATCACGGCATGTTCGGCGCCGCCGGTGTAGGTGTCGACCGGCATCCAGTAGTCGTACTCCTTCGGGTCGAAGGGCGCCTCCTCGTACGACGGGCTCAGGTAGCGCAGGTGGTACCACGACGAGCACATGAAGGTGTCCATCGTGTCGGTGTCGCGTTCGGCCGCCCGCCCGCAGACCGGGCAAGTGGTCTTCTTCCACGTCGGATGCAGCTTCAGCGGACTCTCGCCCGTCGGACGCCATTCGACATCGTCGGGCAGCAGGACCGGCAACTCGTCATCCGGCACCGGCACCTGCCCGTGTTCGGGGCAGTAGACGATGGGAATGGGCGCGCCCCAATAGCGCTGGCGCGAGATCAGCCAATCGCGCAGGCGGTAGTTGACGGCCGCCTCGCCGGCGCCCTTGCGTTTCAAGAAGTCGATCGTGGCCGACATGGCGGCTTCGGCCGGCGTGCCGGTCAACTCGCCCGAGTTGACCATCGCCCCGTAGACGGCTTCGGCCCGATCCATGGTGTCGCCGTCGAGAGGCTCGGCGCCGGCGGGCTGGATGACGGCGCGCACCTTCAACCCGAACTTGCGGGCGAATTCAAAGTCGCGCTGGTCGTGGGCCGGCACGGCCATGATGGCGCCCGTGCCGTACGTCAGCAGCACGTAGTCGGCGATCCAGACCGGAATGCGCTCGCCGTTCACCGGGTTGACGGCGTAGCCTCCGGTGAAGACGCCGGTCTTGTCCTTGTCGGTCGCCTCGCGCTGGATGTCCGACTGGCGCAGAGTCTGCTGCACATAGGCGTCGACGGCCGCGCGCTGATCGGACGTCGTCAGCTTCTGCACCAGTGGATGCTCCGGCGCCAGGACCATGAAGGTCGCGCCCCACAAGGTGTCGGGGCGTGTGGTGAAGACCTCGATCGGATCGCCGGATTCGGTGCGGAAGGTGACGCGCGCGCCTTCGCTGCGCCCGATCCAGTTGGTCTGCAGCAGGCGCACCGGCTCGGGCCAGTCCATTCCCGAGAAGTCCAGCAGCTCCTCGGCGTAACGGGTGATGCGGAAGAACCACTGCTCCAGGTCCTTCTTGATGACCGGCGTCTTGCAGCGCTCACACACGCGCTCCTCACCCACCACCTGCTCCCGGGCGAGCGTGGTGTTGTCCTTGGGACACCAATCGACGGGGGCCATCTTCTTGTAGGCCAGGCCGTGCTTGAAGAGCTGAAGGAAGAACCACTGAGTCCAGCGGTAGAAGGAAGGATCGGAGGAGATGGCCTCGCGATTCCAATCCCAGGCCGCGCCCATGGTGCGCAGCTGGCGGCGCATGTTGTCGATGTTGGCGTAGGTCCAGATTTTGGGGTGGATGTTGCGCTGGATGGCGGCGTTCTCCGCCGGCAGGCCGAAGGCGTCGAAGCCGATGGGGTAGACGACGTTGTAGCCTCGCATGCGCAGGTAGCGGGCGCGCGAGTCGGACGGGGTCATGGCGAACCAATGGCCCCAGTGCAGGTCGCCGGAGGTGTACGGCAGCATGGTCAGGAAGTAGAACTTCTTGCGCGAAGGATCGACCTTGGCCGCGTACAGTCCGTCGGCTTCCCAGCGCGCCTGCCAGCGCGGTTCGATCTCGGCCGGGTCGTAGCGTTGGGCCGGCGTGCTGCGCCTGCCTTCTTTGGCTGTCTCCATCGACGCCGCCTCCAAAGCAAAAAGCCCACCTCGCTCAGGGGCGAAGTGGGCCTCCGCGGTACCACCCTGATTTCCCTTCGACTTCACGCCAGACCTGCGCCTGGGCGCAGGTCTGGCGTGCGCTCAGGGCTTCGGCCCATGCCGTGCTCGAGGGCTCTCGCTCGCGCTATCGGGCGAACCCGCCGCCGGCTAGTTCACGGTCTCACCGGCGGGGCTTCCTTCGATGTGGCTCGATCGAAGAGGCAGGCGAGTTCGGGCTTCGACAAGCTCAGCCCCTTGGCCTCGCCTGTCCGGTGATCCTCGGTCACCATTCCGGGCTCGCACGCTCCCCGGCTCGCTAGAGGATGGCCTAGTACTCCTGCCGAAAGCCTTATTCAGTTGTCAGTGGTGAGTGGTCAGTCAAGAGCCGCGGTTCTTGCTGAGAACCGACGACTGATGACTCCAGTGGACCCAGTGGGATTCGAACCCACGACCTTCTCAATGCCATTGAGACGCGCTCCCAACTGCGCTATGGGCCCTAAGGTGGACCTGGAGGGATTCGAACCCTCGACCTTCTCAGTGCGATTGAGACGCGCTCCCAACTGCGCTACAGGCCCGGCTCGTGAGGGGGGTATTCTACCATGAGGCCGGGGCGAAGCGTGCTTCTCCCCTACTGACCTTCGATGCCGTTCAGCCAGAGGTCAGCCTGGCGCTTGCCTTCGTCGGTGGTTTCGTCGAGATGGTACCGCCCACCGATCTTCGCCTCGTTCGCTTGGGTCAATTCGCCGAAGACGACATCCTCGAGGAGGAGAGAAACTTCCCATTCGATCACCAGGTCGACCGGATCGCCGCACAAGGCGTGCCGCTGAACTTCATCGACCAGGATCGGAACTTCGGATTCGATCGTGTAGGGGCCGTTTCCCTGTCCTTGAGCGGCGATATCGAGGTCGATATCGGCGGCCGTGTTGTAGATGAATTCGCAACCGCTGTCCTGGTACGATCCGGCCAGGGTGAATTCGCCGACGGCCGAGCCCCGAAGGTCCCCGCTCTCGGAGGTCTTCAACGTCACGTCGAGGGTCAGGAAGCCGGTCCGCTCGTGGCCGCCGTCCCGGATGGTCAATTCGTGGAAGGTGGTCCCCTGGATGCAGCGCGGCAGATCCCAGCCGCCCTCGGGAAAGGCGCTCTGGAGGATGTTGTTGACCGTATAGGCGTCAACCCAGGGTACGTTGTCCGCCATCAGCGTCGACTCGCGGCCCGGGACCGGTTTGGAACGGGTGAACCAGCCGCCTTCGATGTATTCGTCGGCCGATCCGAAGAGATGGCCGGCTTCATGCGCGTAGATGGTCCGGCCGAAGCGGTCGGCTTCGAGGTCGTTGAAGGGCGACCATTGGCCCGCGACGTCACCGGTGAAGGGATTTCCCCCGCCGACGTAATCCCGGAAATACTGGCCGCGACGCATGCGGCGGATCTTGATCTGATGCCAGCCGTCCGTCCCGTCCCCCTGTCGGACGCGAACTTCGGCCTCGAACTCCACCGGGAAGCCGCAGTACGACTGCTGGTTGGCCGGATCCTGCCAGACGCTGTTGATTTCCGCCTCAATGACCGCCGCCAACGCGTCCGTCGCCTGCTGCCCGTAGATCTCCACGAAGGTCTTGATGCGCACGACCTGGCCGTCGAACGAGGCTTGCGTCGCCTGATTCGGCGCCCCGGCGGCCCGGTCGGTCCCGGCCGAGATGAGGAACAGCGCCAGGGCCATCATCGAGAGCACAGGCGCGCGGGGCTTCACGGCGACACCCACATCGACCCATCCCAGGTGAGCGAAGCTCCGTTCGCCGCCCACCACGCTTGCCACGCATCGGCCGTGGCCCGCTGCACGTCCTGGCTCGCGAGGTCCAACCCGAAATCGACCCCGGTGTACGAGCGCAGCGCATCGTCCGCGAACATCCACAGGAGCCTGGGCGGGTGGCTGAAGGGCAGGACTTCATCCGAGGCCGTCGCCTCGATGAGCACCGGCACGCTGGCCGCCTCCCCCAACCCGATCAAGGATCCGGCGGCGATGGCTCGGAGCGCGGGCTCGGGGTCGTCGAGCGCCGGACGCAGGAGGCCGACGGTGGTCTCATCGACGATCAGACCGAGCGCGTACACCGCGGGGAAACGTTCGTCCGGATCCGGCGAAGACAAGGCCGCGCTCGCCTGAGCCGCGACCGCCTGGGGATCGTTTTCCAGAGCGGCGTGCAATGCGGCCCAGGTCTCCTCGGAGCCGTCGAATGATTCGATCACCGGTGACGCCGTCGGCTCGGAGGTCGCGGCGGGAGACGGATCGCCTGGCTCAGCAGGAGTGGGCGTAGCCCGCGTCAGCAAGCTGCACCCCAGAAGGGGCACAGCCAGGAGCAAGATGGCGGATCGGAATGGAGGGCGGCGGCTCATGGGCGGGAGTAGAACAGGACGACATCCGCAGATCCGTCGGAGAACCTGTATTCCCTGTCCCGGAAGATGATGTCTTCAATGGTCAAACCGATATCCCAGTCGATCTGAAGATCGACCGGATCGTCGCACAGGAAATGCCGCTGCGTCTCCTCGTAGCGCTGCTCTTCCTTGGCGGTGACGGTGTACGGCCCGTTGGCTTGCCCGCTGGCGGTCAGTTCGAGCGAGACGTCCGTGGCGCCGTTGTAGGAGAATTCGCAACCCCCCTGTGTCACGCTGCCCGACAGGTCGAAACTCCCCGTCGCCAGGCCCTCCAACTCTCCGGCCTCATTGGGACTGACGGCCAGGGCCAGGTCGAGGGTCGCAGCCCGATAATGCCCCTCTCGGGCATCCTCTACGAGGAGAGTGACCGTCCCCTGGAAGCAAGGCGGGAGGGGTTCCACGATGCCCGCCATATCCCCGAGGCGGTCGACGAGTTCCTGGTCGAACCAGGTCGCCGCCGAACCCTGCCGGTAGTTGTCCATCAGCGTCTTCTCGCGGCCGGGCAAGCTCTGCGCGCCGGTGGTCTGCCCCGAGGCGTTCTTCACATCGGTGTAGTCGTCCGCCAAGCCGAGAAGATGCCCGACCTCGTGGGCGACGGTGGTCGGTCCGACCATACCCCAGTAGCCGAGTCCGGGGTGGGTGTAGGTGTTGGGATCGTCCTCGTTCTTGCCGGCGCCTCCGCCCCGGGCCACCTTGGATCGGAAGGCAGACCCTCGCAAGTACACCTGATGGTGGTCCGAGTTTCCGCTGAAGGGGTCGGCGGCTACGACGTTGAGTTGAATATCGACTTTCAGTGTGTAGCAGCCCCGGAAGAGGAACGGGCTCAGGCCGCTATTCCAGATCGCCTCGGCGCCGGACTCCCACCAGGCTGCGAGGCCGGCCCCGCCCGTCGTACCGGCGCCGGGTACCCGATAGCGCTGTTGGGCCGGCACGTGCAGATCGATCGGCACGGTGATCGTGACGACGGTTCCGTTTCGCTCGACCTGGTTGACGGCGAGTCGTCGCGCGTCGACCCCGCCAGGGGCGGACAGGCTCACCAGGCCCGCCATCAAGGCCAACGCGGCCAGCACGGCACGTCGCCCGATCACGGCGAACTCCGGAAGTACAACTCGGTCTCGTCCCATGTGAGGTTTCGACCGGAGGCAGCCCACCAAGCCTCCCAAGACGGACGAGCTGCGTCCGCCGATTCGGCGTCCACAGCCGACGACAGGCCGAAGTCCTGATCGGTGTTGGTGAGCAGGAGGTCCCGGGCGAAGTCCCAAACCTGTATGGGAGGCTCGGCTCCGCGCATCGGCTCGTCCACGGCCAGCGCCGCGATGAGCGCCGGAATCCCCTCCGGTTCGCCGCGCCGAAGGAGGCCCTCCGCCGCCAGCATCCGTTCCGTGACGTCTGAGACCTCAAGCAAACCGACGAGCGTGCGCATTCCCGCCGCCGAACTGGCCGTCTCAGCCAGGCTGTAGACGGCGAAGAGACGCACGTCTGCGTTCGGGTCCTCCAGGCGCGAGAGGGCGGTCGCTTCGACCCCGGCCGGATTGGCGCCGATCGCCTCACTCAACTCCAGGAACGCGGCTTCGGGATCGGCTTCGGCGGCGCCCATCGCCGACAGGACGGCGTCGATTTCCGGCACGGGAGTCGGTGTCGGCCTGCCGAGCGCGCAGGCGAGGGAGGTCGACACCAAGGCCGCGGCGAAGAGAGGGAATGTTCGACGGGCCAAGGGAACGCGCACGACCGCCGGTCCTACTGGCAGGGATACACGTCGCCGAAGCCGGTCTTGGTGATGGTGATGATGCCCCCGGCGGTCAGTGTGGCGGTCAGCACGGCCGGATTCCCCTCCACGCTTTCATCGTAGAAGGTATAGGTGCCGATGCGCACATCGCTGATGGTCGATCCGGGCTCAAAAAACGGCGGGATGATCTTGCCGCCCGGCTCCATGCGCATCGGATGCGGGGAACAGTTGCGCACGGTGCCGGTGACCACGCACAATCCCGGCTCGCTGCCGCTGGGCGAAAAGCCGTAGTACATCCGGCAGGTGTTGTCGACGGCGGCGAGAGCCTGCAGCGGATAGTTGGCCGACGATTGGTCGAGGGAGCCGGCCTGAGCCTCTGTGAAATGGTCGTTGTAATCGATCCAGCCCGGCTGGTTGACGCCTTCGTCCGCCCACCCACCCCACAGGAACGTAGGATCGTCGACGATGGTGCGTTTGACGGCGAACTGAACGCCGGTGTCCTCGATCGCGGCCAAACGCATCCAGGCGGCGTCGGGATCGTCTCCAACGCCCTGATCGAAGACTAGCGTGTCATAACCGTCCACGCCGGTGGCGCCTGGGTCGGCGTTCATCGGCGAGGCTGCGCCCACGTCGTCGTTTGTGTCGGTCCAGATCTGCACGCCGTCGGTCGTCCATCCGCTTCCGTACACTGGCACGCCGCGGATCATGAGATCGCCTCGTCCGTCAGCATCGACGTCGAGCTCGATGGCATAGGGTCCTTTGAGGGGTTCGCCCGGAACGCCGCCCCTGACCCCGTACACGACGAGGGTGAAGTAGTACCACGTGCTGTCGGCGGCGATATGCGCGCCGATGATGTCGAGGTCCGGCCGGTATTCCATGCCTCCGGCCGTGAAGGGCCGCTCCAGCCGGTTGCGGATGAAGTTGTCCCCGGCTGCGGCCCGAGCGATCGCGTTTGTGCCTCCGGAGGACACATCGCTGACGAAGAACTCATCCCCGGGCAAGATCTCCGCCGGCTGGACGAGGTGCATGACGGTGGGAGTGGCAGGCACAGCTGTTTCCGTCGGAGGCGCCGAGGTCTCCGTCGGTGGCGGGGCGGTGGAGGCCAGAACGGCTTCGGTCGCGGTGGGTCCTTCGGGACCGGTAGTGACGGCGCCCCCCAGGCTGCACGACAGCGTAAGGGAAGCCAAGACGAGCGCGGAGGCGGTGATGTGAATCCGGTGGTGCGTTAGCAACATGATGGAAATCTCCCCTGGCGAAGCCCGGTGAAGGCCCCCGTCGAGCCGCCCTTCACCTGAGGCAAGTTGGAATTCGGACTATGTTACTCCGGCTTCCCTCGCTGGTCAAGGAAACCGGGTTCGTTGCTCGCGTTGCGGGCCCCGGCTATAATCCGGCTCCTCCGCGAGCGACCATGACACAACTCTACAGCCAGCGGGTAGCGCGCCTGCTCGAAGCGATGACGGTGCACGGGCTCGAGGCCGTGATCCTGCTGCCCGGCCCCAACATGCTGTACTACACCGGCCTGTCCTTCCACCTCATGGGGCGCCCCACGCTGGCGGTGTTCACGCCCGACATGGCGCCCTTGCTCTTCGTCGGCGATCTGGAGCGTGCAAAAGCCGAAGGCTGCAGCCTCGCTCCACAGGTCGTGACCTATGGCGAAGATATGGCTTCGCGGCAGGCGGCCTTCAAGGAAGTCGAGAAGCGAATAGGCCTCAGCCGGCGCCGCACAGGGGTCGAGCCACTGCGCATGCGGTGGATGGAGCAACAGGCGCTGCTCGAGGCTTCGCCGGGCGTCCGGCTGACAAGCGCCGAGGAAGCCCTCGAGCCGCTCCGGGCGGTGAAGTCCGCCGACGAGTTGGCCTCGATCGAACGCGCCATCGAAATCGCCGAATCCGCGCTTCAGGCGTTTGTGCCGTCCGTCCGCGCCGGCGTTACCGAGCGCGACCTGGCCTCCGAGCTTTCGCTGCAACTCCTGCGGGCCGGGTCCGAGCCGGAACTTCCTTTCTTCCCGATCGTCGCCTCGGGTCCAAACGCGGCCCTGCCCCACGCCGTCCCCACACTTCGCCGACTTCAACGGGGAGACCTTCTCATCGTCGACTGGGGGGCAACCGTCGAGGGCCTCATTTCCGATCTCACCCGCACCTTCTCGCTGGGCGATGTCGAGCCGGAGTTTCAGCGCATACACAACATCGTGGCCGAGGCCAACGCCGCCGGGAGGAATGCCGTGCAACCGGGCGCGCCCTGCCGTGCGGTCGATCATGCCGCCCGGGCCGTCATCGAAGCGGCCGGTTACGGACCGGCCTTCCTGCATCGGACCGGCCACGGCATAGGGCTGGAGGCGCACGAGCCTCCTTATCTTCGCTCGGACAACGAAGCGCGCCTGGCGGAGGGGATGACCTTCACCGTCGAGCCGGGAATCTACCTCGAGGGGCGCGGGGGCGTGCGCATCGAAGACAACCTCGTTGTCACGCCGCAAGGCGGCCGGACCCTCTCGCACCTTCCGCGTGATCTGGTGAGCCTCGGCTGACCGCCGGGCGGGACGCTGCACTTGAATCGCGATCTGCGTCTCCTGTGCTTTTCGCTGTTCCTGTGGGGAATCGGCGAAGGCATGTTCCTCTACATCCAGCCGATCTACCTGACTCAGCTGGGTGCCAACGCCCTGCAGGTCGGGGGGATCCTGGGCCTGGCCGGGGCGGCCATGGCGATCGCGCACATCCCGGCGGGCGCCATCGCCGACCACGTCGGCCGCAAGGCCGTCATGACCGCCTCGTGGGTGATGGGCCTCGTCGCGGCCTGGATGATGTTCCTCGCCCGGAGCCTGCCGTCGTTCGTCCTCGCCCTGGTCCTGTATTCGCTCACCGCCTTCGTCATATCTCCCATGACCAGCTATGTGACCGTGGCGCGGGGCAACTGGTCGGTTGGGCGCGCACTGACAACCATCTCGGCTTTCTTCAACGCGGGGGCGGTCATCGGGCCCGTCGCGGGCGGTCTGCTGGCCGGAGCGACCGAGCTGCGCAATGTTTACGGCGCGGCCGCCGGCCTGTTCATCTTCTCGACGGTGCTGATGTTCCTCGTACGACATCAGCCCGTCGAGCCGGCAGGGGACGGCCATCGCTATCGCGCCCTTTTCCGCAATCATGCCTTCGGCCGACTTCTCGTGCTGGTTCTCGTGAGCGTGACCGCCATGTACCTCAGCTGGCCTCTGACGCCGGTCTTCCTGGAACAGGTCCGAAGCCTGACGGTGACCCAAGTGGGCGCGCTGGGCTCGGCCAACGCGTTGGGCGTCGTCTTTCTCAGCCTCACCCTGGGGCGGACGCGGCCTCGCGCAGGCTTCTTCGTATCCCAGGTCCTGGTGTGGATCTCGGTCCTGGTCCTCTGGCAGGGAGCGGCGTGGGGCTGGTTCGCTGCCGGCTATTTCCTGGCGGGCGGATTCCGAACGGCGCGCAGTCTGCTTTCGGCGATGATCGAAGGCGTGATCCCGCGCTCGCAGCTCGGTCTGGCGTACGGAGTGGCCGAGACGGTGGCGGGGCTGAGCCTGGTGCTCGCGCCTGTGGCTGCGGGCTTCCTGTACGATGTTCGACCCGAGACGCCCTATCTTGCGGCCGCGATCTTGATTCCTGTGGGCATAGTCATCTCGGCCGCGCTGGCCCCTACGGGCCGGATCGGGGTGCCGGCGCAAGCTTAAGAACGGGAGGCCACATCCATGGACGCCTGGTGGGCTTTTGGCTGGGAGTGGATTCCGGCGCTTCAATCTTTGGGGAGCGCCTGGATCGAGTTCATGCGCGTGGTGTCGATCCTCGGCACCGAACCCTTCTACATGCTCGTTCTGCCTGCCGTCCTGTGGTGCTACGACGTCGCGCTCGGGCTGCGCGTGGGATTCATCCTGCTTGGCAGCGCCTGGTTGACGGCCGGCCTCAAATGGATGATCGGCCTGCCCCGGCCTTACTGGGTGAGTCCGGAGGTGCAGGCGCTTTCGGCTGAAGCCTCGTACGGATTTCCCTCGGGGCACGCGCAGACGCCTCTGGCGGTGTACGGCCGCATCGCAGCGCACGTTCGCCGGCGTTGGGTGACTCTGGCGACGGCTGTCATCCTTCTGCTGATCGGCATCTCGCGACTCACGCTCGGCGTTCACTTCGCCTCGAACGTCCTGACCGGTTGGCTGGTCGGCGGGCTGTTGCTGATCGCTTTTCTCCGTTGGGAGCGCCCCGTGGCGGCCTGGTTCTCCCGCCGGCCGCTGGGCACGCGCTTGTTGGTCGTGGTCGGCATCACCCTTGTGATGATCGTGGTCAGCTGGCTGCAGGTGACGGCCGCACTCGGCCGCACCCTCCCGCAGGATTGGGCGGCGAATGCCATACGGGCTCCGAACGCGGAGCCATTCGAGCCGCGCGATTTCCGGGAGGCGCTGGATGCAGCCGCGACCCTGCTTGGCTTTGGCCTGGGCGCCGTCTTGCTTGTCGAGCAAGGCGGATTCGACGCCCGCGGCGGCGGCTCGAAGCGTTTGGGCCGTTTCGCGCTGGGCCTGGTGGGAGTGCTCGCCCTGTACTTCGGACTTCGGGCTGTCTTTCCCGGAAGTGAGACGGCCCTGGGCCTCGGGTTCCGCTTCGTTCGATATGCCCTGGTGGGATTCTGGGTGTCATACGGCGCTCCCTGGTTTTTTGCGCGGGCCAAGCTCGTCTGACTCGGCGGTCGGCCTGCGACGGGTGTAGCCAGGGTTTGGGCAGCTCACGGGGGAACGGGTGACGATCAACAGGCCAGGCGACCAGGACGGAAGCGGCGCACCAGCCATCCTTGGGCGCGAGCGAGAACTTGCCTTCCTGAAAGGCAAGTTGGCCGAGGCCGCGACCGGCAGCGCGCTGTGTGTCGCCATCGACGGAGAACCCGGAATTGGCAAGACGCGCCTGCTGAAGGCGCTGGCCGCCACGGCCGCCGCCGAAGGCGCGATCGTTATCCAGGGTGCGGCCTTTGAAGCCGAAGGCATGCCGCCGTATCTCCTCTTCCTTGAAGCCCTGGGACCTTTCATTCGAAACGCCGAAGCTGAGAGCCTGCGGCGGCTCACGGAAGGCAGGGTAACCACCCTGGCCTCCATCTTTCCTGAACTGGTCGCCCGCCTGGGGCCCATCGACACCAACTACGCCCTGCCTCCCGAACAGGCGCGCTTACGGCTCTTCGAGTCGGTGGCCGATATGCTGGCGGCGATCGCCGCGACGGCGCCCCTCGTCCTCATGCTCGACGACCTGCATTGGGCGGATCGCGCCAGCCTCGATCTGCTGTGTCACGTGCTTCGCTACCAGCCGCACGCACCGATGCTGATTGCGGCAACCTTCCGCCAGGGTGAGACCGGTTCGAGCCGCGCGCTGGAGCACGCCCTGGACGACCTGACGCGGCTTCGGCGTCTTCATCGACTCAACCTTCGGCCGCTCGAGGCTGCGGAAATTGCCTGCCTGATTGCGGGGTGGTTGGGCGGACCTCCCGATGAGCGGACGGCGGCCGTCCTGTATGCCCAGAGCGAAGGCAATCCGTTCTTCGCAGAAGAACTCCTGCGCGACTGGAAAGAGGCAGGCATCCTTCGGAGAACACCGGAAGACGGCCGATGGTCTCTGCCGGACCAGATGCCGACTGCCCTCCCGGCAAGTATCGCCGGCGCGGTGCGGCAGCGCCTGGCCAGGCTGTCGACCGAGCACATTGATCCGCTGCGGGTGGCGTCGATTGTGGGTCGTTCCTTCACCGTCCGGCGGCTGGCCGAGTTGTTGGCACAGCCCGAAGAAACGGTCGAACAGATACTTCGCCCGGCCGTCGGGGCGGGTCTCATCCTGGACGTCGCACCGGGTATGTGTGCGTTCGCCCACGAGAAGATCCGCGAGGTGCTCTACATCGAAGTCAGCGCCCTCCGACGTCAGCGCCTGCACGAACGCATCGGCCTCGCGCTGGAAGCCGAGCCGGCATCGCCGGACGCGCAGAAGCTTTCGGCGCTGGCTTTCCACTTCGTCCGCAGCCCGGATCGCGTACGGGGTGCACGGTACAGCCGGCAAGCCGGGGTGGCGGCCCTCCGGGCCTACGCCGCGGAGGAGGCGATCGCCCATTTTCGGACGGCGCTCGAGTTGCTCGATGGATCGGATCCGAGCCGAGGCGAGACCATCCTCGGATTGGGCGAGGCTTACCTTCTTTCCGGGGCGGAGGAAGAGGCGGCGGCACAGTTCCGGGCGCTCCTGGCCCAGGTGCCTCGCGGGGAGGATCCTCTGACGCGTGCCCGCGCCGCCCACGGCCTGGGCCTTGCTCTTTGGCGGCGCGATGCGCTCGAGGATGCGCGCCAGGCTCTGCAAGAGGGATTGGCCGAATTGGGCGACCTGACGGCCAGGTCCGAGGCTGTGATGTTGCGCGTCGACCTGGCAACGCTCCTGGGGATTATTCTGGGGCGGATGCCGGAAAGTCTTGAGCATGCCAAGAAAGGCCTGGCGCGGGCTCGCGGCCTCCGCGATCCGCGCTGGCAGGCACCCGCCACACGCACCGTCGGTTTTCTCATGGTGTTGGACAACCGCCTTCAGGAAGGCCTGCCGATGCTCGAAGAGGCCTTGAGCCTGGCTGAAGCGGCCGACGACCCCGCGGAAGCGGCCGAGGTTTGCTCGGCCTTGGCCCAGACCTATGCCTGGCTCGGCCAGGTCGATCGATCGCGCCAGATCAGCCTGCGGCGCGAAGCCTTCGCGCTGAGGTGTCATCAGCCGTACCCGCTCCGATACGTGTACTCGTGGCTGGCCTTCCTGGACACCGTCCAGGGCTTATGGACCGCCGCCGGTTCGAAACTCGAACTGGCCTCGGCCGCCGTGGCGCGCATGGCCAGCCATCGCCCGGCGGCATTCCTGGACCAGGTGCGCGGCTTCTTGGCCTATCAGCGCGGCGACTTCGCCCTGGCCGAGCAGTCCATGCGCATCGCTCTCGAGACCTTCCGCTCGCGCGATCCCCTCGAATATGTCCTCTGCCTCGGGACGCTGGCGCTGGCGCTGCGCTCGCGCGGAAAGAACCCCGAGGCGGATGCGTGCCGTGACGATTTGACGTCTCTCCTGAACGATGTTTCCAGTGGCAGCCTGGTCATCGGCTCGGCCCGCAGCTGCCTGGGCCTATTGGCCATCGCCGAATCCGACGCGGCAGCAGCCGCGGATCTCTACCCCCTGCTCCTCCCATTCCAGGGCCAACATCACTGGTTCCTGGTGGACCGCGTCCTCGGCGGATTGGCAGCGCTCCTGGGAGACTTCGCGGCGGCGGCAGCCCATCTATCCGAAGCGGAGGCGCTGGCTGCGCGCGAACACATTCGCCCGGAACATACGCGCCTGCTCATCATGCAGGCGGAGGCGGCGCAGCGCGAACGGTCGCCCCAGGCCAGGGAACGCGCCGCGCACCTCCGGACCACGTCGCAGGCGATGCTGCGCGATCTCAGCCTGTCCTACGACGTCCAGGCGGCGATGCTTGGGATCCGCGGAGGAGCTGGCGGCCGTTTGCACTACCCTGCCGGCCTGAGCGAACGAGAAGTCGAAGTCTTGAGGCTTCTCGCAGGCGGACTGAGCAACCGGGACATCGCTCAATCCCTCGCGCTCAGCGAGCATACCGTCGCCAAACATCTCACCAGCATCTTCAACAAGACTGGCGTCGACAATCGGGCCGGCGCCGTGGCCTTTGCCGTTCGCAACGGTCTGGCCTAGTTCCCTGGCTCACAAATAGCAATTCACTCTACCCGCGGCCTCTCCGAGCCCTGGAGAAGCCTTAATCTGCCATTCCCACTTCGTGCGATGCCCATCGGTCCGGACCCCACTAGTATCGAAGTGGCGGGCTTCGTTCGCGGCTTCGGCAGTCCCCGGAGGGAAGGCATGTTCGTGATGGTCTCGAAGTTCCAGGTGCGCCCCGGCGAGGAGGATGCCTTCGTGGCCCTCCACGAAGATGCCGACCGCCAGCAGCGGCGTCCGATCGACGGCCTCATTTCGCGCGAGCTCCTAGCCGATATGGAAGACCCGTCAACGTTCGTGGCCCTGGCCCGCTATCGGACGCGCCAGGCGGCGGAATCGCACGTGCGCGACCCAGCGTACGAAGACTGGTACAAGCGCCTCATCAGCCTCAGCCACGCGGCTCCCGACGTAGCGCTCTTTCGGATGGCATGGCCAACCGAGTGACGAGGGAAACATGACCCGCCCAGCCTGGCTACGGTTCACCGGAGTTCGCCGCCTTGTGGCACTCCGCGAGGGCAAGTGGCCCGTGCAGGTTCTCCGGGCCGGAATGACCGCGGTGATCCTGGCCGCCCTCGGCGCGGTGCAGGCGGCGGCCGAATCTCTCACGATCGACTTCGAGCGCCTCCCGGACGGAAGCCTGACGTCGCAGAGTATGCTCATCACCAACGAATTCCTGGATCGCTTTGGCGTCCGATTCCCGGATGGTGTGGAGGTCGTCGGCTGCCCCGGCGCCGCGTGCGAGGCGGCACATTCCGGAGAGCGGGCGATCCAGCCGTTGTTGGAAAACGAGTTCACCAGCAAACCCTTCGAGATTCGCTTTGACACGCCGGCATCGGCCGCTTCGCTCTACATCAGCCACAGCGCATTCTATGATGAAGGCCGCACCATCGAGGTCGAACTGCAGGCGTTCGATTCGTCGAGCCGGCAGGTCGGGCGCGACACGGCTTCCTTCACCAACGACGGGGCGTGGCACCGGCTGGAGGTGGACGTGGGGGAAGCCAGCATCGTTCGCCTTCGGGTCTCCGGCGGCGCCACGATCTACCCGGACGACAGCAACTTCCTGGTGCTGGACGACCTGCAATTCGAACTGCCGGCGGCGCCCACGCCCCTCCCTCCCGACAACCAGCCTCCGCAGGTTACCTTCTTGGCGCCCGCCGAGGGTGCCGCCTTCGACGACAACGTCATCGATCTTCAGTTCCGGGCACAGGATAACCGTCAGCTCGAAAGGGTGACGCTGGGTGTTGTTCACGACGCAAGCGGGACAGAGATCATCCCCTTCCGCGAAGCCAACATCTGCGGCTCCGCCATCTACGGCGCCTGCGACAACCCGCATGAACAGTCGCAGGACGTCGCCCTCGATCCCCACCTGGAGGGCAGCTACACCGCCGCGGTCGAAGCTTGCGACACCGGCGGGCTGTGCAGCCAGAACGCCATTTCGTTTGTCCTCGGTCTGCCGGTTGACCTGTGGGTGATGGGGATGGAATACAACCAAGCGGTCCAGGACTTCATCTTCACCGATCTCGACCGAGCTGCCGGGGAAGCGGGCTTGATCACCTTCGCGGAGAGCGGCTTCGGCATGCCGGTGATCCCCGGCAAACCGCTGGCGGTGAGAGTCTACATTGGCGTCCGCCAGGGGCCAGGTTCACTCAGCGCGCCCGCGGAAGGTTTCGCCGCCACGGGCGAACTCGAGGTTACGCTGGGCGATGGCACGGCGCAGGTGCTGGCACCGGTGGATAATCCCGCTTGCAGTGAACAGAGCGGCGCAACGACAGGACAAGCGTGCCTGGGCACCATCCAAATCCATCCCAGCCTTGGGCGCGGGGTGACGAGGCAAGATCCGGCGATTATCACCAATACCGGCCCACTCCTCGTAGACCTCGAGCTGCCGACGCGCACCGACTACGACCTCGACCTCATCGACCAGCGCGCCCGCCTCGAGGGCACCCTGAACTTCGTTCTGCCTCCCGACCTCACCGCCGCCGCGGCCGGCCGCTTCACCCTGCGAGCCCGGGTCGAGCCGGTCGGCCGGGCCGAGGCAGCCGCCGGCGACAACGAGTTCGAGCTGCAGCTCGGCGAGTTCACTCAGCCCAACCCTCTGGATCTCGGCCTGGTGCGCGTCACCGTGACGGCAAATGCAGCTCCTGCCTCGGTCGCTTCGCAAGACCTGCTGACGGAAATGCTCGAGCTCACTCCCTACGACGCGCTGGCGCTGAACTTTAACCGGACGTTCTTCTACGACGGCGACCGGCTGGTCATCCGACTCCTGCTCTTCGGAATCTTCGAGCTCGCCGAGGAGACCCTCACCCAGTGCGAGACTCTGTGGCTCGACTTGTTCGACGCGTTCGGCCTGAGCAACGAGTACACCCTCTTTGCCGTGTCTCCGGCGGCGGTAGACCTGCAAGGTTGCGGGGGGTTGGGCTGGCGGGTGCCAGGATTCGGGGGAATTGCCCTCTCCGAAATCGCGGCCAACGCCAACGACCACGAGCAACTGGGCACAATGGCCCAGGAGGCCTATCACGCCCACCTCGACCGGCGTCACGTCTCCAACGATCATGAAGAAGCCGATGGGTGTTTCCTGGAGGAAGGAATCCTGGCCGACTTGATTGACGCGGCTGGGTTCGACACGGATTGCTGGAAGCCGGCCCCCTATCTCCACGGCTCCATGGGCGAGTACCCCCTGGTCGGCGAGAGCATCTTCGGCGACCGCGGCACGGTGGGTCTCGAGATCGAGCCCGACGGCCCGACTTGGCGCCTCACCCTGTATGACCCCTGCCCCACCGGCGGAGTCGACCGAAGCGACGAGCTGGCTACCCTCACCTGGCTTGGCCGCCGCTGGGACTACGACCTCGGCTTCGCCGATCGCCGCAACCCAGACCTGTTCAACCTCGGATACCTGTGCCGCGAACATGCCAACGCCCCCCACGATTTCATGTCCTATGGCGACAACCCCTGGACCTCGGTCCAGCAATTCCTCGGCGAAACGGAGGTCCCAGCGGGCCTTTCGAGGCAACCCGGCGGATCGGCGCATGCCCTCTTCGAAGTCATCCCGCAGCAAAGTCTATCCGCCTGGAGGGCACAGGGTGGCCTCCCTGGTTCTCAGGTCACAGCCATCGTCACCCAGACAGGAGCGGGGTTCGCCTCGCTTCTGCCCTCTCCGGGGGGTGCGGCGCCCGTTGTCGGTGATGCCTCTAGCCCTGTCATGCTCACCGTAGAGGCGGAAGGCGAAACGTCGCAGCTGCCCATGGCGATGTCCTTTGCCCCTGGGCACCCGCGCAGCCTGATCTTCCTGACGACCACCCTGCCCTCCGGCGTCATACCCCAGCGCATGGCGATTACCTTTGAGGGCCAGGAGCTCGCCGTCGCCGATGCGAGCCCACACGCCCCAGAAGTCCGAGTGGTGACGCCTAACGGCGGCGAGGAACTCGGCCCAGGCGAAATGATGGTCGTATCGTGGGAGACATCAGACGCCGACGGCGATCCACTCCGCTTGCGCGTCGAGTACAGCCTCGACGCGGGAACCACATGGCAGACCCTCGGAATCTCACGCGAACCCAGCAGCATTTCCGTTGCCGTCGATGACCTACCGCCAAGCCCTGCCGCCCTGATCCGGGTCGTGGCGTCCGACGGCATACGCCTGGCCGAGGACACTTCCGACGCGACCTTTTGCGTGGGCATCACGCAAGGTTGTGCCCCCCTGAACGTTGGAGCGAGAGAGCCGGGCCGGACGGTCCCTCTGGTCCTTGCGGCCGTGCTCGGCGGCCTGTTGTGCCTTGGGGGTCTGGTGCTCGTCGCCATCCTGCTACGTCGACGCGGCCGGAGGCCAGCATGAGGCGGAAACGCTCAACCGTCGGCGGCGTTTCCCTGCCTACTCGGACAGGGTGGAGAGTAGCCGCCCGAAGGCTGGCGCTGCGGTTCCCCGCCCGTGCGCCTCTAGGCACGGGGTCCCAATGCGGCTCATGCCTTTTCGATACTTACGGAAGACCCTGCCGCCGTGTTTCTGTGAGGTCGGAGACCATCCGGGAATGAACCCCTCACAAGCTTCCAATGGGAAGCGCCCTTGGGGGTGTCTGGTCGCCTCAGGTTTGCTGTCCCTGCTCGGCCTGTCCGTCCTCTGTGGATCTCTGATACTCCTCTTCGCTCCTCCAGGTCTGGGCCGGCCGACGGCGACCTCGAGACCGCCCGCCGAGGCATCCGGCGTCATCGCAGGGTTTGGGAATGCCGCCTTCGAAACCGCAACGATCGCACGGGCTTTGATGGCCGCTACAGCAACCATGAGGCCGAGTCCCACGGCTACGCCGCCATCTCCGCCGCCGGCTGCCTCTTCCACCCCGGAACCTCCGCTGCCCACGCCCGATACCGAAGGCCCTCCTGCGCCTACCGGTCTCGGGCCGACCAACGACCTACGGATCCCGTGCGAAATGCCGGTGTCGGTCTCGCTGAGTTGGGTTGCACCAAGCGATCCTAGTGGCATCGACAGCTACCGCGTTCGCCTTCAGGAATCCGGCGGGAACTTCGCTGGGGAGAAGGTCTTCGACCCGGTGGCTGCAACGCACCTGGACGTGAGCTTCGAGACAGGCTGCGGAAAGTCATATCGCTGGAATGTGCTCGCGCTTGACGGCGCTGGCAATCAAGGAACGGCCTCGGATTGGGGCGCCTTCTACGTTGATTCGGCAACGCCAGCGCCCGCCATCCTGGGTCCGAAAGACTACAAACATCTGTCCTGCGTGGCCCAGATCATCCTGAGGTGGGAACCCCCAGATGATCCGGATGGGATCTTCGGCTACATGGTCACGTTGCAGGAGGTCCTCGGCGTGGGCTACGGTGAGGCTCAGCAATTCGGTTGGATGGTGCCCACTCAATACGATGCAACCAGGCGGACGGACTGCGGCCGCGACTATCGCTGGCGGGTGTTCGCGTCCGATGAAATCCTCAACCAGGGACCGTGGTCGGATTGGGCCTACTTCATCGTCAATCCTCCGGGATAGGGACAGGGGTCGACCGGAGCCCTGCAGGCCTCACTGGCGACACAAGCCTGCGATGCCCGAGGCCAGCTGGCGTTAGATCGAGGAACCTCCGGCGCGTGAGCGATCAGTGCTTCGGGGGCGATGGTGCACCGAGGATGCGATCTCGATTTGTGAACCCGATCTTGAATCCGCGTGGTCGAGCGCCGGCCCCAGACCCGAAAGGCACGAATCCTGACTGGAGGGGGGTCGCCGAGGGGATCGGAACGTGTCGAGAAGGCCGTCGCATTCCAGGCCACCGACACTCTAGAATCGCTGAAGGGGTCGCAGCCTCCGTTTCGACGGAAGCATGAAGGATCGTTTCGACTGCCCTCTTTCCTCTTCCACCCATGGATCCGGTCACGTGTCGCATGAAAGGGTTGAGCGCGTCGCCATGAGAGGACGTAAGACCGTGTTCGTGGGCGCGATCCTCCTTGCGGGCATGGGCCTGACGGCCTTGTTCATTACGGCGATCCTGCTCCTCAACCAATTGAGGGGTAGCGCCGTCACCGCGGCCGAGGTCGGGCCGGAAGTGGAGATCCTCACCCCGGTCTCGGGCGCACGCCTGCTCGCCAGAGACGAGCAACTCGTCGATGTTCAGGCCTTCGCTGACCGGCCCATCCAGCGTTACGAGCTGTGGGTGGATGGGAGGCGGCAACAAAGGAGCGATTTGGACGTGACCGGGACCGTGCCGACCGACCGGACGACGTTCCTCTGGCGGCCGACGTCTGCCGGGATTGCCATCCTCGTGGCTCGGGCCTACGACGATCTCGGCCGGGCGGCCACCTCCTCCCCGCGTGCCGTCGAGATCCTGCCATGGAAGCCCGAGGATCTCCTGCAAGGATCCTACGAAGTCCGGCCGGGGGATACGCTTCAAACGATCGCCGAGACCTTCGGGCTCCTCTCGAATGACCTGGCCCAAGCGAACCCGGGTGTCCCGCTGTCACCTCCCGTGGGCCAGGTGATCCAGATTCCTGTCCCCGCCGGCCCATTGCCCGAAGCGTACACGGGCGACGACAGGCAGGCTGACCCCGAGCCTTTGGACCCTCCGTGGTCAACCTCCCTCACGATCGGCGAGGCTCAACCCGCGAGGTCCGTCGAGGTTCCGCCCGCGCCCGCCGCCTCGGCGCCTCCCTTGGGCCCGGAGGCTCTCGAGGCAAGCGCCTCCGGCGGTTGCTCCGTCGTGCTGCGCTGGACCGACCGCGCCGAGACCGAGGCCGGATTCCGCCTGTACCGATACGGGGCGCCCGACATGGACTTCGCCCGCGTGGCGGAGTTTGCGCCCAACGAGCAATTCGACGCCCTCACCTTCACCGATCAGGTCCGGCTCGTTGGCAACTACCAGTACTACATCGCCGCGTGGAACGGCGCCGGCGAAGCCGCCAGCCCCATCCGCCAGGTGGTTGTGCCTTCGGATGGATGCCCGGGTACTGGTGAAACCCATCTCCTCCAGCTCGAGGTCCTCGACCTCACCACCAACCAGCCGCTGGATCGAGCCTATTGCTACCTTTCCCACGAGTTCGCCGGCCGGGAACACGATCGCCTGCCCGAGGACGAAGACGCGTTTCTTTCCGTAGATGAGGACGGTTGGAACATCGAGGACTACGCCGCCGGGCCGCACCGGATGATCTTCACCCACGACCTCGATCAGCCCATACCGGTGGCCATGGAGTGCTGGGGCTGGGCCGGAGCTGAGCTGGTGAACTTGGGCTCCTTCCGGAACAGCCACCCCCGCTCCGATTGGGAATCGGTCCTCCCGGTCCGGTTCACGGGGGCCGGTGAGGGGTTCGAGGCGGTGTATTCGATCGGGCCTTTCT
>DASSGB010000140.1:0-5714 GCA_035693825.1 Anaerolineales bacterium
CTGTGGGTGTACCTGACCTACGACCGGTCCGTCGGCGGCTACCAGTTCGTCGAGCACGCCACGTGGATCCCTCAGCTGGGGATCTCCTATTACGTCGGCGTCGACGGCATGAACCTGCCGCTGGTGCTGCTGACGGGCATCGTCATGTTCACCGGGGTCTTGATTTCCTGGGGCATCGACGACCGACCGCGCGAGTTCTTCGCTTTCCTGTTCATCCTGGCCACCGGGGTGTTCGGGGTCTTCGTGGGGCTGGACCTCTTCCACCTGCTCTTCTTCTACGAGATCGCCGTCTTCCCGATGTTCCTGCTCATCGCCATTTGGGGTTGGCAGGTGACCCGGGAATACGCGGCGATGAAGCTCACTTTGTACCTGTTCATCGGCTCGGTCATCGCGCTCGTCGGCATTCTGGCGATGTACTTCTCCTCCGGCCTGCAGACCTTCGACATGCTGGCTCTGGAGAAAGCCGGGTTCAGCACAGACTTCCAGCGCACCTGGTTCCCGCTCGTCTTCTTCGGCTTCGCCGTGCTGGGAGGCATCTTCCCCTTCCATAACTGGTCGCCCGACGGCCACGTTGCCGCGCCCACGGCCGTCTCGATGTTCCACGCCGGGGTGCTGATGAAGCTCGGCGCCTTTGCCGCGCTGCGGGCCGGCATCATGCTCCTGCCCGAGGGCGCGAAATTCTGGTCCCCGCTGATCCTCGGGCTGGCGACGGTCAACGTCGTGTACGGCGCCCTGATCGCCATGGTCCAGACCGACTTCAAGTACGTTATCGGTTTCTCATCTGTGTCGCACATGGGGCTGGTCATGCTCGGCTTCGCCACACTGAATCGCGAGGGCCTGACGGGCGCCGGATTGCAGATGTTCTCGCATGGGGTCATGACGGCTCTCTTCTTCGCCGTAGTCGGGATGGTCTACGACCGGGCGCACACGCGTGAGATTTCCAAGCTGGGCGGTTTCTCGAAAGTGATGCCTCTGGTGGCCGTGGCTTTCATCGTCGGGGGTTTGGTGTCGATGGGCATGCCCGGGTTCTCGGGCTTTGTGGCTGAGTTCCCGATCTTTCTCGGCCTGTGGAGAGTCCAACCGATCGTCGCCATCGTCGCCGCCTTGGGGATTGTGATCACCGCCGCCTACATCATGCGGATTGTGGGGCGCGTCTTCTATGGAAACATGCCGGCGGAGTTCGAGGGACATATTTCGCCGGTGAACAACCTGGATCGGATCGCTCTGGTGGTGTTGGCGGGGATCCTCATCCTCGTCGGAGTCCAGCCGGCGGTCATGGCCCCGCTGGTCCAGTCCGGAGCCGACAGTGTACTGCGATTGCTGGGGGGTGCGTAGATGACGCTGCCCACGTTCTCCCCCGCGATGCTGGCCGCCGTCCTGCCCGAGCTCTTGCTGCTCGGTCTCGCCGGCCTGGTGATGCTGGCGGACCTCATCGGCCAGGGCCGGCGCGGCCTGGGCTGGTTGAGCGCAGCCGGACTGGCCGCCGTTCTGGTTGCGGCGTTGGTGTGGGCACGGCCTTCGGCCGAAGAGAATCTGGTCTTCGGCGGCATGCTGCGCCAGGATTGGCCCTCCTTCAGCTTCAAGATCATCTTCCTGTTCAGCGCCGCCGTGATCTGCCTGCTTTCTCTCGACGTGCCGGGTGTGGGATCGCGCGGCGAGTACTACTCGCTGGTGATCGTCGCCACGTTGGGCATGTGCCTCATGGCGGCCGCGTCCGATCTGATCATGCTCTACCTGGCCATCGAGACGACATCGATCCCGCTGTACGTCCTGGCAGGCTTCCTCAAACTCGACGACAAGTCCGCCGAGTCCGGCATGAAGTATTTCCTGTTCGGCGCGCTGACCTCGGCGGTCATGCTGTACGGCTTCAGCTTGCTGTACGGCGCCACGGGAGAAACCAACCTGTATCTACTCGCTGACAAGGTGCGCGTCGGGCAGCTGTCGCCTTTGTTCCTCGGCGGCGTGGGGGCGCTCGTCCTGGCCGGATTCGGGTTCAAGGTTGCCGCCGTGCCGTTCCACTTCTGGACGCCGGACGTCTACGAAGGTGCGCCGACACCCATCACGGCGTTCATCTCCACCGCTTCGAAGGCCGCCGGCTTCGCGGTGCTGGTTCGTTTCGTTCTGGCCTTCGTGCCTGCGGTCAGCCTTTCCTGGGCGGCGGTGCTGGCGGCGGTGGCAACGGCAACGATGTCGCTGGGAAATCTGCTGGCGTTGGCGCAGAGCAACATCAAGCGCCTGCTGGCCTACTCCTCCATCGCGCACGCAGGCTACGCCCTGATCGGTTTGGTGGCGCTCTCGGAATTCGGCGCGGCGAGTCTGGTCTTCTATCTCGCGGCCTACGTCGTGACCAATCTGGCCGCCTTCGCCGTCGTCATCCTGTTCGCCCGCTCGGCAGGATCAGACCAAATCGCAGACTACGCCGGCCTGAGTCGGCGCGCGCCTGGCCTGGCGCTGGCGCTGCTCGTGGCGATGCTGTCGCTGGCCGGGATGCCTCCGCTGGCAGGCTTCGTGGCGAAGGTGTATGTCTTCGCCGCCGCAGTCGAAGGCGGGTTGATCTGGCTGGCCATCGTGGGCGTGCTCAACGCCATCGTGGGCCTGTACTACTACCTGACGGTGCTGAAAGTCGTCTACCTGTATCGGTCGGAGGACGAATCCAAGCCGATCTCGGTCCCCCGAACCTACGCACTCGCTCTCGGTGTGTGCCTCGCGGCGATCCTGGCCATGGGGATTGCCAGCGCGCCCTGGCTGGAGCGTGCGCTACAGGCTGCGGGAAGCCTGTTCTGAAATTCGGGCGGGTCGAGGTGCTCGATTGACCCTTCCCAGTGCTCGTGATACAATTCACACCTAGTTAGTAGGGTTAATGACGGGTCGACTCTCCGAACCCACTGGTCCCAGCAGCCCTGGCACTGCCCCCACGGGCGCTCCATCGGCTCCAGGAACGACGGACGTGGGGCGGGGGCTGTCTCTCCTGGGTAAAGCCTCGGGGATTGGACTGTCGGCCGGCTGCCTCACGGCCGTCGCGACCCTGGTGGCTTTGTTCGCAGGTCTTTGGCTCGATGCTCGGCTGGGGACGCGGCCGATGTTCACGCTGACGTTCGTGCTGGGCAGCATTCCGCTGAGCCTGGTCGTGATGGTGTGGTTCGTGTTGCGAAACGCCCGAAAGGTGGCCGAGTCCGAGACCGCCGCCAGGACCAACGAGGAACGCTGATGCGCCGAATCCTGTTGATCATCGTCTCCCTCGCGGCCGTCGTCCTCCTGTGCGGTCCGGTCCAGAGTTTCCTTTACCCTCAGCCCTTCAAATCCTCCTACGGCGCGATGCCCGTGGTGAGTCTGCCGGCCGAGGCGCTGCCCATTCCGTGGTTCGGCGGGGAGCGCATGACGAACACGTTCTTCACCACGTTGCTGATGGACGTGCTTGTCCTTCTGTTGGTTGGCCTCGGTTTGCGACACGCGCGGCGAGGCGAGCTGGCGCCTCCCAAGGGTTTCGTGGGCAACTTCGTCGAGGCCCTGGGCGAGACTCTGGCCAACTTCACGGAGAGCGTGGCCGGGAAACGCGCCAAGTCGATCTTCCCACTGGTGGCCACGATCTTCTTCCTGGTGCTCGTTGGCAACTGGTTCAAGCTTCTTCCCGGGGCCGAGAGCATCGGGTTTCTGGAGACGCCGCACGCGGCCTCGGTCCCGGGCTACGCCCCGCGTGAAGTTCGTTTGGGCCCGATCGTCTTCTACACTGTCGACGGCACCAGGCCGGTCGAGCGCGCCGCGACCGAGGGCGAACACGCCGCCGAACCGACCCCCACCGAGGCGGCCGGGCTGTGCACCTCCTGCAACATCACGCCGGTGATCCGCGGCATCGCCACCGACCTGAACTTCACCCTGGCGCTGGCTCTGATCACCATGGCCATCGTCCAGGCCTACGGGATTCGCAGCCAGGGCGGGCGTTACCTGTTCAAGTTCTTCAACTTCCCGGCCCTCGCCAAGGGCCCGATGGGGATCATCGAGTTCTTCGCCGGCGTTCTGGAGATCATCTCCGAGGTCAGCCGGATCATTTCTTTCGCCTTCCGGTTGCTGGGCAACATCTTCGCCGGAACGGTGTTGATCTTCGTCATTTCCAGCCTGGTTCCGTTCATCGCTCCGTCCATTTTCTACGGCCTGGAATTGTTCATCGGGCTGATCCAGGCCGCGGTCTTCGCTTTGCTGGCCATGATCTTCATCAATATGGCGACCGTCAGTCACAGCGGCGAGCATGCCGCCCACGACGAACCCGCAGCCGCCCACTGAGCATCGGAGGAGACACGCATGGATCTCGAAGCTGCACGAGCGCTCGGCGCCGGACTGGCGATCGGCCTGGGCGCCATCGGACCCGGAATCGGAATCGGTCTGTTGACGCTGGGCGCCCTGCAGGCCATGGGACGGAACCCGGACGTGGCCGGCAACATTCTGACCAACATGATCCTGGGCGTGGCCTTCACCGAAGCTATCGCCATCTACGCCCTGGTGGTGTCGCTGATTCTGATGTTCGTCGGCATCCAGTAGGAGGCCCCGTTGGACGCCCTCGCCCCTCTGGGAATCAACCTGACCTTCCTGATTTCGCAGATCGTCAACTTCCTGCTGTTGTTGATCATCCTGCGGCTGTGGGCCTGGAAACCGATCCTGCGGATGCTGGAGACGCGCCGCGAACGGATCGCCCAGGGGCTGGAGGATGCGCGCATCGCCGCCGAAGCCCGGGCCAACGCCGAGAAAGAAGCCCAGGCGATCCTGGCCCGCGCTCAGCAGGAAGGCGAGCAGCGCATTCGTGAGGCGGCCGAGCGCGCCGAACAGCTGGGCAAGGAATTGCGCACCTCGGCCGAGAAGGACGCCGTCGGCGTGCGCGAGACGGCCGCGGTCGAAGCCGAACAGACGCGCACGCAGGCGCTGACGGAGCTGCGAGGCCAGGTGGCCGCCCTGGCCATCGCCGCCGCACAGAAGATCATCGGCGAAGCCCTGGACGAGAAGCGCCAGCGGTCGCTCGTGTCGGAGTTCTTCAGCGGCCTCCAGGGCGGGGGGGTGCTCGGTTTCGACATGCCTCCACTGCTCGGCGCCAGCGCCGAGGTGACCAGCGCGCTGCCGCTGACCGAAGAGGAACAGGACAAGGTACGCCAGCAGATCGCCGGACGACTCGGCCCGGGCGCGAGCCTGTCCTTCCGCGTGAACCCGAACATCCTCGGCGGCCTCGTCGTTCGTGTCGGCGACAAGGTCATCGACGGATCGGTGGCGGGCAAGCTCGAAGGTCTGCGGCAAAGCCTCAAGTAGCCATCGGCCTTCGGCCATCAGCCGTCCGCCATGACCCGCGGCCGAGGTGCCTGACGGCCGAAGGCTGATGGCCGACGGCCGACCATGAATCTCAGCGCCCTCCTGCAAGACATCCCCGGAAAGAAGCTGAGCCAAGACGCCGAGATCCTCGGTCTGACGGCTGACTCGCGCCAGGTCGAGCCGGGCTTCCTGTTCGTCGCCACCCGCGGCCAGACCGTGGACGGGCACCGGTTTCTGGCGGAGGCGGTCCGTCGCGGAGCGGTTGCGCTGGCGGGAGAAGAATCCGATCCGCACCTGGGCGTGCCTTACGTCCGGGTGCGTGACTCGCGGGTCTTCCTGGCCCGGGCGGCCTCCATCTGGCAGGGCCGGCCCTCGCGCTCGCTGGTGGTCATCGGCGTGACCGGCACCGACGGCAAGACCACGAC
>DASSGB010000141.1:0-3812 GCA_035693825.1 Anaerolineales bacterium
CCTTGCGGGCAGACATCGACGCGGGCAGGACGCAGGCTAAAGCCTGCGGCTACAGGGACTCAGGGGGAGGGTAGGGTGAGGGTTGATCCTTGCGGGCAGACATCGACGCGGGCAGGGCGCAGGCTAAAGCCTGCGGCTACAGAGACCCAGGGGGAGGGTAGGGTGGGGGTTGGTGGCTCTCGCCCAACAGTTTCTGGGATGCGGACCCCGCTTCAAGTCCCCCAAGGGGATGCGAAGCGCGATCCCCGGTAGGGCCATGATCTGAGCACTTTGCTGTGAGCCCCGGAATCGGCTATCATGGTCAGGTTCTGGGCGGTACCGGTCCGCAGATGAGGTAGGCACGATCATGGACAACACCAGGACGGCGACGGTTGTGGCCGTTCGCTTCCAAGAGCTGGGCAAGCTGTATCACTTCGACGCCTCACCCGTGCCCGACCTGGCGGTGGGCGATTACGTCATCGTGGGCACCAGTCGCGGGCGCGAGCTGGGCGAGGTGGCCGGGTTCGTCACCTCGCCGGCCGAACCGGCCGAGGGCGCGTGGAAGCCCGTCGAACGACGCGCCACGCCGGCCGAGCTCGTCGAGCGCCGACTCTGGCAGCGGCGAGAACTCGAGGCGATGATCGAGTGCCGGGCCAAGGTGGCCGACCTGGGTCTGAAGGGCATCAAGATCCCCAAGGCCGAGTTTTCGTACGACGGTTCGCGCCTGACATGCCTGTACACCAGCGAAAGCGAAGACAAGATCGATCTGAAGGACCTGCGGCGCGAGATGCAGAAGGCGTACCCGCATGCATCGATTGAGACTCGTCAGGTGGGGCCGCGCGACGTGGCCAAGATCCTGGGCGGGATGGGCGCCTGCGGCCTGGAAGAGCGCTGCTGCTCCAAGTTCTTGACCGAGTTCAGCCCCATTTCGATCAAGATGGCCAAGGCTCAGGGCATTTCGCTCAACCCGCAGGAGATCACCGGCATGTGCGGCCGGCTGCGGTGCTGCCTCGTCTACGAGTACGAGCAGTACGTGGAAGCCCGCAAGACGCTGCCCAAGCGCAACAAACGCGTCGTTACTCCGATGGGGGAAGCGCGCGTGTTCGACGTCCTGCCCCTCAAGGAGGCCGTCATCGTCGTGTTCGACGACGGCAAGCGGGCGGAGTTCCTCAAGCACGAAATCCATCCCTACGAAGAGCTGAAGGCGCTGGAGGCCAAGGCCGAGGCGCCCTGCGACAAACACGAGAACGGCGAGTGCAACTGCGGGAAAGGCAAGACGGAGACGGAGTAACGCATGGCCCCCAGCCGGCGCGTGCTGGTCGTTCTGGCCCACCCCGACGATCCGGATTTCTACTGTGGGGCCACGGTCGCCCGCTGGGCCGCCGAAGGCTGCGAGGTCATCTACTGCCTCCTCACCCGGGGTGAAAAGGGCGCCGACGACCCGAAGACCGATCCGGTCGAGCTGGCGCGCACACGCGAGGAGGAGCAGCGCCGGGCGGCCAGACATCTGGGCGTGAGCCGGGTCATCTTCCTCGACCATCCCGACGGCTACCTGGTGCCGGATCTCGCCCTGCGCAAAGACGTGGTCCGCGTCTTGCGGCAGGTGCGCCCCGACACCGTGGTGACCTGCGATCCCACGAACTACTATCCCAGCAGCACCTACATCAACCATCCCGATCATCGGGCGGCCGGCCAGGCCGCGCTCGACGCCATCTTTCCTGCCTCCGGGGCGGGGCCCTTCTTTCCGGAACTGATCACCGAGGAGGGGTTGCTGCCGCACGAGATCCAGCAGGTGTACATCGCCGGATCACAAAACCCCAATGTCGTCATCGATGTGACCGCCACCGTCGATCGCAAGATCGAGGCGCTGCGGATGCATGTCAGCCAGATCAGAGATCCGGAGGGCATGGCGGCGCGCGTGCGCGAGCGCATGCGCGATCCGTCGTCTCCGCCCGACACGCCGCGCTACATCGAGCGCTTCATGCGCGTCGATCTCTCAGGCTGACTTCTGTGGCGGCAATGGTCGAAACGCGGTCCCATTCGGCCGGAAGCGTGCTGAGGCGCGTGGGCGGCGCGGGCTGGCTCGTCCTGGGTGGTTCCGTCCCCAGGATGACCGGCGGCTCCACCTGGATGGACGAGCTGCTGTCGCGCATCGACCTGGGGCGGCCGGCCGCCTGGCTGGCCACGGCGCCGAACGCCGAAGCGCCTGTCCAGTTCCTGGAGGACCTGCAGGGCTTGATAGGTGCGCCCGTCGACCGGTTACCCGCAGCCGGAATCGGCTGGGAGACGTGCAGCGTCGTCATTCTTACGACGCCGGCGAGCCTTTCGGCGCTTCGATCGATCGAGGCCCGGCTCCGGGCGTGCCTGGAGGCTGAGGGCGTCGTCGTGGCGCTTGGCGCGCCGGCGGCGGCCTTTGGGGAAGCCCACCTGGGCGAAACGGGACCGCCTGTGGATGGCCTCGGCTGGCTGCAGGGTGCGATCGTCCTGCTCGACCCGCAGCCAGCCTCGGAAGATGAGCGCCTGCGCGATTGGCTCGTGTCCACCGAGAAAAGGTACGCGCTGCGGCTGCCGGAGGCTTCCATCCTTGGGCTGGGGCCCGAAGGCGAGGTCGAAGTGTGGGGGATGGCGCGCCCGGGCGTCACCCTCGGGTCGGCGTGGAGGCACGCATGAGCGGCGGTAACGGCCACACGGTCATTCTCACCTACACCCAGGCACCCCAACGTGTCGTCAGCCTCGTGCCTTCGACCACCGAAAGCCTGTTTGACCTGGGAGCCGGAAGTTCGATCGTGGGCGTGACGGACTACTGCCCGTTGCCGGCCGCGGCCGAGACGTCGGTGCCGCGGGTCGGGGGCACCAAATCGCCGGACGTGGAGGCCATCGTAGCCCTGCGGCCGGACCTGGTGGTGGCCAACCAGGAGGAGAACAGCCAGAGCAGCGTCGAAGCGCTCGAGGCGCGCGGCATGCGAGTCTGGGTGACCTTCCCGAGGACGGCGGCCGACGCGGTTCAGATTCTGTGGACGCTGGTGGAGCTGTTTCGCCTGCCGCGAGCTGCCCCGAAAGTGAAAACGCTGGAAGTGACGCTCGAATGGGCGTCGCGGGCCGCCGGCTCGGGGCAGGCGGTGCGTGTCTTCTGCCCGATCTGGGCCGGCGAACGCGGCGACTCGAGTCTCTGGTGGATGACGTTCAATCACGAGACGTATGCCCATGACGTGTTGAGCGTGGCCGGGGGCATCAACGTGTTCGCCGGGCGGCCGAGGCGCTACCCGCTCGAGGCCGATCTCGGGCAGGCCGCTCCGGAGGAGGCCGGATCGCGGGACACCCGCTATCCGCGGGTTTCCGCCGAGGAGATCATTTCCACCGACCCCGAGGTGATCCTCCTGCCGAGCGAGCCGTATGCCTTCGGTTCCGGCGACACGGATCGGATCCGAGAGACGCTGGAGACGACCCGGGCGGTGCGCGACGGTCGAGTGATCGCTGTCGATGGAAGCCTGCTCACCTGGCACGGGACGCGTTTGGCCCGGGCCCTGGCCGAACTCCCAAGCCTGCTCCAACCCGTCAAGCAGTAGGCAGTAATCAGAAATCAGTGGTCAGTGGTCAGTGGCCAGTGGTCAGGCAAGAAAGGCGGGCAATGGGTGATTGGTGATTCGTGATTGGTGATTCGTCGGCACCATGGCACGAGGGCGACAAGGCGCTAGGGAACCTGATAGCCGACGGCTGATGGCTGATGGCCGACGGCTGATAGCTGATCTTGACGAAGCCCGCGCCTCTGCCTAGAATTCACATCCTCGCCAACGGAGACTCGTGATGTTCGCTGGTTTCGCCAAAGTTCTTGC
>DASSGB010000142.1:0-26516 GCA_035693825.1 Anaerolineales bacterium
TGGCCTTGTTGGACCAGCTCGATCCCACAGGACACGTCCTTCGCCATGTCGAACGACGGCTGGAGGTCTACACAAGACGGGCCGAGCTCTACTTTCTGCAAGGCAGGCTCGACGAACGGAATCGCGATCTTCAGGCGATGAGGGATCTGGCCGAGACGTGCGGAGCGTCGTCTCTGCAAGCGCGCGCCAGCGCTGCTCACGCCCGCTACGCCAATCTTGACGGGCGATACGAGGACGCCATGGCCTGCGCTCGTGACGGCTTGGCGTCCCTGGGCAGCGCCGGCGACCCGTCAGTCCGGTCCTCCCTATTGGCCCAGCTCGGCTTCGCCCATTACTTCCGCGGGAACGCCCGGGAGGCTCTCGCGCCGCTGCAAGAGGCCCTCTCGATCCAGCGGGAAGTCGATCCTCTCGCCCGGGCCGAGGTGCTGAGCGTCATGTCCTACGCTCACTTCCTGACGGCGGACTACGGGCGATCGTTGCACTATCGAAAGCAGGCTTACGACTTGCGCCGCGCCCGTGGCGAGACGGCTCGCGCCTGCTGGGATCTGACGGACATCGGGATTCTGCACACGCGGATGTACCGCCTGGATCGTGCCGAACAGGCGCTGGCCGAGGCCTTGGACATGGCGCGCCGGAACGGCTCGCGCCCGGCCGAGTCGTACGCGCTCAACAACGACGGCAACCTCCTTTACCTTCGCGGTGACTATGCCGCGGCGCTGGAGCGCTACGAGGCCTCTCTCGTCCTTCAGCGCGCCACGGGAAGCCGCCGGGGCGAAGCATCGGCCCTCGGCAACTGCGGCATGGTCCTGGTCTCCCTCGGTGACTACCCGACCGCCGAGGCTCTCCTTCGGCAGGCCGCCGCCATCGAAGAATCCATCGGGTACGACAGCGGACTGGCCGAGGGCCTGGCCCATCTGGCCCGCGCCCTTGCCGGACAGGATCGCCTCGAGGAGGCCAAGTTCACGGCCGAGCGATCGCTCAGCCTTGCCGATCGGATCGGCGACCGATATTCCGGTGTCCTGGCCCGCCTGGTCCTGGGGTGGGTGCTTGTCCTACTCGGGCAGGCAGACGAAGGCCGAGCGCTCGAAGCCGAAGCGGCAGGCATCGCCCGGGACACCGGCCTTGTTCACGGCGTGATCTTGGGGCTGGCGTTCCAGGCCGTCGCCCACCTGGCTGCCGCTCAGGCGGACCTAGCCGTTCGCTGCAGCCGGCAGGCCGTCGGTCTGCTCGAGCAGTATGGCTGCATCGAAGGCCCGGAGGAAGCCGTCCTCCTTGTTCACTTCCAGGCTCTGGAAGCACGCGGCCACGCTCGAGCGGCGGCGCGGGCCCGGCGTCGATTCCTCGAAGAACTCGAACTCAAAGCCCGCCGCATCCCACGCCCCGTCCAGCGAAACGCCTACCTGGCTTCTTGGTCTGTCGACCGCGCTCCCCATCTGTAGCCAGCCTGTAGACAGCCGTCGGGTAGTCTCTGCCCGGTGTGTCGGCAGCGTTGGTCAACCCTGCCGCCGCCGGGGAGGAGATGCCCGAGAGTTACGGCTCCTTTCTGATCCGAGTCTGGCTCGCGACCGAACCCGAAGAGGGAGCGGCATGGGCGGCCGAAGTCGAATCCGTCCACACCGGGGAGCGATGGAGCTTCACGGAGCTGGAACCGCTTATGGATTTCCTCCGCCATCGGTTCGCCCTCAAAGGCGATCTCTCCCCCGCTCCTGCGCAGCCTCCATGAACCCTCGCATGGCTCCCCGAACACCGAAAGCGGAAAGCACGGGCACCCATGAGCTTGCCCACCGGCTCAGACTCACGTTGCTATGGTTGCCGTTCGCAGCCGCGGCTCTCGCCTGCAATTTCAACCTGGCCTCGACGGCTCCACTCCTGCCAACGTACACCTCTCTTCCTACCTACACACCTCTCCCTACCTACACCATCCCACCCCTGCATCCGGCTCCTACACAGTCACCGCCTGTCCAGTCACCGCCTCCGGTGCAGCCCACGAGCACGGAGCAGTCGCCGCCGGGCCCGCAGGCGACCAAAACCGAACCACCCCCGCCACCCGGCGGGGGTGGTTGGAGCGTCACGACCGCTGACCTGGCCGTGACCGACCTCTATCCCAACAGTTGGCCGCAGGGATGGATCTTCGTCCGCATCACCAACAACGGCCCAGACACCTTGTCAGGCGTGAACAACAACCGGCTTGATTGCTCCGTCACTTCCGACTTGGTCGGAGGTCTCCCGCCGTCCACAGAGACAGGGTTCTCGTGGATCGCTTTCAGCCTCGCCCCCGGCGAGACCCAGGCCTTTGCCACCGGCATCCCTGTGGACGGCACGCTCTACTACTACGACATCACCTGCACCCTTCAACCGAACGTCGATGATCCGAATCCGTCGAACAACA
Organism: Anaerolineales bacterium; assembly: GCA_035693825.1. Classification (GTDB taxonomy): domain Bacteria; phylum Chloroflexota; class Anaerolineae; order Anaerolineales; family E44-bin32; genus MGOM01. Next base: position 2,390 of record DASSGB010000142.1, read on the forward strand.
GCTATCGCGAGGGCTTCCCGGGTTAGTCTCCTACAGGCGTGTGCGGGATAAGGGCCTTCATGAACACTAGAGCGACTCTGCTGCTCATCCATTTGTTGGCCACCGGCTTGGCTTGTTCACTGCTGCCGCAGGCTCCGGGGGAAGATGTCTCCGAAACCGAGGGGTCGTCCTCTCCCACCTCGGCCGCGTCGCCCCCCATCCTCTCCACCGGTCCGCTGTGCTCCGGCCCTCAGCCTCCCTTCCTCACCGAACGCTCCGTCCTTCAGCCTCGCCCTCTCGTGGAGCCCGCCGCCAGGGCACCATTCCGGGATCCGGCCTTCGGGACGTGCATCGTGCGCGTCACCGACCGGAGGGTCGACCTTTCTCCAGACGATCCCTCGAGAGGGCTCAAGAACGAATACTCCCGCGTGTCCTCCTTCAACGCCGACGGCACTCGCCTGCTGGCCCGCGGCACCGCGGCGACCTGGTATCTGTACGACGCGGTCAGCCTGGAGCCACTGGGCCCGGTGCCCATCGACGGCGTCGATCCGCGCTGGGACGCCAATGACCCCGATCTCCTCTACTTCTCCCAAGAGACCCGCCTGATGGCCTACCGACTGAGCAGCGGAGACATCGTCGTTGTGCACGATTTCGCCGCCGACTTTCCGGGTGAGACTCTGGCGGCGGTCTGGTCGAAGTACGAGGGCACGGCTTCCCTCGACGGACGGTATTGGGGCTTCATGGCGGAGGACGAAAACTGGGTGACGGTGGCCTTCCTGGTCTACGACCTGACGCAGGACAGAGTGCTCGCCATCCGCGATATGCGGGGTATGCCGGGCGTGGAGGCGGTGGACAACGCCTACATCAGTCCTCTGGGCGACTATTTCATCGCAGACTTCAGCGACTTTTTCTGCGAGCGCGGCCGCTTGGGCACCGACGCCGAGCCCTGCGGCTATATGGTCTACGACCAGAACCTTCAGAACGGCCGCGGGTTGCTGCGGATCAGCGGTCACATGGATCTGGCTCTGGACGCGGAAGGCCGTGAGGTTGTCGTTTACCAGGACATCGACACCGACACGATCTCGATGGCGGATCTGGCCAGCGGGTCCGTCACTCCCCTGGTGCCGATTGATTTCAGCCACACACCTCTAGGGCTTCATGTCTCCGGCAACGCGTTCCGAGCTCCCGGGTGGGTGGTCATCTCCACCTACAACGGCGGACATCCCAGCGCTTTCACCTGGATGGACGACTCGGTCTTCGCCCTCGAGCTTAGACCCGGTGGGCGCACGGTGAGGCTGGCTCATACCCGGTCGGTCTTCGCCGATGGCCCAGTGGAATACGGCGAGAAGGACTACTGGGCTGAGCCCCACGCCAGCCTCAACCAGGATTTCACCCGGGTCCTCTTCACCAGCAATTGGGGGCGCTCAGGGACGGAGGAAGTCGAAATGTACATGATCGAGCTCCCGCCGAACTGGTACGAGCAACTCCCGTGAGTCCAGCTCCATACGGGAGACTTGAGTTTGCCATCGTTCTTGGCGCACTGAGCCTGGGCGCGTGCGCGCGATCCAGCGGGAGCCCCGGCCCTCGTGCGTGGATCGACCAGCCTCTGGACGGAGCGGAGCTTCCGCTGGCCCCGGTCACGATTCTGGCCCATGCCTCCGATGAGGACGGAATCGCCGTGATCGAGTTCTCGGTCTCGGGATCCGTGCTCGCCGGTGTGTCGGCGGGCGGCAAGAGGCTGGGCGAGGCGAGTCTTCAATGGTCGCCGTCCTCCGCGGGTGAATATGCGATCGGTGCCGTGGCCATCGACGGTGCGGGCAATCGAGGTTGGATGTCGCAGGCGCGGATTCTCGTGGTCGACAGCACCTCTGCGACCTCCACCCCGACGCCGGCCCCGGCACTCCTTCCTACCGAGACTCCAACGCCCGCCTCGGCATGTCCGGGAGGGCCACACATCGGATCCTTCACCGCCAGCCCGGGCACGCTGGCCGCCGGTCAATCCGCAACCCTGAGTTGGGGCGGCATCCTGAACGCGGACTTGTTCGAGATCGCTCCGGAGGTGGGGGGCGTTGCCGCGACGGGATCCGTCGTCGTTCGACCGGCCGCGACCACGGTCTACACGCTGGCGGTCGGTGGGTGCGGAGGCACGTCCTCCGCCCAGGTGACGGTCGTCGTGCTGGCGCCCACCCTCCCGCCTGCCCCTACCCATGTGCCGACGCTGGATCTGGCGGTGACCGACCTCTACCCGGACAACCTCCCGCAGGGCAGGCTCTTCACGCGCATCACGAACAACGGTCCGTCGGATTTGTCGAGTGACGAAGTCTGGCTGTCGTGTTCCGCCGTCCTGAGCGACCCCATCGAGGGAACCCAGGAAACCGTCACGGCCGATCCGTCCCTGCTGCTCGTCAGCCTGGTGCCGGGCGAGACGGGCATCTTCAACACGGGGATTCTGGTGGACACCTCCAGCTACTGGTACGCGGTGACGTGCAGCGTCGAGATGGAGGCCTTCATCGACCCGAACCCCGCAAACGATGAGTACACGGAGAACTTCCCATGAGCCGCGAACCTTCGCTGCGCCGCGCGTCTGAGGGAAGAGGCTGCACGCGAAAGGTCATCCTGCTTGTCACTCTCCTGGCCGGGGGCGGCGCCTTGCTCGCCGTGGCCGCGGGCGTGATCTTCTGGAGGGCTCAGGACCGAGCTCGTGCCCGGCAGACCCCTCCCCTCGTGGTCCTGACGCAGCCGGACGAGGCGCCTTCGGTCGCGCCGGGCGCGATTCTGCAGGTGGCGGCCACAGCCTACGGCACGACTCCCATCCTGCGCGCAGAGTTGTGGGTGAACGGGAGCCTGGTCGCCACTCAGACGAGCCCCCATACGACCGGCATCTCTCCCTTCTCGGCCTTCTTCGAACTCCCTGTGGCAGATGAGCCGATCGCAGCCGCCGTCCGCGCCGTGGACCAGGCCGGGCTGGTCGGGCAGAGTCCACTCCTGCGTATCGTCCCAAGCCCGGCCGCGGAGCCCGGCAATGTTGCTTTCGCCGCCGTCGCCTCCGAGGGCGAGACGCTGGCCGACGTAGCCGCCAGGTTCGAAGCCGATCCGGCCGCCGTGCGAGCGGCGAATCCGGGGATCGGTGATCAGGGCCTGGCCGGGGGCACGCTGGTCGGCATCCCGGGCTCGCCGGAGGAAGGACCCCCAGACCCGGCGGCGTCGGCGCCGGGTTCGGCGGACGATGCGGTGCAAGTCCCTGGCACGCCCATGTTGGAGGTCGCCGGCACGGTTCCGCTCTGGTCCTACCTCGTCGTGGGTCCTCCCGACGCGCCCGAGGGTCTGCGCGCCCAGTCGCAGGGCTGCGACATCACCTTGGCCTGGATGGATCGGGCGTCCAACGAGGCCGCCTATGAGGTGTGGTACGCCGGAATGGAGACGGCGCCACACAGGTTGGCCGAGCTGACGCCGGCGGCGGGCGGGTCGGCCTGGGTTCGGCTTTCTGCGCCTGGGCCCGGCTTCCTGACCTTCTGGGTCGAGGCTGTGAACCTGATCGGCCGGCAGCCCAGCAATGTGGACACGGTCAGCGTCGACGCGAATTGTCCATCGGCAAGTCCACCTCAATTCAGGATCGAGGCCCTGGGAATGAAGATGAACTCAGGCTACGACCGTGGCTACTGCTACGTGTCGTTCGAAGGCGCGCCTGAAATCCGCGTGCCTCAGGTCGAAGGCGAGTTCTTCGAGGTGCGTGCCGGCCGGGCCGAGGTCGGCGCCGCCTCCGCCGACCATCGAACCTGGGCCATGCCCGTCCCGGCCGACGGTTCGCTCGAGCTGAGCGGGGAGTGCTGGGGCTGGCGCGGCGAAGACTTGGACAAGCTCGGAGATTTCCAGCATTCGTTCGCCGCCGAAGCCTGGGACGGCTCGAAGGTCATCCTCGAGGGGGACGCGTTCCAGATCGATCTCGTCATGGCCATGGCCTCGACCGGCGGCGGGACGGGAATCCTGAAGACCTACGGAAACGACAATCCGACCGCTCCCCGGATCACGGATCTGCACGTCGAACGAAGCCCGGATCCCTACTGTCAGCAGGACTGCTACGAGCTCGTGTGGACCTGGCAGGGTGAGAAGCTTCCGACGCAGGTGATGGAGGTGTCCGTGTACATGGCCGTCGATGGGAACCCGGCATGGATGCGCCAGAACCTTCACGCGCAGGTCGGAGTCAATCGGCTTGTGGTGCCGGCGACGGACAACTGGTGTGGGAAGATGCTCCAGTTCGATGTCACGCAGGAGATTCTGGGCACCTCGGTCAGGGCCCAGGGGAAGACCAGCTACGCCATGCCCAGGTGTCCCTATCGGGTGCGGGTCACCTTCGACGCTCTCGATCTGCCCTGGACGGGAGACGGGTGGAACGCCGGGCCGTGCGACACGATCGACGTCTACTACTGGATCGGCGTCAACGACCAGACGAAGTCCTTCTGGGGAGGCTGTTCTTTCAACACCGGCTGTTTCCTCAAGCCGCTGAGCTGTGGTCGCTACACCTTTGCCGATCTGGCGGCCGGCAGCGGTGATGCCTATCCGGACACGTTCACCGTCGTGATCCCTCAGGCGGTGAACCGCGTCGACTTGACGATCTCCACTATGTTCAGCGACTACGACTGGGGGTACGCCGGCGATGACAGCTTCGCGCCCTTCTTGGAACATTACTCGTCTCCGTCCTTCCAGGCCGCCGAACAGGAACTCGGCTGCGATGGGAAGACGTTCTTGACGGATCTTCACGTGAACGACACAGCCGACTCGCGGCTGCAGTACACCATCAGCATCTTCCCCAACCCCTGCACCGCGCCGGGTTATCGACCGTGAGGACGCCACGACAGGCCTTCAGGGAGGGCTGACATGAAACGACGGTTCATTCTCGCCCTGCTCTTCGGATGGTTGACGGCATGCAGCTCCACTGGCGATTCCCAACCGCAGCCCCCTGTCGAATCCGAATCGCCGGGCCCGTCCGTCGGCGAGGCGCCGCCTCCGGCCACAGGATCGGGAGACAAGTGGTCCCTGTGGACGGAAGGCACAACCTTGCGGGGCGCCAATCTCTGGCAGCGGATCGTCGTTCCCGAGCTCGACGGCACGGAATTCCTCGGCGACGGCTACATCGGCCCGCCCTGGACTCAGGCAGACTTCGACGGCCTGGCCGATGCAGGTGCCAACTACGTCAACTTGTCGGTGCCGGGGATCTTCACCATGCTTCCCCCGTATGCCCTCGATGAACGGGCACAAGCCCATCTGGACAGCCTGCTCGAGATGGCCGCCCGCGCCGATCTCTTCGCCGTCATCTCCTTCCGCACCGGGCCCGGCCGGAGCGACTTCACGTTCTATCGCGACGGTGCCGGGGACTGGTTCGATCCCGAGCTGCTCATCGAGTCCGTCTGGACGGATCGAGCCGCCCAGGATGCCTGGGTCGAAATGTGGCGTGACACCGCCGAGCGGTACCGCGACAACCCCGTCGTCGCCGGTTATGACCTGATGGTGGAACCGAACAGCAATGAGATCGTCCTGGACGTGTACGAACCGGAGGAGTTCTACCCCGATCACGCCGGGGAACTCTACGATTGGAACCAGCTCTATCCACGCCTCGTCGCAGGCATTCGTGAGGTCGATGACCAGACGCCCATCCTGGTCAGCGCTCCAGGCTATGGCTCCGTCCGCTGGCTTTCGACCTTGATCCCCACCGACGATCCCCGGACGGTCTACATGGTCCATCAGTACGCCCCGCAAGCGGCCTACACGCATCAGGGACTTCCCGCGGAGAACGCCTACCCTTCTCAACTCGATGTGGATGGCGACGGGAGCCCGGAGACCTTCGATCGAGCCTGGCTCGAGGACTACCTCGGCCCGATCGCCGATTTCAGGGATCGCCATAACGTTCCGGTGGCTGTCAACGAATACGGCGTGGAACGCTGGGCGCCCGGCGCGGCCGATTTCATGGCCGACGAGATCGAGCTTTTCGAACAGCTCGGGCTGAATCACTCCTTCTGGGCCTGGTTCCCGGAGTGGAGGCCTTGGAGCGAGGGCGAAAACTCGATGAACTACCTCTTCGGCCCGGACCCCGAGAACACCGCCCCCGTGGACAACGAACTGTTCGGCGTACTTACCGACGCCTGGGGCCGTAACAGCCTCTGGCCATCCACCTTTGGCACCGGGGAATGATGATCTGTCTGCCAAGCGAAATCCAAGTTGCGACGTATCCGTGTATGGCGGCCTAGTCTCCAAGGGAGGAGCCATGCAACCGCGAGCCTTTTTCTCGGCCTTCATCCTGGGCAGCCTTGTTGTGACCCTGGCGCCGGGTGGGGCCTGGTCCAAGCAGACCGGCGATCCGTTCGTCGATCGCGTGGTGAGCTTCACCCCCGGAGATCCTCACGCCCCCGATTTCGCCGACGCCGATGCCGCCCTCGGCCCTCCGGACTTCAACCAGTCCAGCCTGACCGGCTGGGTGACCCTCGGGGTCGGAGGCAGGATCACCCTCGAGTTCGTGAACAACCAGGTGATCGACGGCCCGGGAGCGGACCTCAAGATCTATGGAGATCCGTCCAACGACGAACTGTGGGAGGTGGAGCTCAGCTCCGACGGCCGCTCTTACCTTTCGCTTGGACTCCTCAAGGAGGTCCTGGGAATCGACCTGAGCGAGGTCGGGCTCGAGTCGGTCCGCTTTGTGCGCCTGACCGACGACGGCTCCAGCGCGGCCGGGCTGTCGCCAGGAGCCGAGCTCGACGCGGTGGAGGCCCTTCATTCGGGCGCCCTGGACGGTTCGCCACCCTCCCCTACCCGGCCGGCGCCCCCAGCCGCCACACCTGTCGCGCAGGCTCCTGCCACGATGACCTGGATCCGCACCGGCGGGCCGCTCGGTGGACTGGGTTATGACGTTCGCATGCGGCCCGGCCAGCCGGATCTGATGTATGTCACCGACGCCTTTGCCGGCGTGCACATCAGCCGGGACGGCGGCCAATCCTGGACCCCGTCCAACACCGGGATCGTGACCCGTGTCGGGGAATCGGGCGATGCGATTCCGGTCTTCTCGCTGACCATCGACCCCAACGATCCGGACATCATCTGGGTCGGCACGCAGTTCCAGCGCGGGATCTTCCGGTCGACCGATGGCGGCCGGACCTGGGGGAAGCGAGACAGCGGTATCGTCGAGTCGGAGGGCATCACCTTCCGAGGCTTCTCGGTCCAACCGGGCAACTCCAACGTGGTGTACGCCGCGGCTGAGATCTCCTCGTGGGCGTGGTCCGGAGGCGAGCGTCAGGGCCGCGAGTTCGACATGACTCAGGGCGTGGTCTATAAGACCACCGACGGAGGGCAGCGTTGGCGAGTCGTCTGGCGAGGCGACAACCTGGCTCGCTACATTTGGATCGACCCGCGCGACCCGAACGTCCTGTACCTTTCGACCGGCATCTTTGACCGCGAGGCGGCGAACTCCAATCCCGACACGGCCGAACCTGGCGGCGAGGGCGTGCTCAAGTCCGTCGACGGCGGCGAGACCTGGAGCAATGTCAACAACGGCCTCGGCAATCTGTATGTCGGGTCCTTGTTCATGCATCCCGAGAATCCCGACATCCTTCTGGCCGGGACCGGCAACAACCAGTATTCCACTGATGCCGGTGTCTACCTGACGACGAACGGCGGCCAGACCTGGGCGCACGTGCTGGACTCGGAGGTGGTCACCTCGGTCGAGTTCTCGACATCCGATCCGAGCCTGGCGTATGCCGCCGGGGCCGGCTCGGTATACCGAAGTCAGGATGGAGGGCGGACCTGGCGGCGCGTCTCCGGTGGAGAGGCTACGGAAGGCTGGGGATCACCGGGCGTGCGAGCCGGCTTCCCCATCGACTTCCAGGTCGATCCGGACAACCCGGATCGACTCTTCGCCAACGAATACGGTGGCGGGAACTTTCTCAGCCTGGACGGCGGTCAATCGTGGGAGGTCGCCAGCACGGGTTACACCGGCGCTCAAACGCGGGCGCTGGCGGTCGATCCCTCGGCGCCCGGCCGCGTGTTCGCGGCTGCTCGGAGCGGAATCTTCGTCAGCTTCAACGGCGGAACGGAATGGACCGGCCTCAACTATCCTCCCTCGCGGGCGATGGAATGGAACGTCGTCGCCATCGATCCCAGCAACCCGCAGCATGTGTTGGCGTCCAACAACTGGCTGAGCGACATTCTGGCAAGCACAGATGGCGGCCAGACCTGGCGGCAAACCGGGAGCCGGCTGGCAGGAGAACGCGCGGGATGGCGCACGATCGTCTTCGCTCCCTCCAACCCGGAAATCGTCTACGCCGGATCGGGCGGCTTCTTCAGCGCAGGTGGGTTCGGCCTGACCCGGCCCGGCCTAGGAATCCGGAGATCTCTGGACGGGGGAAAGACATGGCAGGGCGTCAATACCGCCCTGACGCAGGATGCCCACGTGGCGGCTCTGGCCGTGGGCTTCGACAACCCGAACAGAGTCATCGCCGCCGCGCCGGGAAAGGGAATTCTGGTGACGTCCGACGGCGGGTCGACCTGGGAAACGGCCAACAACGGTCTGCGATCCATGGCTGCGATATCGATCGCCGTCCATCCGGGAGGCGGCGAGTTTCTTCTGGCCGGCTTCTCCCGGGCCGGTGTCTATCGCAGCACCGACGGCGGGCAATCCTGGAAGTCTTCCTCGGCCGGGCTGCCTCCCGAAAGCAGCATATCCAGCATCGTGTTCGATCCAACGAACCCCGACATCGTCTACGCTTCCGACCTGCATAGCGGAGTCTACCGATCGCAAGATTCCGGCCGGTCCTGGCAGCTCGTGAGCCAGGGGCTGCGGACGCGGTCCGTCAACTCACTGGCGCTTTCGGCCGACGGGTTGCACTTGTATGCTGCCACCGAGGGTGAGGGCGTGTTCCGTCTCGACCTCAACGGGCGGCCGCCGGCCGCCGTCAGCGAGCCTCCGGGCCAGGCCCCGGTCGCCACCAGCGCTCCCCCCGCCTCCACGCCGCGCCCGGTCGCTGCGGCCAGCCCGACGTCGGCGGCGCCGCCGGAGCCGCAGAGCGGCCTTCGTTGCACCGGTGCCATCCTTCCGTGGGCGCTGCTGGGGCCCGGTTTCGCTGTGTGGCGAAAGAGAAAGGCATCCATCTCCGGCCGGAACCGAAACCGGAATTGACGATGTCCTCGAGCAGTCGATCAGGCCTCATCGCGGCGGCAGCTCTCGGCCTCGCTATCGCTCTGCTGGGAATCCTTCGCGTCGGGTCGGTCTCCGGCGTGGTGCTTGACGAGGACCTGCACCCGATTCAGGGGGCCGTCGTGCGCATCCGTGCCACCGACCACTGGACGGGGACTGATTCTCAAGGGAAGTTCGAGCTCACCGGCTTTCCGCCTGCCCTTCGCGTTCGGGTCACCGCCTGGTCCGACGGCTACTACATCGCCGGCCGGAGCGTGTGGCCTTGGGACCGGGAGGTGAAGCTGATCCTCTCAGCCTACGCTGCCCCCGACAACACGGACTACGAGTGGATTCCGCCGGCCGTGGAGCAGCGAAGCGCCTGGGAGGATCTCGAGATTCGGGCCCGACTCGACCCGAGCGCGGCGCTCGCGCCCGACGCATGGTTCTTCAAGGCAGCCGAAGGACTGGCCCTGGGCTGTCGCGATTGCCACGGCCAGGTCATCTATGACCAGTGGCAGGCGGGTGCACACTCCTTGGGCTTCGCCAATCCACGATACGCAAGCATGTACAACGGCACCGATATCTCCGGCGAGCACCAGAGCCCACCCACGCGGTACGGTGTCAGCCGCGACTACGGCCGCGTGCCGCTGCTCCCGGATCCATCACGACCTTACTTCGGCCCCGGCTACAAGCTCGATTTTCCAGAGACGGCCGGCAACTGTGCCACGTGCCACGTTCCATCCGCGGCGCTCGCCGATCCCTACGGTATCGACCCGAACGCGGTCGCTGGCGTCGATGCCATGGGATCTCACTGCGATTTCTGCCACAAGGTGGCCGGCGTCCGCCTGGACCCGGCAACCGGGCTTCCGTTCGAGAACATGCCCGGCGTTCTGTCGCTGGTGATGATGCGCCCGGCTCCGGATCGACAGATCTTCTTTGGGCCGTATGACGACGTCGATGCCGGGACGGACACCTATCTGCCCCTCCAGCGCGAAAGCCAGTACTGCGCGGCCTGCCATACGGCGAGTTTCTGGGGAGTCCCGATCTACCAATCATTCGCCGAATGGCTGGCAAGCCCCTACAGCGATCCGCAGACGGGCAAGACCTGTCAGGATTGCCACATGAAGCCCGACGGTGAGACCACCAACTTCGCCCCGGGTCGCGCCGGTCAGGAGCGCGACCCGGAGGAGGTTTTCACCCACGTTTTCCCGGGCGCCGGCGATCCGGACCTGCTGCAGAACGCCGTCAGCCTGTCCGCCGTCGCTTCTCGCGTGGATGAAACGCTGGTTGTTCAGGTGAGGATCGTCAACGACCAAACCGGCCACCACGTGCCGACCGATTCGCCTTTGCGTCAGATGATCCTGCTCGTCGAAGCCCGCGATGAAGACGGAACCCTCCTGAAGCTGTTGCGCGGACCCACCCTGCCGGAAGCGGCCGGCGAGGGCGATCCGAACCTCGGCTTCTACGCGGGCCGGCCGGGGAGACTCTTCGCGCGCACGCTCCAGGAGCTGTGGACGGAAGTGTCCCCTACCGGGGCGTACTGGAATCCGACGCGTCTTCTCAGCGACACGCGGCTGGCCGCCCTCGCCGAGGATGTATCGCGGTATACGTTTGCCGATGCGAGCGACCGCAAGATAACCGTTCGAGTCCGGCTCATCTTCCGGCGGGCCTTCATCGAGCTCATGCAGCAGAAGGGTTGGGACCTGCCCGACACGTCGATGGAGGTGTGGGAGCAGATCGTGGATTGACGCCAAGGCGATCCGCCGCCACGAAGAGGCCGTGGTCGAGAAGAAGGTCAAACACTCGTCCCAGAAAGCTGCCGAAGCCAGCCACGCCCTGGATCTCGAACCGGGCGTGTTCTCCTGGGACGATCCCCGCTACCGGAAAGAAGCTTCCATCCGAACGGCTCGCCATCTTGGAGAAAGCGAAAAAGGACTGCGCGATCTCTACGGAAGGCCGCGGAGATCGCGCAGCGGGAAGGTCAGCGCAGACTCACTACGGCGAAGGGTCGACGACGCGGCCTACAAACAGGAGACTGCCCGTCTGCCCGTCCCGGATAAGGAAGATGAACGGTCGATCGACGGTGAAGTGGACCGGCTCGTCGATCGGCGCTGAGGTGACCTGCATGATGACCGCAGTGGCCGCGGCCGCCTCGGTGCCCTCCTCGTCCACGGACACAAAGGCCTTGTGCAGGACGCTTCCGATGAACAGGTCGCGAGCGCCGTCCATGCCCGAGAAATCAGCCCGGTCGGGATCGAAGGCATCGCTCATGCCCAGCTCCTGGAGAACGTCCTTGAGTGCGAAGGCCGACTCGTAGGTGAACTTGGGCAGAGTCAGGACCACCGGCCTGGAGCCCAGGTCCTCGACGATTTCTCGTAGCACCCCCTCGTTCAGAGCCTGCTCCACCGTCGGGAACTGTCCCTCCTCCGGCAGGATGATCAACATCGACATGTTGCCGGTTTCGTAGGGCAGTTCGAGCGCCTGGTAACCGGGCCCGGCCGAATAGGAGAAGCTTTCCTCTTGGTGCATCATTGGGACGTCGACCGTCGACCCATCCAGAAGATGGAACGGTTCAGGGCTCGTCGCCTCCGCTTCGAAAGCATGCAGCCAGGCAGCCTTGAAGTAGATGGCGTTGGCCAGCACCAGGCGGGTCATCGCGTCAATGGCGCCCTGGGGAATGAGGTCCTGGATCTTCTTGCGGGTCTCGTCGCTCACCCATTCGTTGATCGCCTGACGAGAAGCCTCGGGATCAGCGGCGAAATCGACCAACCGCATACCCGCTCCGTAGTTCTCCGCCAGCACGTCTAGAAACTCATCGCGGAACGGAAATCCTTCCTGTCCCCACAGGGAGTTGGCGATGCTCAGCTCGAAAGGCGTGCCCTCCGAATCGGCCTCGGCCCGAGCCTCGAGATCGAGGGAATAGGCGTTGAAGGCCGGATGCAACCGGTTCTGCGGCAAGGTGAAGTGAAGCGTGTCGGCCATCTGGTCGGCCGTTTCACCGGCGGCCCCGGCGTAGGTCATCGCCAGCGCGACGGAGATGCTGTACGGCGAGAAGAAGAGATTGCCCTCGCCTGCACGCAAGGAGCGATACAGGTCGAAGGCGAGGGCCGCATTTCCTTCGGCAAGGGCGGCAATGTCTTCCGGGCTGGCGGACGGGCTTTGATCGCGGGGTTTGTCCGAGATCGCCATGGACGATCCCGGAAGGCCGGCCACACGGCCGCAGGCCGCTGCCAAGAGCAAGGCCCAGGCGAGGGAAAGCAGGCAAGCCTTGAAGATGGGGGTCATGGGACTCTCCTCACGTTCGGGGACGCCCGCCGGCTCCCCAAAGTTCCCCGTGGGTGACAGGGCGAATATCCGGTAGAGGCGGCTGGCGAGCCGCCTCTACCCGATGGTCACGGCAGACGATTCCAGGCCAGCGAGAGGCTGACAGCCAGAAGCGCGAATACCGCGCCCGCTCCCGCAAAGAAGACGCTCAGCTCTTGGGTCTGCTTCTGGAGTGTGATCTGGCTCGGCAGGCTGAGGAACACATCCAGGAGCTGTCGAGCGTTCTCCGCCCGATAGTACTTGCCGCCGGTCAACTCGGCCACGCCGCGCAGCGTCGGCTCATCCAGAAGCATGAAGCGGCGGACGTCTGCAAACCCGAGACCGGACCTTCGGCCGAAGCCGCCTCCGAACGGACTGCCATCCAGCAGGTCTCCCCCCATCTGCCTCTGGGAACAGACCATCCGACCCGGCTGCGTGGTGCCAAATCCCACGGTGTAGACCCGGATCCGGCGATCGGCCGCCTGTCGCGCCGCGTCCAGGGGCGTCGGCCCGCGCGTGTTGGCGCCGTCGGTCAGGAGCACGATGATGTGAGGCAGGTAGGCCTCGGGCTGCTGGGCGCCCTGCTCGTCGACGAGGCCCAGATGGACGCCGCTCGGGGCAACATCCGGATTCGTCTCGGCAATGGCGTCGAGCGATTTGAGGGTCGCGCTGCCGATCGCAGTGCCGATGGAGGTCGTCAGACCTTCGATGGCCTCGCGCAGCACTTCCTTGTCCCGCGTGGGAGGCACGACGATCTGAGCGAAATCTGAGAAGGCGACGATCCCCATCTGCGTTCCGGTGACTGCTTCCCCGACAAACGCCAGGGCGGCTTGCTGCGCGACCGACAACCGGTTGGGGTCGACATCGGTCGAGCACATGCTGCGAGAGACGTCCATGGCCAGAACGATCGTCGTCCGGCTGAGGGGCACCTCGACATCCGCCACCGGTCGCGCCATGGCCATGCTCAGGCCCGCCAGCGAGATCAGGAACAACGCGAACGGGAGGTGGCGGCGCCAGCGCGAGCGTCTCGGAAGGGCCTCACGAACAAGCGCAAGGCTTGAGTAGCGCACCGCCAGCCGTCGCTTGCGGCGCAGGCTCAGGATGTAGACGCCGGCGACGAGGGGTATCAGAAGAAGCAAAGCCAAAGACACGGGCCAGAGGACTCTCATGACCCACCGCCATGCCGCCGCCTCGCGGGGCGGCACCCAGCCATGGATGGACGCCTAGGGAACTCGTCCATACCAGGCATACCCCAACCCGCCGGCGATCAACAGGATGGCCAATCCCACTCCGGCGAAGATGCCGGTAACTTCCATCGTCTCGCCGCGGATCGTCATCTGCAGATCTATGTTCCGGTAGATTTCCTGCAGCTCCTTCTCGTCTTCGGCATGGAAGTAGGCCCCGTTGGTCGTCTCGGCGATCCACTGTAGCAACGTCTCGTCGAGCTGGGTGAGGATTCGAAACCCTTCCAGCTCGAGGATGGCCCCGCCCGGGCTTCCAATGCCTACGGCATAGATGCGAACGCCGGCTTCAGCCGCGATCTGCGCCATTTGCAGCGGGTCGGGGGATTCGGTGTTCTCACCATCCGTCAAAAGGATCACGGCCGCGGAGGGTATGTCTTGAAACTCCAGAGAAGGCGTACCGGCTTCGAGGGAAGCCTCATCGATCTGGATCGGCTCCTCGGCCAGAGCGTTGAGGGAGGTGAAGATGCCCTCGCCGACGGAGGTCGCTCCCTGAGGTGTCAGTCGATCAATGGCGTCCAACACGGCCTGCCGATCATCGGTCGGGGCCTGGACGGTGAGTCCGCCGCCGCTGAACGCCACCACGCCGATCAAGATCGTCGGCGGTTGGCTTTCGACAAAGGCGCGCGCCGCCCGCTTGGCGGCCTCCATGCGGCTCGGGTCGAGATCGGTGGCCAGCATGCTGTTGGACACGTCCATGGCCAGGATGACCGTGCCTTCGACGCGTGGCAGGCGAACCACCGCCTGCGGACGGCCCAGCGCGAAGAGAAGCACGGCCAGCGCCAGAAGCATGAGCGCAGGCGGGACGTGGCGGCGTGAGCGAAGGTTGGCCTGCATGTTGTCCACATCGGCTCCGAGCGCTCCCAGCGCGGCGCGTGCCTGGTCTCGCCGGCGGACGGCGCGCACGTAGGCCGCCGCGAACACGGGCGCCAGCAACAGGCTCCAAAGCGCGGATGGCCAGAGGAACGTCATCGCCGCCGTATCTTCCTGAGCATCGCCATCCGGATGATCGCCCGAACGAGGTCATCCTCGGTGGACACGGAATACAGGTCCACTCCCGCCCGGGTCAGGCTTTCCTTGATCGTTCGCTCGCGTCGTTCAGCCAGCGCCCGGAACGCCTCCCGGAATTTGGGATCGCCGGTATCGACCGGAAGCTGCTCGCCCGTCTCGGCATCCTCCATATAGATGAAGCCCGCGCTCGGCAGCCGGGTTTCCTGCGGATCCCACAAGCGAACCGCGATCAGCTCGTGCCGGCGGCTCAGGAGCGACACAGCCTTTTCCCAGCCCGGCTCACTGATGAAATCGGACACGAGAAACACGAGCGACCTGCGCTTGACCACCCCCAGCGCGGCGTGGAGCATCTTTCCGAGGTCGGTCGGGGTACGGCTGGCCGGGCCGGAGTCCCGGAGCAGATCGCGAATGAGGCGAAGGACCTGGTTTTGGCCCGCCCGCGGCGGAACAACACGAATGGCGTGCGTCTCGTACATGATGGCACCGACTCGATTGCCGCCGCGCGTGAGCAGACGGGCCATGGTCGCCACGAAATCGATGAGGACCTCCAGCTTGAGGCGCTCGGCCGGGCCGAATCGCATCGAGCGGCTGAGGTCGACCAGAAACCAGGTCGTAAGTTCGCGGTCCTCCATGTACCGCCGAACGTGCAGGCGATTCATGCGCGCCGTGACGTTCCAGTCGACGTGGCGGATGTCGTCCTGGGGCTGGTACTCGCGCAAGTCCGACAGGTCGACTCCGGCACCGTAGAACAGCGTCGAGTAGTCGCCCTCCAGCGCACCGTCCAGGCGGCGGATCACCTTCCAGTCGAGGCGTCGCAGAATGCGCTCAGGCGTTGACGTCGGCGCGGAGGCTGACGTTGCGCTCATGCGTCGGAATCTCCGGAACGGGGACGGCGGCCAGGATTCGCGCCAGAAGTTCGTCTTGCGTCACATGCTCCGCCAGGGCCTCGTAGGACAGCACGAGCCGGTGGCGGATCACGTCCGGCGCCAGATCCAGCACATCGACAGGCAAGGCATATTCCCGGCCGCGCAAGAAAGCCAGTGCCTTCGCACCCAGGATCAGGTTGATCGATGCCCGCGGGCTGGCGCCGTATTCGATGAACGCGCTGACTTCGCCCTGCCCCACCTTGCGGGGATTGCGCGTGGCCGACACGAGTCGCACGGCGAATTCCACCAGCGCCGGATCCACATAGACCCGCTCCACCTGGCTTTGCAGCCGCAGCAGACCCTGGGCATCGATGGCCTGCTGCGGCGGCTGCAAGGCGCCGGTCATGCGCTCGACGATCACGAACTCCTCCGTCGTCGATGGATAGCCGACGAGAACCTTCAACATGAAGCGATCGACTTGAGCTTCGGGCAGCGGATAGGTGCCTTCGGACTCGATGGGATTCTGGGTGGCCATGACCAGAAACGGATCGGGGGCGGCATAGGTCTGCCGACCGATGGTCACCTGGCGTTCCTGCATCACTTCGAGCAGGGCGCTCTGAACTTTGGCCGGGGCGCGGTTGATCTCATCCGCCAGCAAGAGGTTGGTCATCACCGGTCCCAGCGAGGTGTCGAATTCCCCGGTCTTCTGGTTGTAGATGCGCGTGCCGATCAGATCCGCCGGCACCAGATCGGGGGTGAATTGAATGCGCTGGAACTGGGCGCCGATGGTTTGAGCCATGGTCTTGATGGCCATCGTCTTGGCCAATCCGGGAACGCCTTCGACCAGGATGTGGCCCCGGGCCAGCAGGGCGACGATCAAACGCTCGAGCAGGTTGTCCTGCCCGACGATGATCTTCTTGACCTCGAAGAGCACGCGCTCCATGGGTCGGTCGTGATGGGAAACGGATGTCTGGGTCATCATCCACCTCGTCGGGCGCGCGCAAACGGCGCGGGCCGCGTCTGTCGGTCAATAGTCGGGAGCCCCGGCGGCGCCACCGGCGACACTGATGGGCACGGCGAAACCGATCCCGATGAAGAAGTCCTGGTCGGATGGATTGGCCAGCGCGGTCACGATTCCGATAACCTGGCCCTCGCGATTGACGAGCGGCCCGCCCGAGTTCCCGGGGTTGACGGCGGCGTCGAACTGGATGAGGCCCTCCAGCCGCCCCTGCCCGCCCCCGAGGTCGTAGGACCGTTCCAGCCCGGAGATGACGCCGGCGCTCATCGACCCCACCAGCCCCAGCGGATTGCCCACGGCATAGGCCTCGTCGCCGATGCGGATACCGGCATCGCCGGCGAGCACCGCCGGCACGACCAGCTCCGGTGGCCGGAACGGGTGCAGCACGGCGATGTCCAGCTCCGGTCGCTCACCGATGATTTCAGCCGGCACTTGTGTGCCGTCGGCAAAGGTCACCCGGATGCTCGAGGCATCGGCCACGACGTGACGTGCCGTAAGGATGTCGCCTTCGACGTCGACGACGACTCCGGTGCCGATGGCCAATCGCCGGTTCGGGTCGGCTGCGCTGCGCTGCGTCTGAACCAGGACCAGCGACGGCAGGATGATCTGATAGACCTCCGCCGAATTCGCCGCGCGAGGAGTGGCCGAGGCCGACTGGCGCGCGGCGATGTCCTCTACCTGCTGCGATGTCAGCGGCGCCGGAGCAGGAAACAGGAGGGCGTAAGCTGAGGCGCCGAGAAAGGCGGCCAGGAGCGCACCGGCCAGGACGGGGGCCATGGGCTTCCGAAGCGGGCCCTCCCACCTTGATGCGCGGTCGGTCTCAGCCTTCGAGGGATCTTCCTTCACTTGGGCGTTCTTCAGCCGGCCAGGCAGCATATGCCACTATACCCCATCCGCATTAGGAGAATACGAGGTCGGCGAAGGGGTTGGTTCCCCTCGGGCGCGACTCCTGATCAGGCGGAAGAAGACACGGAAACCGGATAATGAAGCCCGGGCGGTCATGGACGGTCCGCACCTCAATGGGTTAGTTTCGTTTCTTGAGCCCCGTTCCCCGCGATGCTAGGGTTCACCTTGAACCGGATCCTGAATCGGGAGAGACCCACCATGGCGATGAAGATTACAGACGAGTGCATTTCGTGCGGGGCCTGCGAACCGGATTGCCCAACGCAGTCGATTTCTGAGGGCGACACCGTCTACGTGGTCAACCAGGAAACCTGCGTGGAGTGCGTCGGGCACCACGACTCGCCTCAGTGCGTGTCGGTCTGCCCCGTGGAGTGCATCGTCAAAGCCTGATCCGGGCGCAGACCGAGGACTCGGGCCGCCCCACCCGGGGCGGTCTGCTTTTCCGCCCCGCCGGCGGCCGCGACGCGACGCAATTCATGATGGAGCCGGAAAGGCAGGACCGGCCCAGTTCGGGCCGGTCCTTTGTCGTTCCTCGCCATTCCCAACGCCACGGATGCGAAGTGACTCCGTATTGGTGGCGCGTCTTACTTGAGGGCCTCCAGGGCAAACTCGAGCAACGCCTTGGCGTAGGCCGAGTTGTGGACGCCCATGCTCTGGTCGTAGACTACGAACTTGTAGTTCCACATCGCCTGGGCGACCGCTTCCGGATAGACCCCGGGGACCGACCGGCCGTGCTGGAGGTTTCCGGAGTCGTCGGTGTAGTCCGCCCTCATGATCCCACTGGCGATGAGCAAAGGTTCCACTTCCGCGAGCAGCGCCCGGATTTCGGTCTGCACACCGTTGATGTCGAAGTTCTCCGCATCGGCATGGCAGGCCTGGCAGCGCGCCACCGCGGGCTCATAGGTGTGGTTGCGTTCCTCGCCCATATGGCAGGCTACGCACGTGTCTTCGACTGCCGAATAGTGCGGGCTTGGAGACCCCTCCACACCCAGCCCGCCCTCGCCCAGCAGCATCTGGGATTCAGCTCCATAGTGCGTGCCGAATCGGGTGTCGGTCCCAAGGTCGACGTTGCCGTCGGCCGCCACGGGAAGTTCGTTGCGGAACTGATGGCAGTTGGCGCACAGGTTGCCCATGCCGCCATCGAACGTCCCGCCGGTCCTCTCCAACACCACAGGTTGGCCGCCTCCCGTCAAAGAGAAGTCGGCGATGGTGTATGTGGTGTGGATGTTGTGGCACGTCCGGCAGTCGAACGGCGAGACATTCGTCACGCCTACCACGGACTCGTCATGCGGCGGCAGACCGGC
This sequence comes from Anaerolineales bacterium, assembly GCA_035693825.1. Taxonomy (GTDB): domain Bacteria; phylum Chloroflexota; class Anaerolineae; order Anaerolineales; family E44-bin32; genus MGOM01. The sequence continues at coordinate 21,172 of DASSGB010000142.1, forward strand.
GTTGATGCGAGCCTTGGCACCCTCTGTGCCGTGGCATCCGGCGCAGGCGGTGCTTGCCCCCCGTTCGAACGCCTCGCCGGTTCCGTGGACGGAGTTCTCGCGGAACTGCGCTTCCTTGGAGACGATCAGGGTCGTGTCGTTATGGCATTCCGTGCACGAAAGGTCGGCCGCCGAAACTTCGCCCGGCGGGCCGGCCGGGCCGGCCGGGCCTTGCGGTCCCGGCGGGCCCTCGGGGCCTGGTTGAGCCGCACAGGCCGCCAGAACCGCGGCGCCTCCCAGCAGCAAGGCCAGGATCGCCAGGTGCTTTCGCGACATAGCGCACTCTCCTCGAATCGCTTCCGGTACGATCTGCGAAGGCCATAGTTGGAATGCGAGACCGGTTCACCTCCTTGCCGGCCAGCCTAGAAGGCCCGGCAGACTCTCGACGGATTCAACCCTTTCAGGACCCGAGGGAGGCGGTGTAGGTGAGGACCTCCCACATCTGCTCGACGGTGAGAACCTCTTGCCAACCCGGCATGCTCCCTCGGCCAACCGCGACCGTGCACAGAACACTTCCCGGCTGCTCGCGGAGGCGGTCCTGGTAAGCTGCCGCCGTCAGGTCCGGAGCCCCGGGCAGGTTTCCGGATCCATCCTGAGCATGACACGCAGCACAGGACTGGTCGTAGATGACCTTCCCCGCGGCTGAAGCGGTTGCGTCCTCCCAGGAGAACGGATTCGTTTCGGCAAGCGTGGCGGCATCGCAGGCCCCGGCCGGTTCCGGCGTCGGGCCGGCAGCCTGCTCTTCCTCACCTGGAAGACGAGCATCGTAGGCGAATGTCCACAAGAAGTCAATAACGGCCCAGCGCTCGTCCTGGGACAGACGACCCTGCCAGGCGGGCATCGAACCGATGCCTTGGGTGACCGCCAGGTAGAAATCGCGCGGCGCTCGATCCCCAACGAGACGAAGATCGGTGAAGTCGGCCGCTCCCAGGACCATGCCGGTCCCGTCGGCCCCGTGGCAGGCGGCGCAGTTGGTCTCGTAGATGCTGCGGCCGAGGGCCAGATTCTCGGGAGTGGTCGAGAAGCGCCACACGTAGAAGACCGCGTCCCAACGCCCGTCCGAGGTCATGCTTTCCCGGAAGGCCGGCATCTGGCCGCGTCCGACGGTCACCACCGAGTAGAACGACGCCGGGGATTCGCCGCGCATGTAGTCGAGATCGCGGAAGTTGCGAGCACCGGGGACGACTCCCTCGCCGTCGTCTCCGTGGCAGCGCGCACATTCTTGTTCGTAGAGAGGTTGGCCCAGCGCGGCCGAGGGCAGCCGCGCCGGATAGCTCTGCACTTCGAAGGGAGCCGGTGCCGTCTCGCCGGGAATAGAAACCGGCTGCGTGGCAGGTGCCAGAGTCGGGATGGGAGTAGGGCCCGCCGGCAGGCTGCGAGGGCCCGCGCAGGCCCCCGTGGCAATGCCCAGGCCGATGAACAGGCACAATCGTATCCGTCTCACGCACCCACCTCCCATAGCCCTTGATCGGTGGCGGCCGGGGCGAAAGTCCACCCGGGTCGACCCGGCCGCCGCCTCTACCCCCCCGCGAACCTTGCCCCCATTCAAGGTCGGTGATTCGCCTCTGCGTGCCTCAGGGCGCGGACACCGGCAGTGTCTGACCAAAGGCCAGAAGGTCCACGAAGTCTTGCGGACTCCAGCCGGCCAACAGCCCGGCCGGCATCGCGGTGCCCGGCTGCCCCATGCGCACTTTATGGAAGAACTCCCAGGGATTGTCCACGGCGATGGTGCCGACGAATTCCGGCTCTTCATCGCTTCCAAAGTTGATCAGGAGGCCGTCCGGCCCATGGCAAGAGGCGCAGGAGGCCGCAAACAGTTCCTGACCGTGCGTTGCATTGCCGCCGATCGCAGCCTTGGTCGATGAGTCGATCCAGGGCGAGACGTCCACGACACCCAGCCGGAGGAAATTCACCAGATCGGCCAGCGCCTCTTCGCCGAGGTCGGAGAAGTCGTGCTCCGCGTCCACGCCGCCGGTCAGCTGGGCCAAGAGCTGTTCCGCGGTCTTCTGCTGTGCGGCCAGGACTCCCGGGAAGCCCGTTGCGTGCGATCCGGAGCCGTACGCACCTTCCGCGCCCTGGTAGTCCCAGCCGTGGCATTCCTTGCAGCGCCAGGTCACGCTCCCGTCGCGGGTATTGGTCGTCTGCCGGGCCCAGACCGGCATGTCGCCGCTGGGCTCCTCCACCCCCAACTCCGCCCACCACTGATCGTAGAGCCGGCCGCCTCGAGCCACCGAGGCCAGGTCGTCGGCTTGCGTCGGAAGAGTCTGGCTGTACGCCAGCAGGTCGACGACGTCCTGGAGACTCCAGCCGGCCTGGATGGCCGAAGGCATCTGGGCTCCAGGCTGACCGGCGCGAACTTTGTGAATGAACTCCCACGGATTGTCGACGGCGATCGTTCCCACGTACTCGGGTTCCTCGTCGCTGCCGAAGTTGAGCATGCGCCCGTCGTCACCGTGGCAGCCTGTGCACGTCTTGCCGTAAAGCTCTTGTCCGTGCGCGGCATCGCCGCCGACGGCGGCTTTCTCGGCGTCGATGTGGGGGCCGACATCCACCAGGCCGTCACGCAGGAAGACCACCAGATTGGCCATGGCCTCCTCGCCCATCGCCGAGAAGTTGTGGTCGGCATTCGCCGTTCCGTCGAGCCAGGCGAGCCGCTCGGCGTCGCTCATGCCTGGAGCAGTGGCCAGGACCCCAGGGAAGCCCGTGGCGTGCGAACCGGAGCCGTATGCGCCATCGGCGCCCTTGTAGTCCCAGCCGTGGCATTCCTTGCAGCGCCACGTGTCGCGACCCGTCCGGGTGTTGGTCGTCTGAGTCGCCCATAGGGGTTGATCGCCGGTTGGCTCGTCGACGCCTGCCTCAGCCCACCAGGCGTCATACAGCCTTCCGCCCGCCTCCGCTGATCCTGTGACGGCAGCTTCCGTCGGTTCAGGAGGCGCCGCGGTTGGGGATGGGCTCGCGGTTGTTCCACACGCTGCCAGAAGCCCGGCAGCCACCACGATCAGTCCACTGATGGCAAGCTTCGATTTCATCTGCTCCTCCTTGGGAGATGCGTTTTCTCGGCATTCGATCCGTTCGGCTGCAGCACGTGAGAGGTCCACTCACTCATTCGACGGCAACGTCCGAACGTAGTTGATGACGTCCCAGCGCTCGCGGGTCGTGAGGGCATCGGCCAGCGAAGGCATGTCTCCGAATCCTTTGACGATCGTCAGATACACCGAGCCGTCGAACTCGGCGCTGGTTTGCGGACCGGCCAGATTCTGCGGCGTTCGATCGAAGTACTCAGCCAGCGGTCCGTCGCCCTGGCCTTCCGGGCCGTGACACAGCTGGCAGTGAATTCCATACAGAATGGCCCCGCGCTGAAGGGAGACATCGTCCGCAACCACCGGATTGACCGGCAGCTCCTCCGGCACGACCGCCAGGCCTGCCACCGGCACCGCACCATCGGGAGCAAAGCGGACGGGCCCTTCATCGCTGCCGATCGAGGCCTGGTCCGCCATGTCCGTCGGGAACCAGATCTTGATCACCTCGAAGGTGAAGAGCAGGCCCACGAAGAAGGGCGTGAGCACGAGGCCGATCATCAGCAGGCCGCGCCGCAGCCTTGGGCTCACAGCGCGATCCATTCCGGCTCTCCGATCGGCTGCCCGTGGTGGCGCTCGATGACCTCTCGCGCCTGCGACTGCATTTCATCCGGGATTTCCAGCAGAACCGCCAGTTGGCCGGAGGTGACCAGGGTGTGATAGGGCGCGGCGCCAAAGGCGGGAAATCCCATCTCCCACAAGACACCGAGGAAAGTCGAGACGATCGTCGCCATCATGGTGAAGACGAAGACGATGATCGCCGCCGGAGGGAAAGACGCCGGCGGATGGCCTCCGATATCGAGCCGGTAGAGGTGAGGCGTGATCACGGCCAGGAACATGCCGAACAGGAACCCCGCCGCGGCGCCGGCCAACACGATCCAGGGCAGGGTCAGCCATTCGGCGTGCCGCCCCAGGGCGCGTTCCGGATAGGGGACGCCGGTCATCACGGTGATCTTCTCGTCCGGGATTCCCAGCGCGTGAAGCTCGTCGATGGCTTCTGCCGTATGAGTCGCCTCCGAGAGGAGCGCGATCAGGTGAACGTCTTCGGCCATCGGCGTCTCCCCCGCCCTACTCGATCTCGGCCGCCGTCGGGACGAGCAGCCGTCCGATGCGGCGCAGGGTGTAGCGCAGGCGGCCTTCCTTGATCTCCCACACCGGCACATAGGGCACGATGCGCGAGAAAAGCGTGTAGAGCAGCGCGAACCCGGCGAAGGTCATCACCACGATGCTCACCTCGACCCACGTCGGCCGGTAGGTTCCCCAGTTGAACGGCATGTCATTGCGCTGAAGGCTTCCGATCACGATCAGCAAGCGTTCCGTATACATGCCCACGTTGACCAGGAGGGTGGTCACCAGGAGAGCAGCCGGGGTCGTGCGCACTTTTCGAAACGCAAGCAGCACGATGGGAATCAAGTTGGCGCTCATCTGCAGGTAGAACAGCGGAGCCAGCGCGCCGGAGGTCTCCTCCCGGATCAGCTCACGCACCACCGGCTCGTTGCCGTACCACTCGACCAGGAAGCCGGCGAACCAGAAGTAGGTCCACAGCATGCCGGCCACCATGATCAGCTTGCCCAGCGAATCGAAGTGCTCCGAGCGCAGGAACTCTTGCAGGCGCATGCCGCGCCGGACGAGCAGCAGAATGGTCGCCAGGGCCGATAGCCCTGAATAGACGGCGCCGATGACGAAGTAGGGAGCGAAGATCGTGCTGTGCCAGCGAGGCTGGATGGTCACGGCGAAGTCCCAGGAGACGATAGAGTGCACCGAGAGGAAGATGGGGATGATGGCGATCGAGAAGATGCCCAGGGCGCGCATGAGCTTGTGCCACTCGGCCTCCGTGCCGCGCCAGCCCAGCGCCATCAGCCGATAGAGCCGCTTCCTCCAGCCGTCGGTGTGATCGCGGGCCATGGCCAGATCCGGAATAAGCGCCAGGTACAGGTACAGGCTCGAACCGATCAAGTAGGTGCTGATGGCCACCAGATCCCACATCAGCGGCGACTGGAAGTTCGGCCACATGAATCGGTTGTTGGGATAGGGGATCATCCAGTAGAACTTCCACACGCGCCCCAGGTGGATGAGCGGATAGAGGGCCGCCATCATCAAGGCGAAGGCCGTCATGGCCTCTGCCCCGCGCGTGATCGGGCGGCGCCAGTCGGCCTTCAACAGTCGCAGCACGGCCGAGATCATCGTCCCGGCGTGGCTGATGCCGATCCAGAAGACGAAGGTGGTGAT
>DASSGB010000143.1:0-6017 GCA_035693825.1 Anaerolineales bacterium
GCCGCGTCCTGCACCAGCATCTGCTCTGCCCGCTCGTACAAGGCAATCCGCTGAAGCTTATCCGACCCAATCCCTCTCCCCCGAAAGCGGCGGTTGAAGGCGTCCCTCACTCGAAGGCGCGGGTCCGCCGCGCGAGTGCAGTGGCGAGTCGCCTCACCCGATGCAAGCTGGCGCCACCAACTTGGATACCCGGCGACGAGATGGATCGAGCGCGTCGACTCTTTCGGCACTTGTAGCGGTACGGCGCCTTCCTGCCCTCGGCGATCCGTCGGCCTCTGCGCCGCTCACCTGCACCGCACCTGCGGCACACGACAGGTGTGGCGCAGGTGCAGGTGTACTGGGGTGGAGGGTCGTCCCTCCGCTTCCTCCGGGGGTGCTTCGCGAGGGGCAAGGGGAGTGAGCTTCAGTTCGCGCCCATCTCCCGCTGCGCGGGAGAGGGGTTGGGGTGAGGGCCTCCGTCATTCCCCAGCCCCCTTCGCCCCTGCGCTTCGGTATTGCCGCTTGCCGGGCCCTCCGGCTCACGGGACAAGCTGGGGTTCGATCGTCTCCCAGGTGCGGCCGCCGTCGGTGGTCCGGACCAGGGCAACCGAAGAGTCGCCGCTACGGCAGGGGCCCGTGCAGGCCACCGCCCAGCCGGACTGAGCATCGACGAAACTGAGGACGACGTCCAGCCAACCCGTGCGCTTGATCAGCGCCCAGGTCCGACCGCCATCGCTTGTCTGGTACAGGCGGCCGAGATCGTTCTCCCAATCCGCGACGTGGAGCCACCCGAGGTCGGGACGGCTGAAGTCGATCGTCGCTTCGACTCCAGCGGGCATGGGGTTGATACTCCAGGTCTTGCCCTGGTTCAGCGAGGTATACATCCAGCTCGCGTCTTCGCAGGTCAGGGCGAATTTCCAGACGGCCAGCGAAGAAAACACCGGCGAGACGAACTCGCAGTTGCCGAACCCGGCGAGGTACTCACCCATCGATCCCCAGTCGACGGTTTCCGCCTCCGGGGGAAGCGGCACCTGCCGCGTCGTCCAGGTGCCACCCCGGTCGAACGTTGTGTGCAGGGAGATCGGAACGCCCAGGTTTGGCACACCGTCAATGCTCTTGGCGAACCCCGCCCGAAGGGCCCAGGCCGTTTGCGCGTCGGGGAAGGCCAGATACGCGACTCCCGATCCGGGAGGTGGATTCGTCTCCGCCCAGGTGACCCCTCCGTCGTCCGTGGTCGCAAAGGAGTAGATGTCGAACTGCCGGAAACTCAAACCCCACTCCTCGGCACCGAGGCTCCAACCCCGACGATCGTCGTTGAACCAGACGTTCCGGCCGGGGGCCTCGACCGCCGTCCAGGTCTGGCCTCCGTCGGTGGTCAGGCACACGGGGTCATCGCCGGTCCAGGCCAGGCGGTCGTCGGCCGAGGACAGGATGTATGCGGGGCACTCCTCAAGGCCCACCTCGCGCCAAGCAATCCCGCCATCGGTCGTGCGCAGGGTGAGGTAGTTGCCTTCCACCCTGCCTATGGCCCAACCGGTCGTGAGGTCGAACATCTGGATGGAGATGATGGCTAGGGTGGAGGCCGGCTGGGGGGTCGCCTCCAGAGTCGGCAAAGAGGCTGTTGGCGCCTCGGTTTGGCCGGGCGGCGGCGCGGAAGGTGTGGGGACGGGCGGGGACGTCGGCGAGGGAGTGGGAGGAGCGGAGGTGGGGAGCGCCTGAGGGGCGCACGAGCCCAGGGTCATCGAGACCGCGACTAGGCCTGAGATGACGACATCTCGTATCACGACGGGCATCGATGGAACAGGACGCATGTCCCGGGCACTTCCCTCGCGACCATAGGGGTGTTGATTGTCGCGCCGGCCGGGAATCCCGCCCGCTCGCTTCGAACGGCGAGCCGTCTCATCCGGACCTTGTGGGTGCCTTCGATGGGGCACACCGCCGCCGGGTTCCAGGTTCAGATGCGTTCGAGGAGCTCGATGAGTGCGCCAGGGGAATCGACGACGTGATCGGCGCCGGCGGCCTCGAGCCGCGTCGGGCTCTGGTGGCCCCAGGCGACGGCGATCGAGCGGACCCCGACCTCGCGGCCGGCGCGCACGTCGCTGACGGCATCACCGATCAGGCAGGCTTCCTCCGGCCGGCGGCCGAGCAGGGCCAACGCCGCCCGGATCCTGTCGGCGCGCGATCCCGGATGCTCGACCGGGATCAGGACGTCGAGGTGCGCGCCGAGCCGGTGCGCCTCGATGAACCGCAGCACGGCCCGGGCCGAGCTGCCGGTGACGATCCCGACCTGGCCGCGCCTCGCCGCCCGGCGGACGACATCATCCATGCCCGCGAAGATCTCCGGCGGCCGCGGCCGGGCCTCGAAGCGAGCCATCGTGCGTCGGGCGAACTCCTGGGCGCGATCGGCAGGGATCCCCAGCTGGATGCCGTAGTCGACGAACGACATCGTTTCCAGGGCGTCGAGATCGGCGGCGGTGGGCGTGCGGAGGTACCCCATCTCGGCGCACGTTTCGCCGGCCAGGCGCAGCATGTCGTCGAGCGTATCGGCCAGGACGCCGTCGTAGTCGAACAGCGCGGCGCGCATGACCCTCGCTACGGCTGGTCTCCCAGGGAGAACCGGCTGAAGAATTCCCACATCACGCGCGTGGCGCTGATATCCTGGCTCGTGGGCCCGGCGATCCATCCCGGCAGCGGGTCCCCGCCCGGCCAGGTGTGCCCGCCGCCCTCGATCGTGTAGAAATCGACCTCCGCCCCCTGATCGCAGTCCGAGTATCGGATCCCGCTGACCTCGCCGCTCGTAGGAAGAGCGGTGGGCGTTGCGTCACAACCGTTGAGCTTGGCCCGGGCGGCCATCCACTCCGGGATCGACGGCAACTGCATCTCCGGACCTCTCGACGGCCCGCCGAGGTAGGGGACGATCGCATCGGCCGTGCCGTGGAGAGCGATCATCGGCACAGGTCGGGAGGGGCGGCAGGCCTCGAGTGGATAGACGTAGAGGCCGGCCACTCCCCCGATGGCCGCGATCCGATCGGAGAGGGCGCAGCCCAGCAGGAAGGACATCCCGCCGCCGTTCGAGATCCCGTTGGCGTAGATGCGGGCCGGGTCGATGTTGTATATCAACTCCAGCTCGTCGATGAGATCGGAGATGAAGACCACATCGGCCAGCGGGTCGCTGGAGCCGCCGGCCTGGCCGCCGGCCCGCCAGCGGCGTGGGAATCCGGTGCCCTCGGGATACACCACGAGGAAGCCGAACTCCTCGGCCAGATCGTTCCATTGGCTGGTCTGCATCTGATTCGCCGGCCACTGCACAAAGCCATGCAGGCTGATGACCAACGGCGTCGGACGGGCCGGATCGTAGGTCGTGGGCACGAACAGCAGGTACCTGCGCGTCTCCCCTGAGGAGACGATCTCCCCGTTCGTCTTGTCGAGCCATGTAAAGACGGCGCCGATGATCAACACCGCCAGGGCCAGCAGGCCCAGGAGAACGAGGGTGCCCAGGGCGAGGGCTTTGCCCAATCTGGCGATGCTTCTCATGCGGGGAATCCTACCAGCGTCGCCGGTCAGCCGAGCGGGCTGGTGGGCCCAGACTGCAGACTGATGCAGCTCGTGTCTTCATCCGCGCCGCCCATGGCTCCGGCCCCCGCGACGTTTGGCCGGTGCGTGTGTATTGCATTTCGAGGCCAAGGGCATCGCTCTGACCCGCCGCCAGCCGTGCGGTGAAAGGAAGACCGCGTGACAGCCCCTGCGAAGACCCAAGCCATGTTCGGACGAGGCCTGTGGAACATCTGGTTCTGGATCCTGGCCGGCCTCATTTTCTGGGCGCTCGGCTCGGCCACGACCACCGGCCCGAGATCACCCTTCTGGCCAGCCGAGTTGGGCCTGTATGCCCTCATGGTGGCAGGCATGTGGGCGGCTACGAGGGGCCATCCCCTTTCGCGGATCGTTCGCCTTCCCAGGACCGTCGCCCCCTTCGCGTACGTCTTCCTGGTCTGGCTGTTCGGCATGATCTTCGAACTGACTCTCACCGTCAATGGCGAGGGGGTCGGTGGGCTGCACCCGAGCACCCTGCCCTCCTTCATCCTCGCCCAGGGGGACTACATCCCGATCGCGCTCGTGTCCTACTTCGTCATCCGGCGAACCCACGCCTCATTCCAGGAGGTGTTCTTCCTGGCTGGCGGAAAGAGCCTGACCGAGGGATTGGTCTTCACGGGCGTTCTGGCTTCCCAGATCGCCTCCCCCTTGTTCTTCCTCTCCCCCCTCACACTCGCTTACTACACCCTTGCCTACGCCAGCTTCGTTGCCACGCCTCTTGTGCTTGTGGATGCAGAGCTCCTTTGGGACACCTCCCTTCAGCCCAAACGACGTTCCGTTCTCTTCTTCTGGGTGCTCGGCTTCGCCCTGGCGATCGCCATCCGCATCTTCTGGGGGCTCGTCTGGGTCCCACTCGTCACCCAACTGTTCAACCTGCCACCGAGCGCCTGAGATCGACCGGGATCGGAGCGCCGCCTTGAAGAGGTGCATGGACGGGGCATGAGTTCTTGCGGCCAGGTCGTCCTGCACAGGCGGTTGAATCCTTTCCCCTTGGCGTGTAACCTGAACTCGGGTTCCTCGTCCCTGGCACGATCTCGCTCGGAGCCGCCCCATGCCCGACGACGTCTACACCGAATTGTCCCGCTTCCTCGACAACCTGCCCGGTGGGTTTCCGGCGACCGAGTCGGGCGTGGAGCGCAAGATCCTGGAGCGGCTGTTCACGCCCGACGAGGCGGCGATCGAGCTGCACCTGTCCTTGATGGACGAAACCGCCAACGTCATCGCCCATCGCGCCCGCCGGCCGGTGGACGAGATCGCCAAGATGCTGGACCGGATGGAAGACAAGGGGCTGATCTACGGCCGGCACAAGGCCGGGCATCCACCGGTGTACAGCGCCATACCCTTCGTGGTCGGAATCTTCGAATTCCAACTCCACAAGATGGACCCGGAGGTGGCCGGCTACTTCGAGGAGTTCCTGCCCCACCTCCTGGTGCCGGAGGTCTGGAAACAAGCACCGCTGCTGCGGACGATCCCGGTGGGGGCCAGCCTGGACCTCGGGCTGGAGGTGCTGCCCTACGAGCAGGCCGAAGCCTTGGTGCGCGAGCATTCCAAGATCAGCGTGGCGGAGTGCGTCTGCCGCCAGCACCAGGCGGTGCTCGGCCACCGGTGCGACAAGCCGATGGAGACCTGCCTGTCGTTCGGCTCCGGGGCGGATTTCTACGTCCGCCACCGCATGGGGCGAGAAATCACCCGAGACGAGGCGCTGGCGATCCTGGCCCGGGCCGAAGAGGATGGGCTGGTGCTCCAGCCGTCGGCCTCGGAGAAGGCATCCTTCATCTGCTGCTGCTGCGGCTGCTGCTGTGGAGTCCTGGCGACTCTCAAGCGCCACCCGAACCCCGGCCAGTACGTCCACTCGGCCTTCGTGGCCGTGCTGGACCAGGAGCTGTGCAGTGGGTGCGAGCTGTGCCTCGACCGCTGCCAGATGCAGGCGCTCGCGTCCGAGGACGGCGCGGTGGTCCTGGATACGGGGCGCTGCATCGGCTGCGGGTTGTGCGTGACGGCCTGCCTGGACAAGGCGCTGGTGCTGATGCGCAAGCCCGAGCAGGAGGTCCCGCGGCTGCCATCCACCTTTGCACAGGCGAATATCCACCTGGGCAAGGTGCGAGGCGTGATGAGCAATCGGTCGCTGGCGGAGATGTTCATCCGGTCGAAGGTGGATCGGGCTGCAGCCGGAGGCGGCTAGCCGCAGGGCCTCCCCCTCCCACTTCGCCTCCCAGAACCCCCCAGTCCCTCTCGCCGATTTCGGCGGTTGTAGGCGTCCCTCACTCGAAGGCGCGGATCCGCCGCGCGAGTGCCGACGATTTTTCCATGGGGGCAGGGGGAGGGGCGTTACTCCCCCTTCGCCCTTCGCCCCCCATGACCCCCCAATCCCTCTCCCCTGCAAGCGGCGGTTGTTGGAGTCGTCGATACGGAGAATGGGACCGCCGCGCGAGTGCCGTGGCGAGTCG
>DASSGB010000144.1:0-11702 GCA_035693825.1 Anaerolineales bacterium
CGCCTTGGCTTCGATCTGGCGTATGCGCTCGCGCGTGACGTTGAAGTACTTGCCGACCTCTTCCAGCGTGTAGTCCTTCCCGTCGAGCAGGCCGAAGCGCATTTCCAGAACCTGTCGCTCGCGTTCGGTCAGCACGGAGAGGGCGTTCTGCACCTGTTCTTTCAGCAGCTCACGCGCCGCAGCGTCCACCGGCTCCGGCATCGTCTCATCTTCGATGAAATCCCCGAGCTGGCTCGACTCCTCCGCCCCCACCGGCGTCTCGAGGGACATCGGTTCGAGCGCGATGCGCTGGATGCGCCGCACTTTGGCCGCCGCCCGCCGCAGTTTTCGGTCCAACGACGGATCGACGCCCTCTTCGGCGGCGACGGCCCTGAGGATGGCCGACACTTCGGCCGGATCCAGCATTTCCATCTCCAGCGCCAACTCCTCCGAGGTCGGTTCGCGCCCGAGTTCCTGGACCATGCGGCGCTGGATGCGCATCAGGCGGTTGATTGTCTCCACCATGTGCACGGGAATGCGAATGGTGCGGGCCTGGTCGGCGATGGCGCGGCTGATGGCCTGGCGAATCCACCACGTCGCATAGGTGCTGAACTTGTAGCCCTTGGCGGCGTCGAACTTCTCCACGGCGCGCAGCAAACCGATGTTGCCTTCCTGGATGAGATCGAGGAAGGCGATGCCCCGGCCCATGTAGCGCTTGGCGACGCTCACCACGAGGCGCAGATTGGCGCGGATGAGAGCCGCCTGGGCCTCGTCGGCGTTGTCCTGGAGCTGCCGATACTCCGCCTGCAGCCCTTTGGCCTCCGGCAGCCAACGCACGAAGGTCCGCGGCGAAGGCAGCGCCTGACCTTTGCGCAGGCGATCGGAGAGGCGAGCCTGGCCCGACTGGGGGATCAGGTAAAGCACCATGAAGGCCTGCAGCGCGTTGCGTGCCACCTGCTCCCAGGCCGGATCCGAGCCCCACAGGCCGTTGTCCAGCCAGGCGCGAAGGTAGGAGGGCGAGTCGCTCTGCCACGATTGCCGCAGATGCCGGGCCTCCTCCAGCACCAGGCGGAGATCGGGAGCCCGCTGGCGAACGCGACGCGCGTCCTCCAGGACGCGCTTCCAGGATGTCCGCAGGAGATCGAAAAAGCCGATGTAGACGTCGGGCAGCCCGGCGTACGGCCGACGGGCGTTGGGGCGCGGCGGACGCGCCGCGTCGATGCGGCGGACGGCGTCCATGCGCACGGCCAGCCACACTTCCTGATCCGGCCCGAGCAGCTCGACGCGGCCGATCTCCTTCAGGTAGAGACGGACGGGATCGTCGGCGAGCTCGCCGGTCGGGCCGATCTCCTCCGGCCCGACTTCCTCCTCGGCCTCGAGGACCTCCTCAAGATCCGGCTCGACGTCGGCCGAGTCGCCGGACTCAAGGCCCTCCTCGAGTTCGTCGACCAGCTCGTCGCCGTCGCCCGCCTCGGCGCCCTCGTCGGCCGGGAGAAAGTCGTCGCCTTCTTCTTCGGGTTCGCTGATCGCTCGATCCATTCCCTTCACCGAGGGGTCTGCTCACGGAATTCGGACCCACCGTTTGCTTCCGCTGCCTCTTCCGCCCTCCCCGCTCGAAGGGAGGTTTCCTCCTGCGTCGGGCTGGGCCGGTGTGCCGACAGGGCCCGGTCGATCTGGTCCTTCTGCGTCCCCAGACGTTGCACGTCGTGCGCCAGGCGTCGAATGTCACCCGCTTCGACTTCCTCTTCTTGCGCAGCCTGAAGCTGGAAGCGAAGCTGGGTGATTTGCGATTCTAAACGCCGGCGGCGGAGGCGCAAGGATTGTGCCTCGGCTTCGGCCGCCAGCCGTTCTGGATCGATCTCCAGGGCATCGGCCGTTTCGACCAGCGATTCGGCGGCTTCCAGGAGAACCGGGGCGAGCCGGCTCCGCCAATGCTGACCCGGCTCCTCCTCATCCTGTTGGAGGGAGTTGCGAACGGCCTGAAAAGCCACCTGCCGATCGGTGCCGGTGAAATCTTCCGAGTTCAACCGATCCAGGGCGAGTTCCTGAAATCTGCGATCGACGCGATACAACAGCTCCGGGTTGTGAAGCAGCAGTCCCAGACAGAAACGCTCGCCCTGCGGGTCGACGGCGCCGGTCACGACAGGGGCGCTGGTCTCTGCCGGCGGCCTGGTGCGCCGTCGCGGCCGGCCGGTAGGAGGCCGCACGCCGGCCAGGGAGCGCTCATCGATCTGGAGTCGCCGCGCCAACAGCTGAAGGTGAGCTTCTCGTTCGACGGGATCGGCCACATCCTCGATCAATGGACGCACCTGACGCGCGATCTCCGCCTTGACCTTGGGATCGTCGACCGGGCGCGTGGCGGTCAGCACGTCCAGAACGTATTCGACGACCGGCCGGGCTTGCTGTACCAGAGACTCCCACTGCGCCGGATCTTCGAGCACGATCTCGTCGGGATCCTTCCCGGCCGGCAGGCTCACGACGCGGATTTCGGCATCCAGGCGGCCCTCAAAACGAATGTAGCCCCTCGGATCGAAGACCAGCTCCGACTGGCGATCGAGCGATTGGCGGGCCATGTCCAGGCCGCGCAGCGTCGCCTGGTCCCCGGCCGCATCGGCGTCGAGCGCCAGGACCATGCGCCGCGTGGACCGTTTCAACAGGCGAAGCTGGTCTTCGGTCAGCGCGGTGCCCATCGGAGACACAGCATTGGTGAAGCCCGCCTGATGAAGAGCCATCACGTCGAGGTAGCCCTCGACAATGACCGCCTGCTCCTTCTGGCGGATCGATCGACGGGCGAGATCCAGCCCGTACAACAGGCGCCCCTTGTCGAACAGACTCGTCTGCGGAGAGTTGAGGAACTTCGGCTGAGCCTGAGGGTCGAAGGCGCGTGCCCCGAAGCCGCACATTCGGCCGCGCGCGTCACGAATGGGGAACATGATCCGATGGCGGAACCGATCTCCGGGTGTCCCGTCCCGGCCCTCGGTGGTCAATCCGGCCTCGGCGAGTTCGTTCTCGGCGAAGCCTCGCTCCAGAAGATGCTGGCGGGTCGTCGTCCATGCCTCGGGCGAATAGCCAACGCCGAAGGTCTCGAGCGTTTCGTCGCGCAGCCCGCGCTGGTGGAGGTAATCCAGGACCGGCTGCCCACCCGGCGTGCTGATGAGGTGGTGACGATAGAATGCCGCGGCGGCTTCGAGAGCCTGGCGCAGACGGGCTTGCGTCTCCGGTTCGGCCTCCGCCTCCGGCCCGCGCCGGGTGAGCTCGACGCCGGCACGCTGCGCGAGGAACTGCAGCGCCTCGGGGAAGTCCCAGCCTTCCTTCTTCATGAGGAAACGGAAGGCGTCCCCGCCCTCGTTGCACGCCCCAAAGCATCTCCACGTCCCGGTTTCGGGAAACACGACGAAGGCGGGAGTGCGCGTGTTGGGGTGGAACGGGCAGAATCCAGTGTAGTTGCGCCCCGACTTGCGCAACTTCACCGTCTCGCCGACGAGCTCGACGATGTCGATTCTGTCTTTGACGTCGTCCACCACGGTCATGATGCGTCGCCGGTCCCTTCGATGCGTTCCCGGCCGGCCCTCCGAGACGGGCGAGTTCCCGTCGCGAGCGGCGGGGACGGCCGGGGTTGAGATTATAGGCGCGAGCCGGAAAGCGGTCTATCCAAAGCGGCGGCCGGGAGAGCGAACTGGCACGGCCGCCGCCGCGCAGTCAGAAGCCTTCCATGCGCGACAGGTCAGCTATGCCCTCCGCCAGTCGGGCCACCCGGCGAACCAGGCTCAAACGGGTCCGCCGCTCGGTCGGATCCTCGCTCATCACGAGCACTTCCTCGAAAAACCGACTGATGACGGGCACCAACGGCGTAAGAACCTTCACGAAATCAGCCACGGAGCCGACTCGGCGTTGGGCCGACTCGGCGACTCGCAAGCCCTGGTCGAGTGCCTTCTCCGCCGGATGGCTGAAAGGGCCCGGAGCGGCATCGTCCTTCGGCTGACCTCGAAGGATCCGCACGCAGCGAGCATAGGCTTGAAGAGTCGCCGGCCAAACCGGTGCCGAGGCGGCTTGCGACAGCTCATCGACGGCGATGTGCGCACCGGCCGGATCATGCCCCTGCGCGCCCAGGACGGCCGCCACCACGTCAAACCGTTTTCCCTCACTCAGCAGCAACGATTCGTCACGGGCGACGATGAATCCCAGGCTGGCCTCGAGCGCGCCGGCAGGCACAGGAACTGGCAGCCCCGCCGCGGCTTGCCTCAGTCCTTCGCGCAGGTCGATGCGAATCGAATTGGCCGCGAGCAGCTGCACGAGCCCGATCGCTGTCCGCCTCAGGCCGAACGGATCGCGCGTGCCGGTCGGTTGCATCCCGACGGCGAAGAGTCCCACGAGTGTGTCGAGTCGGTCCGCCAGGCCAACCGCCAGAGCCGTCCGGTTGCTGGGGACGGCATCGCCGGGGAACCGCGGTTGGAGGTGCTCGAAGATGGCCTGGGCCACGTCGGCTGGTTCGCCTGACTTCTCGGCGTAGAACTTCCCCATTTCTCCCTGAAGCGAGGTCATCTCGACCACCATGGCCGTGGCCATATCGGCCTTCGACAATTGCGCCGCGCGCAGAGCGCTCGCCTTCTCGCCCGCCGAGAGGTTGAGGGCCATCGCCGTCCAGGGGGTGAGCCGAACCACGCGCTCGACCTTGTCGAGAACCGTCCCCAGCCCGGCCTGAAAGGTCAACCCGCCGAGCCGCGGGATGTACGACTCGAGCGGCTGCGCCAGATCGCGGCGGACGAAGTAGCTCGCATCCGCGAAACGCGCCCGCAAGACATGTTCATTGCCCTGGCGAATGGCATCCATCGAGGCACGCCGGCCGTTGGCCACGGCGATGAAATGGGGCAGGAGGCTGCCGTCAGCCTTGTGCACGGGGAAGTAGCGTTGGTGCTTCTTCATCACGCCGATCAAGACGACATCCGGCAGCCGCAGGAACTCGCGATCGAACGATCCCATGAGCACCGCCGGGGCCTCGACCAGATTGGCAACCTCGGCCAGGAGCTCTTCGTCGGGAACGAGGCGTCCCCCCGCTTCAGATGCCAGGACGGCGGCCGCCTCGGCGATATGACCGCGCCGTTGAGCCGCATCGAGCACGATCCCCTGTTTCTCCAGCTGAGTGCGGTACGCCTCGGCGGTTTCCAGTCGAAGGGATTCCGGTTCGCGGAAGCGCAGAGCCCTCGTACGGCGGCCGGCGCGAAGCCCGGCGAATTCGAAGGGCACCACATGCCCACCATGCAGAGCCACCAGCCAGCGGATCGGTCGAGAGAAGCTGGGACTCGACTCGCCTGCGCCATCGCCTGCGGGCAGCCAGCGCATCGATCGATCGAACGCAAGTCCGCCCAACAACTCGTTTAGGACGTGATCGACAAGCACCTGCGAGGCTGCCTTGCCCGGGCGCGTCGCCGTGTGAACCAGGTACCGGCCGCCTTCGACCTCGGCCACGAGCTCGCGCAGCGAATCCGCCTCCAGGGGCAGGCGTTGCTTCTTCGCCCAGCCGATCGCGGCCTGAGTCGGTCTTCCTTCGGCGTCGAAGGCCCGCGCCTCAGGCGGCCCTTTCACGACTTCGGCCGCGTCCGACTGCCGCGGCGCCATGTCGGAGACCAGGACGGCCAGGCGCCGCGGCGTGCCGAAAACGGAGACCGTCCCATGATCCAGGCGCGCCGCCGACAGGAGAGGCGGCGTCGACTGCTCGAGATGAGCCAGCGCCTGATCCAGATCGCCGACGGGCAGCTCCTCGGTGCCGATTTCGAGCAAGAAGGCCGCGGGTCTTTCGGGAGGCGAACCCGGATCGTCCGCCTCCGCCGCGGCCGGAGGGCCTGAGACCAGCTTGGCATCAGCCAGCCACGGAAAGCCCTCGGCGCGGCGCTGCTCGAGGTAGGCCTCGGCCACGCCGCGGGAGAGATCGCGCATGCGCCCGAACAAACCGGCACGCTCCGTCACCCCGACCGCGCCGCGCGTGTCCAGGATGTTGAAGGCGTGCGAGCACTTGAGCACGTAGTCGTAGGCGGGCAGCACCAATCCGGCCGCGAGCGAGGCGGCGGCTTCAGCCTCGTACTCGGTGAACATGGTGCGCACGCGCTCGACGTCGGCCACCTCAAAGTAATAGCGGCTGTGTTCGCGCTCGGCCTGCAGGTTGACGTCGCCGTAGGTCCAGCCATCGCTCCAGGCGAGATCCTTGAAGTGAGCCACGCCCTGTAGCGCCATCAGGATGCGTTCGAGACCGTAGGTGATCTCCACCGACACCGGGTCGAGCACCTGGCCCCCGGCTTGCTGGAAATAGGTGAACTGGGTGATCTCCTGCCCGTCCAGCCAGACTTCCCAGCCCAATCCCCAGGCGCCCAGGGCCGGCGACTGCCAGTTGTCTTCCACGAACCGCAGATCATGGCGATGCGGGTCAATCCCCAGCGCGGTGAGCGAATCCAGGTACAGCTCCTGAGGATTGCCCGGATCCGGCTTCAGGATCACCTGGAACTGTGTGTGCTGCTGCATGCGGTTGGGGTTGTCGCCGAATCTCCCGTCATCCGGACGGATGGACGGTTCGACGTAGGCCACGCGCCACGGTTCGGGCCCGAGCACGCGCAAGAAGGTGGCGGGATTCATCGTTCCCGCGCCGACCTGGGTGTAGTAAGGCTGGGCCAGAAGGCAGCCGTGTTCGACCCAGTAGTGCTGCAGGGCGAGAATGGCGGATTGGAAAGTCAACATGGAGAGGGGTTTCGGAGCCTAGCCGGTCGGATCAGGCTCGAGCCGTCGCACGGTTCGGAGGAAGGCGGGAGTGTGAAGGCGTCGTTCGAGGATGGCGGCGATGTACTCTTCCAGCAGCCTTTCCACTTCGGCGCGGACGCCTGTTCGAATCGCCGGCGCGGCCGCAGCTTCGAAGGCGCTTCGCTGCAAATGCCGCAGGACCTTCAACGCCGAGAGGCTCAAGGCACGCGTTCCCGGCTGCCGCGGCCCACAGGCCGGGCATAACACGCCTCCAAGCACCGGGCCGAAGAACTGATCTTGCGCCTGAATCTCGGCGCTGCAGCCAAGGCAGCGGTAGAGCTCGGGACGATAGCCCACAGTTTCGAGGAGGTGGAGTTCGAAGAAACGCAGTACGGCGAAGGGATCGCGACCCCCCTCCAGGCGACTGAGCGTGTCCACCAGAAGGTGGTACAGGGAGTGGCCCTCACCTTCCTCCCACGTGAAACGATCGACAAGTTCGACCGCGTAGGAGGCGTGACCGACCTGCAAGAGGTTGCTCCTCAGACCGGGGAAGGTCTCGATCGCTTCGGCCTGCGTCACGATGTCCAGGTCGCGGCCTCTAGCGATCAGGAGCGAGGTGCGCGTCAACGGCTCGAGGTGCCCGGCCTTACGCGAGCGAGTCCGCCGTACGCCCTTGGCGACCACGCGCAACTTGCCGCGGTCGGGGGTGAAGACCGACAGCAGTCGATCGGCTTCGCCGAGGTCATGACGTCGAAGGATGACCGCTTCCGTGCGGAAAACGCGCTCGCGACCCTGCATGTCGGGGATTATACCTTCGCAACCGGCCTCGCGACGGCATCGGGTACAATCCTCGCTTCCAATGACTGCTCCCAACGCCAAGCGCGTCCTGGTGCTGCATCCATTCTGGCTTGCGGCCTATCCCGTCCTGGCTTTGCTGACGCACAACCTTGGTTGGACGACACCCTCCGAGGCCCTGCGTGCCCTGCTCTTTTCGCTGGCGGGCGCGGCGTTCTTGACCGGCGTGTATTGGCTTCTTGCTCGCGATATCTATCGCGCCGGCCTGCTGGCCAGCCTGACGGTCCTGATCTTCTTCTCGTACGGTCACATCTACGGGCTGCTGAAGGCAGGCGGGCTGGGCGCGAGCATCGGACGCCATCGCTACCTGGCGCCGGCCATGGCGTTGATCTTTGTTCTGGTGGCCGTCGGTATCCTGAGACGAGTGCGAGACGCGCGCCCGGCGACCACTGCCCTCAACGTGATGTCGGGCGTGCTCGTCGCCCTGCCCTTGATTTCCCTGGTCGCGAACGCGCTCCAGCCTCCGCAGCCGGCTCGGGTTTCCACGCCGGCGACCGAGCTGCGCCTGCCCGAGGGCCAGCCTCCTCCGGATGTCTACTACATCATCCTGGACGCGTACGCACGGCAAGACACGCTGCAGCGTGTCTACGGATTCGACAATACGCCTTTCCTGGACTTCCTTCGAGAGCGAGGCTTCTTCGTGGCCGAGGCAGCGACCTCCAACTACGCGCAGACCGGGCTCTCCCTGGCCTCATCCTTGAACATGAACTACCTCGACGCCCTCTTGCCGGAGCTCGGGGCCGAAAGTCGCGGCCGGCAATCCTTGTGGGACATCATCCTGCACAGCGAGGTCCGAAGACAGCTCGAAGGCTTGGGCTACGAGACGGTGGCCTTCTCCACGGGACTGCCGGGCACCGAGTGGCGGGATGCGGATGTGTATCTGAGTCCAGGCACCGTCGACGAAACCCTGAGTCTGCAGGGAGCCAACCCATTCGAATCCATGCTGGCTCAGACGACGCTGGTGCGCCTTGTATCCGACGGCGTGGTGGCGCTGCCGCGTTTCATTCCCACCCTGGACTATCCGTACGAAGTCCATCGAACGCGCATCGCCTACATCCTGGACAACCTCGGCCGGCTCTCGGTTCCAGATCGGCCCCGATTCATCTTCGCCCATATCGTCTCGCCGCATCCGCCGTTCGTTTTCGGCGCCGAGGGCCAGCCCCTGACGCCCGATGCGCCCTTCACGTTGCGCTTCACCTTCGACGCCAGCGATCCCTCCCACGAAGAATACCTCGAGGGGTATTCGGACCAGGTCGCCTTTGTCAATCGTGAGTTGGAGAGGATCATCGCGTCGATCCTCTCGCAGTCGTCCACGCCGCCGGTGATCATCCTTCAAGGTGATCATGGCCCCGACTCCAACACCGGCCGCGTGTCCTACGTCCAGGAACGCATGACCATCTTCAATGCCTACCTGCTGCCGAGCGGCGACGCGGGCCTGTATGCCGGAATCTCTCCGGTGAATTCTTTCCGGGTCGTTTTCAATCAGGTGTTCGGGGGAACGTACCCGAGGCTGCCGGACCGCGTGCTCTACTCCGAGTACGACAAGCCGTACAGCTTCTTCGACGTGACGAACGATATCCACTCCCCGTAGCGCGCAAAGCGGATTCCCCTCCACCTGACCTCGCTTGAGCGGGGAACCGCCTGCCTATCGCCGCGGCAGATCCTGCGGTCGGAAAGCTCGAGGCAGAAGTTCGCGGAGCGTCGTCTGCGCGCTGATATTGCACGTCGCGTCCACCAGGATGACGTCGGCGTCCAGTCCGAACTCGGCCAGCGCTTGACGGCACGCCCCGCACGGAGCGCCTCCGTTTTCGGTCACGACAACCACCGCCTTTATCTCTCGCTCGCCTCGCGCGATGGCGTCGAACACCGCCACGCGCTCGGCGCACATCCCGCTCGGGAAGGCCGCGTTCTCCACATTCGCCCCGACGTACGTCGATCCCGAGCCGGCGAGCACCGCCGCACCGACAAGGTATTTCGAATACGGGGCGTAGGCATGCTGGCGCGCCTTCGCCGCGGCGTCGACCAGGTGGCCGATTTGCTCAGCCGATAGAGCCATCGCCTTCGACCTCCTCGGTGGGTTCCTGAAGCCGGCGGGCGCGCACTTTCTCGATGCGCCTGCCGGCCACACGTTCGACGACGAGCCTCAGCCCTCCGGCCTCCATGGCATCGCCTGCCGTGGGGACGCGCCCCAGACGGCCGTAGATGAACCCGGCCAACGTGTCGCTTCGGTCCTTGGGAAGATGCGACCCCGCCACCTGGTTGACGTCGTCCAGGTCGATCCGTCCGCTGAAGATGAACTCGTTTTCCTGCACCTGCTGGTAGGGGGCTTCTTCGCTCACGTCGTACTCGTCGCGAATCTCGCCCACAATCTCTTCGAGGATGTCTTCGACCGTGACCATGCCCGCCGTGCCCCCGTATTCGTCCACAACGATGGCTGCATGGATTCGGCGCGACTGGAGCTCGGCCAGCAAGTCGTCGGCTTTCTTGGCCTCGGGCACGAATACCGCCGGCCGGACGAATTCCCCCACGGGTTGATCCTGCTTGCCCTGCCTCCAGGCGCTCAACATGTCCTTGGCGTACACCAGTCCGACGATCCGATCGATGGAGCCGCGATACACGGGAGCGCGCGAGTGCCCCGTCGCCAACAGTCCGTCGGCGACCTGCGTCAGAGGCGTCCGCTCCTCGAAAGCCTGCATGTCGATCCTGGGGATCATCACCTCGCGCGCCAGTGTATCCCCGAGGCGGAAGATGGAATAGATCATCTCCTTCTCTTCCTCCTCGATGGCGCCGCCTTCCTCGCCCGCGTCCACCAGAGTCTTGATTTCCGCTTCGGTCACGACGGGGAAGGCGCTGCTTTCGCCCGACGGTTCCAGCAGCCCCGCCAGGAGGCGCTGAACGGGCGAGAGGCACCACACCAGAAACGCCGCAAGGAAGGAAAGGCGTGCCGCCCAGGCATTCGCCGACCGCAGGACCGATCTGCCCGCCACAGCCTCGATGATCCCCAGCAGCCCCGCCCCACCCGCGAGCGCTGCCGCCACCCGGCCTCCGGGCAGAAGCGGCAACGATCCAAGCGCGGCCCAGGACAATCCGAGCGACGTCAGCCGGAGCAGAGTCATCGCCCCACCGGTCGCGAACAGCAGCCTTGACGCTTCGGACGCGACGCGCGACGCCAGGGAGGCGCCGATGACGCCTTGCTCCTGAAGGACCTCCAGTGTCGGCGCGTGGGCATTCATGAGGGAGGCCCGGGCGGCGACCACCAGCGCGTCGAGGGCCAGGACGACCAGCAACCAGGCGATGGCCAGGGGGTCAGCCACGCGTTTGGGGCCTTTTCTGGATGACTCGCGCCGGCATCCCAACCGCCAGCGCGTCGCTGGGAACATCGCGAGTCACGACAGAACCCGCACCCGTCGCGGCTCGGTCTCCAACGCGAACGGGCGCCACCAGGAGCGTATCCGAACCGATGAACGCGCCCTCTCCCACCTCGGTCTGATGCTTCTTTCCATCGCGGCCGAAGTTGCAGGTGATGGTGCCGGCGCCGATGTTCGTGCCCGACCCGATCGTGGCATCCCCGACGTACGAGAAGTGGCCCATCTTGACTCCGGGGCCGAGGCGGCTGTTCTTCACCTCTCCGAAATTGCCCATGTGAACGCCCCGCCCGAGCTGCGCCCCCGGACGCAGATGAGCGAACGGCCCGACGTGGACATCCTGATCGAGCCGCGCGCCCTCCAGCACGGAGACCTCGACGCGGCAGCGATCGC
Source organism: Anaerolineales bacterium (assembly GCA_035693825.1). Lineage (GTDB taxonomy): Bacteria > Chloroflexota > Anaerolineae > Anaerolineales > E44-bin32 > MGOM01. The sequence continues at coordinate 11,319 of DASSGB010000144.1, forward strand.
CGATGTGTGAATCGCGCACGATCGTCCCGGGGCCCAGGATGCATTCGGCCCCAATGCTCGTGTCTCCGCGCAAGTGGGTGTCCGGCAGCACGGTTGTGTCCCGACCCAATGTCACCCCCGGCTCGATGTAGGTCCGCTCCGGGTCGACAATGGTAACCCCCTCCATCATCCACCGACGATTGATGCGTCGCCGGAGAACAGCCTCAGCCTCCGCTAGGTGCGCGCGCGTGTTGATCCCGATGGCCTCCTCCGGATCGGTCGCCGGCACACCGGCGATCGAAAGCCCTCCGGCGGCCGCCATGCCGACCAGGTCGGTAAGGTACAACTCGCCGTTCGAAGAAGGGACGAGACGCGGAAGGTGATCCCACAGCCAGTCGGCGCGGT
>DASSGB010000145.1:0-33215 GCA_035693825.1 Anaerolineales bacterium
AAGCCCTCCGAACAGACTATGGGGCTCGCGGCCCGAACGGGGTGCAGGCGAACGGGGTGCGAGACGGCATGGCATGCCCCCACGCGTTCGCCTGCGAGAGGCCGAGGTCGAATCCCGGGACTACAGCACTCTGACGACGAACAAAACAAACGCCATAACGAACAAGACCGCGTAGATCTGGAAGGCCCGGTCGGCGGCCCACTTCGGCAGGAAGATATCCGTCACCCGGCCGCGCTCCAGCCCCAGTCGTTCGGCGTAAGACGTCAGGGGACATGTCCACCGGTTCAGGCCAAGGATCGCGCCTTCGACGACGAACAACGCGACCGTGATCCACGACACCAGGCTGATGCGGCCCGTAAACCCTTCGTACAGCATCCAGACCAGCATTGTGGTGAAGACAACGCCCACGGCCAAATGAAAGCCTTTGACGATTCTGGCTTTGCGGGCCATGCTCGCCTCAAGGCCCCGTCTTCGAGCTCATCGGGCCGACTTGCCGACCAATTCCACGAAGCGGTCGATCTTCCGGCGAACGACATCCAGACTGGAGCGCCAGAACGACGTCGAGCGGATGTCGATCCCGAAGTCGGAGGCCAGGCTGGCGGGGGCGGCCATGCCGGTTCGCGAGAGAAGGTCTTCATATTTGGCGCGAAAGGCCTGCGGCTGATCGAGGTATTGCGCGTACAAGCCCAGGCCGAACAGCAGGCCGAAGGTGTAAGGGAAGTTGTAGAACGAAAGCTCGGCGCTGTAGTAATGCGGCTTCATGGCCCACATGTATTTGTGGTAGGTCGACGGCTCGAGTCCGTCGGCATACGTTGCCTGCTGCGCCGCGAGCAGCATCTCGCAGAACTCATCCGCCGAGAGCTCGCGCTCCGAGCGCCGCGAGAAGACCTCCTGCTCGAACAGGAACCGGCTGTGAATGTCGACGACGATGCCCAGCGGGCCCTGAAGCGACTGCTCGAGGAGCCCCAGAAGCTCGGCGCCCTCGGCCCGCGCCTGGGAGGCTTCCTCGATCAGCGTCTCGCAGAAGATGCTGGCGGTCTCGGCCAGAGTCATGGGATCGACGCGCTGAAGGGCCGAGCGTTCGGCCTGGCACCGGTTGTGAAACGCGTGCCCCAGCTCGTGGGCCAGCGTCGTCATCGCCTGATACGTCGAGTGAAAGTTCGCCAACACGCGTGACTCGCCCCGGCGCAGCCACATGCAGAACGCTCCGTCCACCTTTCCCTCGCGCGGCTCGGCGTCGATCCACCGCTCATCGAATGCACGCCGAGCCAGGCTGCCCAGGGAGGGGGTGAACCGGCCGAACTCGTCCTCGATGAAGGCGCGCGATTCGGCGTAGCCCCAGGCGCGCTCGCTCGCGCCCACCGGCGCCTCGATGTCGTACCAGGCGAGCTTGTCTTTCCCCAGGGCGCGCGCCTTGGCCTGCAGGTACCGCCGGAAGTCCGGGAACGAGTCGACCGCCGCGGACTGCATGGCCTCGAGGATCGACCTGTCGATCCCATGGTCGAACAGGGCCGCGTCCAGCGGAGAGCTCCAGCCTCGACGGCGCGCCAGCGCCAGGACTTCACCTTTGATGGAATTCATCGCCGCCGCCAGAGGCACCTCGGCCTTGTGCCACGCGGCGATCTCCGCCTCATACGCGCGTCGCCGGAGGGCTGGATCGGGATCCTGCCGGAAGTTGCGGACGGCGCTCATCGCCATCTGCTCGACGCGGCCGTCGATTTCCAGCGGCACCATGAGCTGGGAGGTGAACGTCGAATGCAGCTTCTCCCAGGCCGTGCTCCCGGTCAGGCTGAGCTCGGCGGCCAGCCCCTCGAGGTCCGCCGGCATCAGATGCTGGGCCCGGGTCTTGGCCCGGCGGAGGAGATAGGCATGATCGGCGATCGTCTTCGATGGTCCGATCATCGCCTCGATGTCCAGGCCTCCGATCCATGCCGTGAGGCGAACCGTCAGCATGTTCAGTTTCACCCGAGCCTGCTGCAGCTCCGACAGTCGTGCCTGCGCCATGTCGTTGCGGGTATCGGTCGACACGAAGGCGTAGATGTACGCCTCCAGGGTCGACACGTCTTCGAGCGTGGCGTTCTGCGCGACGAGGATCTTCTCGAGCGCCCCCCTGGGGTCGTCCACCGGTCCACGGACCCCCGGTCCCGGGACCCCCAGCGTGTCGGCCAGGCGGATAAGCTCGTCGATCCGAGCGAGCGTGGCCTGGAATCCGCGTTGGAAATCGGCGGACTCGAGGGAGGAGTAAACGACGGAGACGTCCCAGTGGGGAAGGGTGGTCTGAGGCTCGGGCATGACGTTGTCCTCTCTCCATGGGTCGAGCGAAAGGCCGAGGGTCTGCAGGGCGGCGCGCGCATTCAACTGCTGTGAAGGCTGCCAGCCGACTTCGGTCGCCATACGCTTGAGATGTGCGACCACACTTGTGCGACTGCCAGGGTCGAGTTGCTCGAGGGCCCGGGCGACTCGCTTCGGTTCGCGAGAGAGAATGTCCGCCCATAGGCTTTCGAGGTCCGCCCCGTCCACGAGGACCGATTCTATCCCACCGGGCGATTCGATTGGCTCTGCTAGAATGGAGGCCCCGGAGGTACCCTTGGCCGCCGACGGCGCGTTCACCTTCGTCCTCCATTCCCATCTTCCCTACACGCGTCGGGCCGGGCGCTGGCCCCATGGCGAGGAATGGCTCCATGAAGCTTCGGCTGAAACCTACGTGCCTCTCCTCGACATGCTCCACAAACTGCAGGCCGAGGGCGTCGGCGCGCGATTGACGCTCGGCCTGACCCCCGTCTTGCTCGAGCAATTGGCCGACGCCGACGTCCGGCGCAATTTCGAGACCTACGTTGAAGACAAGATACGGGCGGCAGAAGCCGACATCTCGCGGTGGAAATCCGAAGGCGATTTGCATCTCAGCTGGCTGGCGGGGTTCTACGCCGAGCGCTACCGGAGCGTGCTGCGCTCCTTCCAGGACGCCTATCACCGGGATCTGGTGGGGGCCTTCGCCCGGCTCGAGGATGCCGGCCTGATCGAGGTCGTCACCTGCGCCGCCACACACGGCTATTTGCCGCTTCTGGATCGCGACGAATCGATCAACCTTCAACTGCAAACCGCGGTCGCCGCGCATCGACGGCATCTGGGCCGTGCGCCCCGCGCCATCTGGCTCCCCGAATGCGCCTACCGGCCCGCCTTCGAGGCGGAGGACGGGCGCGTCCGTCCCGGGATCGAGACCTTCCTGGCCCGTCATGGATTGGGACTCTTCTTCACCGAGACGCATATGATCGAAGGGGGCCTTCCGGTCGGGGTCGCAGCCGGCGAGGCGATCGGCCCTTACGGCGCGGTCACCCGAAGATACCTGGTTCCGCTCGCGGCATCGACGGCCGCGATGGGTGGAACGACGTTCTTGCCGTACTACGTCAACGAACCTCGCGTGGCCGTTCTCGGACGGGAGAACAAGACCGGCCTGCAGGTGTGGAGCGCCGATTGGGGCTATCCGGGCGATTTCGACTACCGGGAATTCCACAAGAAGGACGGCATCTCGGGCATGCAGTACTGGCGCATCAGTGGGGCGCGCGTCGGGCTGGGCGAGAAGGATGCCTATCATCCCGATTGGGCCGAAGGCAAAGTGCGGCAACATGCGGATCACTTCGCTCACCTTGTGGCCGAGTTGCTGGCGGGTTTCCACGCGGAGACCGGCAAATACGGGATGATCTGCGCCAACTACGACACGGAGCTGTTCGGCCACTGGTGGTTCGAAGGCATCGACTGGCTTGAAGGAGTCATCCGACGGTTGGCGGACACACCTTCCGTAGACCTCACCTCGGCCTCGGCCTTCCTCGACGCGCATCCGCCTGAGACGGTCATACGCCTGCCGGAAGGATCGTGGGGGGCCGGGGGGAACCATTTCGTCTGGGACAATGCTGACACGCATTGGATGTGGCCGCTGATCCATCAGGCCGAATCGCGCTTCGCGTCCGCCGTCCAGCGCGCCGGGGACGTCGGCACGGACGCCAAGAGCGTCCTCGATCAGGCGGCCCGAGAACTGCTCCTCCTGCAATCGTCGGATTGGCCCTTCCTGGTGACGACCGGCCAGGCCCGCGAATACGCCGTCGAGCGCTTTCACGGTCACCTCGAGAACTTCGGCGAGCTGTTGGCAGGATCCGAGGCCGGCCGGCCCGATGCGGCGCTGGCGGCGCGTCTCTGGGAAAAGGACAAGGTCTTTCCCGATATCGATCACCGCTGGTTTCGCGCGTGAACATCCTGTTCCTCATCGCCGAGGCCACTCCCTGGGTCAAAGTCGGCGGCCTGGGCGACGTGGGCGGCGAGCTGCCTCATGCCCTGCGCCGGTTGGGCCACGACGTCCGGGTCTTCCTTCCGGCCTATCCCGGCTCGTCGCTGCCGCGCGGAGAGCCGGCGTTGCGCCTGGACCTGCCGCGTGGAAAGGAAACCCTGGCGGTCGGGATCTACGAATCCCAATCCGGCGGGGAAAAGATCTATGCCGTCGACGGCGACCCTGTTCGCTGGGCCTCCGGCGTATACGGCGATCCGATGGCCGACGCCGAGAAGTTTCTCTTCTGGACCATGGCCGCCCTCGAGGCGTGCCGGGTCCAGGATTGGCGTCCGGATATCGTCCACGCGCACGACTGGCACGCGGCCCTGGCCCTTGTTCGCCTGAGTGAGCTGCGTCGACGCGAGCCGTTCTGGTCCACGGCTGCGGGCATCCTGACCATCCACAACCTCGGTCACCTGGGCGCCGGATCGGATGCCCTGTGGAATGTCTACGGTTTGAAGCCGCTGGCTGCGGATGACCTGCCCGAGTGGGCGCGAACGCTGCCGCTGCCCCAGGGGATCGCCGCTGCGGATCGGTTGTCGACGGTCAGCCCGACGTACGCCGAGCAGATCCGCACTCCCGAACTGGGCGTCGGCCTGAACGCCTTCATCGAGGCACGCGCCTCGCGGTTGAAAGGCATTCTCAACGGTCTTGACCTGGCCTCATGGAACCCGTGGCGCGACCCATCCGTCCGCTATCGCTTCAGCTCCCGGCGTCTGGAACCCAGGGACAAGAACAGGACCGCCCTGCGCAGAGAGCTCGGCCTGCCCGACGAGCCCGACACACCGCTGCTGGGATTCATCGGGCGACTCGATCCACAAAAAGGGCTCGATCTGGCGCTGGCCGCGCTCGAAACTCGCTTCTCGTCGAACTGGCAGTTCGTGCTGATCGGTACCGGAAGGTGGGAGCTGGCTCGCCAGGCGACCGGTTTTGCGACAGCGCACGCCGGCCGGGCGAGATTCCTCGAGCGGCACGATGCGCCCCTTTCGCGAAGGATCTTCGCCGGCGCCGACATCCTGCTGGTACCTTCGCGCTATGAGCCTTGCGGGTTGGTGCAGATGATCGGCATGCGTTACGGCTGCATTCCTGTGGTCCACAACACCGGCGGGTTGCGCGACACGGTGGTGGATTATCGCCTTCCGGACAGCACCGGTTTCGTCTTCGACGCGCCGGATCCGGAAGCCCTGGCGCATGCCATCGACCGGGCGCTCGAAACGCACAGCGACAAGCGACGCTGGCGGGCCTTGCAGCGGCGCGCCATGGCCCGCGATCATTCCTGGGAATCGTCTGCTCGCCAGTACGTCGACCTGTATCGTTCGGCGAAACGCGAGCGGGCGTCCATCGGCGAATGGCCCTGACACCTGCCCGCGCCGGCGGGATTCTGCTTCATCCGACGAGCCTCCCCGGGCCGCATGGGATCGGGGACCTGGGGCGTGCCGCGCACGAGTGGCTGGAGTTCCTGGCGGGAGCCGGGTGTCGAGTGTGGCAGGTGTTGCCCCTCGGGCACATCGGCGGCGGCAACTCTCCGTACCAGTCGCCTTCCACCTTCGCCGGGAACCCGCTCCTGATCAGCCTTGAAGTGCTGGGCGGGCAAGGTCTCCTGAGCGAGGACGATCTCCGGATCGCGGCGGCGCTTCCAAGGGACGAGGTCCACTTCGAGCAGGTGACGAGAGTCAAGGAGAGTCTGTTGGCGACGGCTGCGGGCAACTGGCGGCGAGGGGCAACCGCGGAGCACGAGGCCTTCGACGCCTTTCGAGAGCGGGAGGCGTCTTGGCTGGAAGACGCGACGCTCTTCCTGGCTCTGAAGCGCGCCCACAGCGGCCGGGCGTGGACCGAATGGCCGGCCCCGCTTGCCGAGCGCGACCCGTCGGCGTTGGCCGAGGCCCGCCGCCAGCTATCGGCTGAGGTGGAGGTCGAGCTGCTCAAGCAGTTTTGGTTCGACCGGCAATGGACCGCGGTACGCGATCGTTGCCGCATGGCGGGCGTCTCGATTCTGGGAGACGTACCGATTTACGTCTCCCACGACAGCGCCGACGTCTGGTCCCATCCCGAGTTGTTCCTTCTCGATGACCGCGGCCGGCCGACGGTCGTCGCCGGTGTGCCGCCCGACTACTTCACCTCCACGGGGCAGCTGTGGGGCAACCCGATCTACGATTGGGAGCGCCACGCCTCGACCGCGTTCGCATGGTGGGCGTCCCGTGTCCGCGCCGCCCTCCGCTGGGCGGACGTCGTGCGCATCGATCACTTCCGCGGATTGGACGCGTTCTGGGAGGTGCCGGCCGGCCAGGCCACAGCCGAAGTCGGCCGGTGGGTTGATGCTCCCGGCGTGTCCCTGCTGCGAGCATTGGAAAGCGGGCTTGGGGGGCTGCCTCTGGTCGCGGAAGACCTGGGTTTCATGACCGAGGGCGTGAAGGCCTTGCGGGAACGTTTCCGACTTCCGGGCATGAAGATTCTTCAATTTGGATTTGAGACGGGGCCCGAGGCCGATTTCCTTCCGCACAATTACGCGCCTCCGTGCGTCGCCTACACCGGCACGCATGACAACGACACCGCACGAGGCTGGTACGAACACGCCGAACCTTCCGCGCAAGATTTCTGCCGCCGCTATCTCGCCTCGGACGGCCCGGACATCGTGCGCGCGATGATCCGGGCGCTGTGGTCGTCGGTGGCTGACTGGGCGATCATTCCGTTGCAGGATCTCCTGGGCTTGGGAAGCGATGCCAGGATGAACGTACCTGGCGTTCCGGAGGGGAATTGGACCTGGCGCGCTCCATCCAACTATGCAGACGTCGCGCCCTCCGGGTGGTTGAGAGACCTAAGCTATGTCTATGGACGTCTGGAAACCGAAGCCGCCGGCTGATCCGTCGAATCACGAATCACTGATCACTAATCACGAGAGGACGTGATCCGTGATTCGTGAAACGTGATTCGTTATCGGACGATGAGTCTTCCCAGCATCCCGGCCTCCGCATGACCGGGGATGCTGCACACCACGGTGTACTCGCCCGGTTCGGCGGGCGCGGCAAAGGTGAAGGTTTCGCGGCCGGTGACGTCGGCGATGGTGCGGGCGAGGACATGGGGGGAGTCGTCTTCGTCAAAGGGCAGCGTGAGCTCGTGGTCCCGCTCGAGGACGAGCCAGACGTGCTCGGCGTTGCCGTGGTTGACGAGAGTCAAGGTGACCTCGGCGCCCGCTGGAACTTCGACGGTGTCCGGCTGAAAGGCGAAGTCATAGGCGGTCACGAGGACCTCGACCTTCTTGGGTCCGCAGGACGACAAGATCAGCGCGAGCATGGCGCTCACGACCAGCCCCAAATGATGGATGCGCACCTGGGAGCCCCTCAGCCTTTGGCGATCTTCCACGGAGAATTGTACGCCTTGCCGGCTTGGATCGGATCCCGAGGCGGGCCCTCGGAGGAGGCGGTGCAGCCATGAAGTTCCTGGTGATGAGCGACACGCACGATCATCTATGGAAACTCGAGGCGACTGCGGCCTACATGGAGCTGGCGGAGGCGGTCATCCACTGTGGCGACATTTGTTCGCCGTTCATGATCCGCCGCCTGGGCGAGTTGTCCGGCGATCGGCCGGTCCACGTCGTGTGGGGCAACAACGACGGCGACACATTTCTCATCGGCAAGGTCGCCTCCGGATTCCCGAACGTCCAACTGCACGGCGCCCTGGCGCAAATCCAGGCCGGCGGGCGGGTCGTCGCCGTCAATCACTATCCTGAAATCGCGGTCGGGCTGGCGCGGTCGGGGATGTACTCCGTCGTGTGCTACGGCCATGACCACATCCTTCACGAGGAGAGAGTGGGGGAATGCCTGCTGTTGAATCCCGGCGAGCTGCTTGGGATGAAGGGCCGCAGCACCGTGGCGATGTTCGACACCGCGGATCTCAGCGTGCGGTGGATCGATCTCTAGCGACACGCAGAGATGCCGGCCGCTGAGGCCGGCATCTTGGGCTCATCCCTCTGGCGCCCCTGCGGCGACTCGAACGCCGGCATCTGCCTCCGGAGGGCAGCGCTCTATCCACTGAGCTACAGGGGCGATGAACGAATTCTAATCCAAATGCGAAACCAGGTTTGCGGAGCAAACCTGGTTTCGGTCACGGCTAGCGAATGGTCGCCGTCGGCAGGAACTGCGGAGGCTTGCGGGCGTTGGTCGCCTGCTCGTACGCATAGGCGATGCGCAGCAAGACCGGTTCATGCCAGGCCCTGGCGAAGAACGAGATTCCGACCGGAAGCCCGAAGATGTGCCCGGCCGGAACGGTGATGTGGGGATAGCCGGCGACCGCCGGCGGGGAGGTGCTCTCCATATCCCAGCTGCGGGCATCGCCGTTGGCCAGGTCGATCAGCCAGGCCGGCCCCCCGGAGACGACGACAACGGCGTCCAGACGATGCTTGCGGAACGCGGCGTCGATCCCCTCGCGGCGCGTCAGGCGCCGGCCGCGACTCAACGCCTGGCGATAGGTCTTGCCGGTCAGCGGGCCCTTCTCCTGGGCCGTCTCCATGCGCTCTTGGCCGAAGTAGGGCATCACCTGCGCGCGGTGGGCCTCGTTGAAGCGTATGACATCTTCGAGCGACCGGACCGGCGTTGTCTTCGGCCTGCCGGCGAGGTAGCGATTCAGATCGGCCTTGAATTCGCAGTACAGGACTTCCAGTTCGGACTCAGCGAACTTGTCGAAGTTCGGCACGTTGGCCGGATCGACGATCACCGCCCCCGACTTCTTCATGACCTCGACCGCCGCGTCGAGGATGGCCTCCAGGCGCTTGTCGCTGCCGAGCATGTTGCGAGCGACTCCGATGCGCGCGCCCGTCAGGCCGCCCTTGTCGAGGAAGCGCGTGTAGTCGCGAAAGGCGCGCTCACGGCTCGAGCGCGTGGCCGGATCGCCCGCATCGACCCCGGTCATGACACCCATCAGCACGGCCGCGTCTTCCACGCACCGGGCCATGGGGCCGGGCGTGTCCTGGCTGTGGGCAATGGGGATGATCCCGCTGCGGCTGAGCAATCCGAGGGTCGGCTTCACGCCGACGATGCCGTTGGTTTGCGACGGACAGATGATCGATCCGTCGGTCTCGGTGCCCACGGCCGCCGCGCAGAAGGCGGCCGCCACGGCCGCGGCCGAGCCCGAAGACGATCCGCACGCCGAGCGGTCCAGGGCATACGGGTTGCGCGTCAGACCGCCGCGGCTCGACCATCCGCTGACGGAACGTTTGCCGCGGAAGTTGGCCCACTCGCTGAGATTGGCCTTGCCCAACAAGACCGCGCCCGCGGAGCGCAGCCGCCGCACGATGTAGGCATCTTTCGATGCGTAGGTGTTCGCCAGGGCCAGCGAACCGGCGGTCGTCTGCATTCGATCTTGCGTGTCGATGTTGTCTTTGATGACGATCGGGATCCCATGCAGCGGCCCGCGGACCCGGCCCGCCTTGCGTTCCCCGTCCCGAGACTCGGCCGTGGCCAAGGCATCGGGGTTGACCTCGATCACCGAATTCACCGCCGGCCCCTGCCGGTCGAGCATTTCGATGCGGTCGAGGTAACTTTCGCACAGGCTGCGAGAGGTCAACTCGCCCGCCTGCATCCGGGCCTGCAACTCGCGAATCGTCAAGCCTTCCATCGTGGACCTCGCAACGGGATGGCCATGAGGGAACGGCTATCAGCCGTCACCGTTCGCCTGCGCCGCACCAAGCGCAGCGCAGGTGCAGGCGAACGGGGTGCGAGACGGCAGCCTTCAGCCATACAGCGGCAGCAATCGACTCCCACTAGGTAGCGCGGCCCATGCCTCTTCGACCCGCGGATTAGCCCCCGCGCGTCTGCGCGTCGATGACGGCCACCGCGGCCATATGGACGATGTCTTCCACGTCGTCACCCGTTTGCAGGACGTGGACCGGAGCGCCGAGCCCCAGCAGGATGGGGCCGATGGCTCTGGCGTTCCCCAGGCGGGCGACAAGCTTGTAGGCGACGTTGGCGGCCTCGAGGGACGGGAAGACCAGAACGTTGGCGTCCCGGACCCGGCTGAACGGATAGCGCCTGTCGATGATCTCGGGCACGACGGCCGTGTCCGCCTGCATCTCCCCGTCGACGACCAGGTCCGGCCGTTTCTGGCGAACGATCTCGACGGCCTTGCGGACCTTGATGGTCAGCGGATGGTCGGTGCTGCCGAAATTGGAGAACGACAACATGGCCACACGCGGCTCGAGCTCGAGCTGTCGGGCCAAGTCGGCCGCCAGGCAGGCGATCTCGGCCAGATCCTCGGCGCCGGGCTCGATGTTGACCGTGGCGTCGGTAAAGATGTAGACGCGGTCGTCGACGATCATCAGGTACGCGCCGGCGGCGCGCCCGGCCCCGGCGCGCGTGTGGAAGATCTCCAGGGCGGGGCGGATCACTTCCGGATACTCGTGGGTCAGCCCCGAAACGAAGGCTTCCGCCTCGCCCATGGCGACCATCATCGGACCGAAGATGTTGCGCTGCTGTACGCGCGAAAGCGCCTGCACCAGGGTCATGCCCTTCCGCTGTCGCCGTTGAAAATAGGCCTCCGCGTAGGCTTCGAGGCGGGGGAAGGTGCGCGGATCGATCACCTTCAGATCGGCGTTGAGCCCCAACCCGGCGAGCTTCTCCGCCACGACCTCCGACCGCCCGAGCAGGATCGGCTGGGCGATGCCCTCCTCGGAAACCTGCACCGCCGCGCGGATGATCTTCGTCTCCTCGCCTTCGCCGAATACGATTCGCCGCGGGCTCTGGCGGGCCTTGTTGAGGATGAACTGCCGGACGCGCATGCCTTTTCCCTGGCGCAAGGCCAGCTCGCGGCGATAGGCCTCCAGGTCGATGGTCAACCTGGCTGCACCCGTTTCCATCGCCGCCTCCGCAACGGCCGGCGATTCCCAAAGCAGTACCCGCGGATCGAAGGGTTTGGGGATGATGTACTCCGGCCCGAACTTCAGCGAATCCAATCCGTAAGCGTGCAAGACGCTGTCCGGCACGTCCTGCTTGGCCAGTTCGGCCAGGGCGTGGGCGGCGGCGGTCTTCATTTCCTCGTTGATGGCGCGCGCCCGGACATCCAGGGCGCCGCGAAAGATGAAAGGAAAACCGAGCACGTTGTTGATCTGGTTGGGGTAGTCGCTGCGGCCCGTGGCGACGATGGCATCGGGACGGGCCTCCTTCGCCAGCTCGTATCGAATCTCGGGATCGGGATTGGCCATGGCGAAGATCAGGGGGCGATCGGCCATGCTGCGCACCATGTCCTGCGTCAGCACATCGGCCGCCGACAGTCCGTAGAAAACATCCGCGCCGCGCACCGCCTCGGCCAGCGTCCGGGCGTCGGTCTTGGCCGCGAAGCGGGCCTTGTAGGGATTCATGCCCTCCTGGCGCCCGGCGTGGACCACGCCGCGCGTGTCCACCAGGAGGATGTTTTCGCGTCGCACGCCGAGGCGAACGGCCAGCTCGCTGCAGGAGATCGCCGAGGCGCCTGCACCCGATACGACGACTCGGATCGAGGCGATGTCCTTCTCCACCAGCTCGAGCCCGTTGAGCAAGGCCGCGCCGGAGATGATCGCCGTCCCGTGCTGATCGTCGTGGAAGACCGGGATGTCGAGCATCGCCTTCAGCCGCTCTTCGACTTCGAAGCACTCGGGAGCCTTGATGTCCTCCAGGTTGATGCCGCCGAACGTGGGAGCGATGCAGGCCACGACGCGGATGAGGTCTTCGACGTTGTGAGTGTCGACCTCGATGTCGAACACATCGACGTCGGCGAAGGTCTTGAACAACACCCCCTTGCCTTCCATGACCGGCTTGGAGGCGAGCGCGCCCCGGTCACCGAGCCCGAGAATCGCAGTTCCGTTGCTGACGACGGCGACGAGGTTGCCCTTGGAGGTGTACTCGTAGGCCAGGGCGGGGTCGCGCTCGATTTCGAGCACGGGTTCAGCCACGCCGGGCGTGTAGGCCAGAGCCAGGTCGCGCTGGGTGGCCAGGGGTTTGGTAGGGGTGACCGAGATCTTCCCCGGCCGGCCGCGGCGGTGGTATTCGAGGGCCTCGGTGCGCGTGATCGCCATGAACAACTCCTCCATCTGAGCGTGCCAATGTTAACAGGGTGTGGGCCGTGCTTTGGACAAAACCCCTCGAAGGCAGGTCCGTTATGCCCTGTATAGAGTGCTGGCGCCTCGCTTCGCCCCTCGCCAAGCTTGGGGCTCGCTCAGCGCGCGTCGGTCAGCGTCATGATATCCGGCGTAGCGGCTGGCCCCCACAGGGATGAAACGTAGGGCGTCCGATTGGACGCCCTTATGGCCTCATCCAGCAATACCATGCCTCCGCAAGGGCCGACGCTCCTGCGATTCCGTCCACAGCGCCTACCCCTAGACTGCCCGGCAGGGTATTGACCCGTGCTCTGAATTCGTGCTACATTTTGTCTACCGACCGGTCGGTAGGTCAGTGACGCCAGCCTAAGTTCGCCAACGAAAGCACATTCCACCCGCAGGCGAGCCCGAGCCGCCAGGCGAGGCCGTTCGCCCCGCGGGCCGTCGCCCTTCGCGCTCCGGGCCACGCGGCGGCGGCCCGCCTGCGCCGCAACAAGCGCAGGTGCAGGCGGACGGGGGCGCCGCCGGAGTGGGGCCAAAGTCAGTTCGAGGCTGCCATGAATCGCTCCGATATCGTCCAATCCGCAGCCCAGATCTTCCGCCAGAAGGGTTACCACGCCACCTCGATGCAGGACATCGCCAATGCGGTGGGCCTGCAGAAGGCAAGCCTGTACCACCACGTCACCGGCAAACAAGAGATCCTGGCGGCGATCCTCGACGCCGCACTCGATCGGCTGATCGGCGAGCTGCAGGCCGTGGTCGATTCCGACTTGCCGCCCGAGGCGAAGTTGAAGGCCGCCATGGAGTCCTACATCGGCCGCCTGACGGGCGAGGCCGATCTGGCGGCGGTCCTGCTGCTCGAGCATCGCAGCCTCGAGCCGCCGCTGCGCGAGCGGCACATCGAACGCCGGGATCGGTTCGATCGCCTGTGGCGCGACATCCTGCACCAGGGCATCCAGAGCGGAGCCTTTAGGCCGGTGGACGAGACCATCACCGCCTTCGCCGTTCTCGGCGTCCAGAACTGGTTGATCACCTGGTATCGCTCCAGTGGGCGCCTTCCGCCGTCGCGGCTCGCCCACCAGTTTGCCGACGTGTTCCTCAAGGGATTGCTGGCCGACGGCCACACGAAATCGCGTGAAGCCTGAACGTTTCGTATCTTACGGGGGATCTCGCGTCTATCGGCTTCCCCTCGACCTGTTTCCCGGCCTGCGCGGCTACGCGCACCTGGTCCTCGCAGACCCGTTGTCCGTCCTGGTCGACGTCGGGTCGGGTTTCGGAGAGAGCAACGCTCAGCTGGAGGCCGGGCTGGAGGCTGTTCGGTCCGAATTCGACGAACGCATCGGCTGGGGGAACCTGACTCACGTCGTGGTCACCCACGGTCACATCGACCACTACGGCGGGCTGCCCTTTGTCCGCTCGAAGACGAAGGCCCTGGTCGGCGTCCATGAACTCGATCGCCGCGTGATCACCCATCACGAGGAGCGACTGGCGGTCATCACCCCGCGGCTGCGGCAGTTCCTGGTCGAGGCCGGCGTGGAGCCCGAGCAGCGTGAAGGCTTCATGGACCTGTATTTGATGACGAAGCACATCTTCGCCTCGCAGCCGGTCGATTTCACCTTCGAGGCTTCGGGCATGCGGCTGGGCAACATCACCGCCCTGCACGTCCCCGGTCACTGCCCGGGACAGGTGGTGCTGCGAATCGATGACGTGCTGCTGGCGGGGGATCTGGTCCTTCCCAACACCAGCCCGCACCAGTCGCCCGAGGAGTTGACCCTGTATACGGGTTTGGGCCACTACCTCGAGTCGCTGCGCCGGCTCAGGCCCTGGGCGGCCGGGGTTCGCTGGTGTCTCGGAGGTCATGAACGTGCCTTCGAGAACCTGGAGGGGCGTCTTGAAGAAATCGAGGCTCTGCATGCCGAGCGCCTGATGCGTGTGCACGCTGAGCTCGAGCGACCGCACACGATTGCCGAACTGGCCGGTATCCTGTTCCCCGACACTTCGGGCTATCACACCTGGCTGGCCCTCGAAGAAACGGCGGCTCATGTCGAGTACCTCCTCCTGCGAGGCGCGCTCGGGCTGGAGGAGGTCGACGGCGGGGAGGCGCCGAGCCCTCGGCGCTACCGTCAGCGCGGTCCGCTGAGCCTGCCTTTGCCGGTGAGGGCTTCACGTCCTGTGACATCCACCTCACCCGTGCGCGCGGCCCGGGAGTCTGCACACGGCGGAATCCGGGAGGAGCGAGTCGATGTACGGCTTTGAACCCAACGAAGAACAAGGCATGTTGGTGGAGGCAGTGCGGCGTTTCGCCCTCAACGATCTGCGGGCGGCCGCCCACGACGCCGACGAAGGCGGCGAGCTCCCGCCGGCCCTGATCCAGAAAGGCTGGGACCTGGGAATCCTCCAGGCGAGCATCCCCGAAGCCTACGGCGGAATGGGCGAACACTCGGCGGTGACCGGCGCGCTGGCGGCCGAGGAGCTTGGCTACGGCGATATCGCCGCGGGGATGGCGGTCATGGCGCCGGCCACGTTTGCCATCCCTGTGCTGCTCGCCGGCACGGAAGACCAGAAGGCGGCGCACCTGCCTCCGATCGTCGAGGGTGCCTGGAAGCCTTATGCCTCGGCCTTCGTCGAGCCGGACTTCGATTTCTATGCCGGCGACATGCGCACTGCAGCCGCGCCGAATGCACAGGGCTACGTGATCAACGGCGTGAAGGCCATGGTTCCGTTCGCTGACAGGGCGCAGGGGCTCGTGGTCTATGCGGCCCTTGACGGAAAGCCCCAGGCCTTCCTGGTTTCCCCGGGGACCGAGGGAGTCAAAATCGGCGAGCGAGAGAAGCTTCTCGGGCTCGGTGCGCTGCCGCTGTTCCGCGTGCAGTTCGACTCGGTTCATGTCCCGGCGGAGGCGCGCCTGGGTGGGGCGGACGGCCACGACCCGGCTCCGGTCATCGCCGCTTCCCAAATCGCGGTGGCTGCCCTGGCCGTGGGCCTGAGTCGAGGTGCATTCGACTACGCCGTGGCCTACGCCAAGGATCGCGAGGTCTTCGGGACGCCCATCGCGCAGAAGCAGTCGATCGCCTTCAGCCTGGCCGAGATGGCCATTGAGATCGAGGCTGTCCGGCTCCTGGTCTGGGAGGCGGCGTGGATGCTCGACGCCGGGAATGACGCCTCCAAAGCCGCGTACCTGGCCCTGACCGGCGCTTCGGACATGGCGATGATGGTCACCGATCGCGCCGTCCAGATTTTGGGCGGGCACGGCTACATACGCGAGCACCCGGTGGAACGCTGGATGCGCAACGGCCGCGGCGTATCGACGTTCACCGGTCTGGCCATGGTCTAGGGAGGGCCGCCATGATCAGCTTCGAGATGCCCGAAAAGCTCCAGCAGACCGTGACCTTGATGACCATGGTCGCCGAGAACATGATGCGTCCCGTGGCGCGCTACTACGACGACCACGAGCACGAGATCCCGTGGGATTACATCAACTTCATGCACGACGCCAACAAGCAGATGGGCGGCGGGGGCTTCGTGCCTTCGGACAAACCGAAGAAGGGCAACGGCGGCGAGCCCAAGAAGGAAGGGCCGCGCCTGGCGTATCAGCGTCTGGCGTTCAGCGCCGAAGTCCTGTCCTGGGGCGACACGGGGCTCTATCTGTGTTCACCGGTGGGGCTCTTGGGCGCGGCCGCCGTGGCCGCCACGGGAACGCCCGAACAGAAGCAGCGCTTTCTGACTCGCTTCGGCGGGGACAAGCCGGTCTTGGATGCGATGGCGCTCACCGAGCCGCACGCCGGCTCGGCCATGCCGGCCATGGTGCGGACGACGGCCGTTCGCGACGACGACTGGTGGATCCTCAACGGCGAGAAGATCTTCGTCACCGCCGGTCACAAGGCGTTGATCGACACGCCGGGCTTCATCGTGGTGTGGGCCACGATCGACCCCTCGGCCGGCCGAGCCGGAGTCCGGCCGTTCGTCGTCGAGTCGGGCACGCCCGGCTGCACCGTGACCAAGCTCGAGCACAAGCTCGGCATCCGCGCCAGTGACACGGCTTCGGTCGTGCTGCAGGACTGCCGCATTCCGTTCACCAACATCCTCGGAAGCCCCGAGGTGGAGAAGAAGACGACGGAAGGCTTCAAGGGCGCCATGGCCACGTTCGACGCCAGCCGGCCCATGGTGGCCGCCTCGGCCCTGGGCGTGGCCCGAGCCACGCTCGAGACTCTCAAGGAGTTCCTGGCGCAGAAGGGCATCCAGGTGCGCTACGGCCTGCCTCGCAGCCGGCTGACGTCGATCGAGCGCGAGTTGATCGACATGGAAGTCCTGCTGCGTTCGACATGGCTGTTGGTGCTCAAGTCGGTGTGGATGATGGACGAGAAGAAGCCCAACAACCTCGAAGCCTCGATGGGCAAGGTGCGCGCCGGGGACGTCGTGGTCAAGATGACGCAGAGGGCGGTGGAGATGCTGGGGCCCGCGGGCTACTCGCGCGAGCACCTGCTCGAGAAGTGGTTCCGCGACGCAAAGATCAACGACCTGTACGAGGGCACGGGTCAGATCAACCGCCTGATCGTGGCCCGGCGAATTCTCGATTACGGGCGCGACGAGTTGTCGTGAAGGACAGTGATTCGTGATACGTATCACGTATCACGAATCACGATGAGCGACTTATCGTCCACGGATGAGTGGAGGCTAGTGCCATGACCTATCACATTCACCGGGTCGCCGTCCTGGGTGCCGGCACGATGGGTGCCGCCATCGCCGCGCATCTGGCGAACGTCGGCATCCCTTCGTACTTGCTCGACATCGTTCCGCCGGAGCTGACCGCCGAGGAGAAAGCCCGCGGCCTGACCCTGAAAGACGCCGAGGTCCGCAACCGATTCGGGCGCGAAGGCCTGCAGCGCTGCCTCAAGGCCCGACCGGCCAACTTCTCCGTCGAGGACGGGGCGCGCCTGATCACCATCGGCAATCTCGAGGACAACTTCGAGTGGATCGGTCAGGTCGACTGGGTGATCGAGGCCGTGGTCGAGCGGCTCGACATCAAGCAGAAACTGATGGCCCGCGTCGACGCCATCCGCGGCCAGGAAACGATTATCAGCACCAACACCAGCGGCATCCCCGTCGGCCGGATCGCCGAAGGACGAAGCGCGGGCTTCCGGGCGCACTTTCTGGGAACCCACTTCTTCAACCCGCCGCGCTATCTGAAACTGCTCGAGATCATCCCCACGCCGGAAACCCTGCCCCAGGTCATCGACTTCATGCGGCGCTTCTGCGAGGAGGAGCTGGGGAAGGGCGTGGTCATCTGCAAGGACACGCCCAACTTCATCGCCAACCGCGTCCTTTCGATCGCCGGTTCGATGGCCATGAACTACGCGCTGGACCAGGGGTACAGCGTCGAGGAAGTCGACGCCATCAGCGGTCCGGCCATGGGCCGGCCGAAGACGGCCACTTTCCGATTGAACGACCTGGTCGGCATCGACGTCCTGGCGCACGTCGCCGAGAACCTGTACGACGCCATCCCCAACGACCCCTACCGCGAGGAGCTGATCCATCCCAAGGCTTCGGCCCTCATCCGGAGCATGGTCGAACGCAAGTGGCTGGGCAACAAGACCGAGATCGGGTTCTACAAGAAGGTCGAGGTCGGCGGGAAGCGTGAGTTCCACGCGCTCGACTTGAAGACCCTCGAGCACCGCGCCCCGGAGGAGCCGCGCTTCGCTTCGGTCAAAGCCGGGCGGGACATCGAGGACCCGGCCGAGCGCGTCGGCAAACTGGCCTACGCCGAGGACCGTGCCGGCCAGTACGCCTGGTACGTCCTATCGCGACTGGGCGTGTACTCGGCCTCCGTCGTCCCGGAGATCAGCGACGACATCCTGTCCATCGATCGAGCCTGCCGCTGGGGGTTCATGTGGGACCTCGGTCCTTTCGAAACCTGGGACGCGCTCGGGCTGCGCCGCTCCGCCGATCGGATGAAGGCCGAGGGTGTGGCCCTTCCCGGGTGGGTCGAGGCGATGCTCGCCGCCGGATTCGAATCGTTCTATGAGCGGAAGGACGGCCGGGTCATCGGCTTCTACGATCCTGCCTCCAGGGCTTATCGGCCGCTGCCTTCCGATGCACGCGTCCTTTCGATCGCCGACCTCAAGGCCCAAGGCAAGGAGCTCCGACGCAACGACAGCGCCAGCCTGGTCGACATGGGCGACGGCGTGCTGCTGCTGGAGTTCCACAGCAAGGCCAACTCTCTCGACGACGACATCTTCAACCTGGCCCAGGAGGGATTGGACCTGCTGCAGCAAGACGCCTGGAAGGGCATGGTCATCGGAAACGAAGGAAAGCACTTCTGCGTCGGGGCCAACATCTTCGGCATCGCCGTGGCCGCCCAGCAGGGCGAGTTCGACTTCATCGACGGCGCCATCCGGAAGATGCAGGGTCTACTGCAGTCGATCCGCTTCTCTCCCAAGCCGGTCGTGGCCGCGCCCTTCGGCATGACTCTGGGCGGCGGCTGCGAGGTCGTGATGGCTTCCCCCCGAGTCGTGGCCTCGGCCGAGACCTACATCGGGTTGGTCGAGGTGGGAGTCGGGCTCATCCCTGCCGGCACGGGAAGCAAGGAGATCGTCCGGCGGATCATCTCGTCGGCCATGCAGGTGCCGAACAGCCTGGCCCTGCCCGCGCTGCAGCAGGCTTTCGAACAGGTGGGGCTGGCCAAGGTAGCCACGAGCGCCTCCGAAGCGCGCCAGATGCGCATCCTCGGAGAGCGCGACCGCATCGTGATGAACCCGGACCATCTGCTGGCCGAGGCGAAAGCCGAGGTGCTGCGGATGGCTGAAGCCGGCTACCGCGCGCCGACGCCGGCCCGACTCTACGCCGCGGGCCGCGACGCTTATGCAGCCCTGCAAGTGGCCCTGTCGCAAATGCAGGAAGGTCGCTATGCCTCGGAGCATGACGTGCGCATCGGCCGGCAGCTGGGCTACATCCTGTGCGGCGGCGAGCTGAGCGAAGGTCAGTGGATGGACGAGACCTACTTCCTCAACCTCGAACGGCAGGCGTTCCTGAACTTGTGCCACGAACCGAAGTCGATCGAGCGGATCTGGTACATGTTGCAGAACAACAAGCCGCTGCGAAATTGACGTGGTGAAAGAGGACTGTGGTCTTCCTGACCCAGCAGCGCGCAGGTCCATGGCGTGGGGTCAAACCCTGGCCCTGCCGGGGACTTGGAGCGGGGTTCGCGGCCCACGAGCCATCGGGCCAGCGCGTTACCGAAAACCGCAGGGGTTGCCTAGCCTCCCTGCGGCACAAGGGACGCTTCAAGTCCCTTGCAGGGCAAGAGGCGCGGTCCCCGTCAAAGCTGTGCTGGCTGAACCAGAACGACCGGCGACGTCCGGTTTGCGAAGGACGGCGAGGAGACGACAATGACTCGTGAAGCTGTAATTGTGGCCGCGTGCCGCACGGCCGTCGGAAAAGCCGTTCGGGGTTCAACCCGAAATGTTCGCCCGGATGATCTCGCATCGACGGTGATCGCCGAACTCCTGCGGCGCACGCAGGGCAAGCTCGACCCGGCCCAGGTGGACGATGTGATTCTGGGCTGCGCCTTCCCCGAAGGCGACCAGGGACTGAACGTGGCCCGCCCGGTGGCGATCCGCGCCGGTCTTCCGGTGGATGTGCCGGCGATGACCCTCAATCGCTTCTGCTCGAGCGGCTTGCAGGCCATCGCCATCGCCTCCGAACGCATCCTGGCCGACAGCGCGGATATCGTTATCGCCGGCGGCGTCGAATCGATGAGCGCCGTCCCGATGACGGGCTTCGCCTTCAGCCCCAATCCGTGGCTGGCGGAGAATCAGCCGCAGGTCTATATGAGCATGGGGTTGACCGCCGAGCGCGTGGCGGAGTCCTTCCACGTCGATCGCGAGGCTCAGGACGAGTTCTCCTACCACAGCCACCGCAAGGCGGCCGAGGCCCAGGCCGCGGGGCGATTCGACGAAGAGATCGTGCCCTATGAATTCGAGGAAGTCCGTCCGGGAGGCAACGGCGACGTGATCCGCGAGAAGGTCGTCCTGGCCAAAGACGAGCATCTCCGGCCGGACACGACCGTAGACAAGCTGGCCAAGCTCAAGCCGGTCTTCAAACAGGGTGGGACGGTCACCGCCGGCAATTCCTCGCCCCTGAGTGACGGCGCGGCCGCGGTCGTCGTCATGGAAGCCTCCACTGCCTCCAGGCTCGGGCTGAAACCGCTGGCGCGGTTTGTGGGCTTCAACGTCGCCGGAGTGCCGCCGGAGATCATGGGCATCGGGCCGGTGGCGGCGGTGCCGCGCGTGCTGAAACGCACCCGGATGCACTTGGCCGACATCGATGTGATCGAGCTGAACGAGGCCTTCGCCTCGCAGAGCGTGGCCGTCATTCGGCAGCTCGAGTTCAATCCCGACATCGTGAACGTCAACGGAGGGGCCATCGCCCTGGGTCATCCGCTGGGCTGCACGGGAGCCAAGCTGACGACGCAGCTTCTGTACGAGATGCCTCGCCGGAAAGCGCACTACGGCATGGTCACGATGTGTATCGGCGGCGGCATGGGAGCGGCCGGGATCTTCGAGAATCTGAACTAGCGAATCACGAAGCACCAATCACGAGCTTCGTGATTCGAGATTAGTCCCAAAGGAGAGAATCATGCCTGACGAACTGACGATCGAGAAACTGATGGGATTGATGCCGAAGGCCTTTCTTCCGGAGAAAGCTGCCGGAGTGGAGGCCGTCATCCAGTATCACCTTGGCGGGGAACAAGGCGGGGACTGGGTGGTCGACATCAGCCAGGGCAAATGCGAGGTCAGGAAAGGAACGGCCGAGTCGCCGAAGCTGACCCTCACGGCGGATGCCGCGGACTACATGAACGTCGTCACGGGCAAGGTCAACGCCATGAGCGCCTTCGCCGAAGGGAAAGTGAAGCTCAAGGGCGATCTGGCCCTGGCGATGAAGCTTATGAACTTCTTCAAGCTGCCGGCGTAGGGAAGTCTTCAGTCCTCAGTCGTCAGTTCGTCAGTTGTGCGAAACGGCTGGGAAACGAGCAAGAGGTCAGACAGCCTCGACCGGGGCGGCTCGCGAGCCGCCCCTCGTCTTTTCCGCCGGGCGGAGTCAGCGGTGCACAGTCACCGGTCTTCAGTCGTCAGGTGTGCGACGACTCATCATTGACCACTGCCACCTGACCTCTGTGGAGAATCAGCCGCTTGCGTGTGCAAACGGCGCGTGCCGGATCGAGCCCCATCGCCAGCATCACTTCTTCCGGTCGGCCCGTCGCGCCTTCCCGAGCTGCAAGGCGCATGTGGAGTTGGGGGCCCGATCCCGAAGGGGCAAGGGCTTCGATGAGAGGTCGCAGATCGTACGTCTTGCCGCGCCGCCGGCGCGGAAGACT
Source organism: Anaerolineales bacterium (assembly GCA_035693825.1). Classification (GTDB taxonomy): domain Bacteria; phylum Chloroflexota; class Anaerolineae; order Anaerolineales; family E44-bin32; genus MGOM01. The sequence continues at coordinate 21,754 of DASSGB010000145.1, forward strand.
GTCCTCCGCCAGGAGGGCGGCGCACCTGGTTGCGAGAGGCTCACCCTGCAACGGATCCAGTTCGACGTCGAACTCCGCGGACACGACCTGCGAGGGAAGGGAGGGCTCGGGGTCCTCGACGAGGACAACGGAATCGACACGAAGGCCTGGCGGTGCCGCAAGTCGCAAGGCGGAGAGGACCGCCTCCGGAGCCGTCGGTTCGGCGAGCCACGCGTCGATCAGGTCGCCTTCGCTCAGGCACCCCAGCGGGAGTGCGGCGGCCAGCGTCAGCCGGGGGTGCGGGGAGAATCCCTCCGTATAGGCCAACGGCAGCTGGGCCCGACGGAACATGCGCTCCCAGGTTCGATGGACGTCCAGGTTCCCGGTAAAGCGCATGGCGTCCGTCTTGGCGAAGGAGACGCGGTAGCGCGGCATTCAGACGTTTGTCGGAAGGCGAAGCTCAACCGGAATGGAGCGCCGCGGCGACTTGACCTCCGGGCATTCCCACGTTTCGCCGGGGTGGTCGCGGCGCAAATCCGAGAATCTGGGCAAGATGCCGCAGGCGAAGCATCGCTCGCGACAATCCACTCGAGTTCGGCCCTGAAGGCTCCACAAGTAGTCCTCGGTCAGGAACTCCTTGCGGACCGCGGCATCGATGTGATCCCAGGGGAGGGTTTCGTCGATGGGCCGCTCGCGGTGAGTGTAGAAAGATGGATCGAGGCCGGCCTCGGCGAAGGCTTCGAGCCAAATGTCGTAGCGGAAGTGCTCCTGCCAGGCGTCGAAGCGCGCCCCGCGCCGCCAGGCTGCAAGAATCACCTGGCTCATGCGCCGGTCGCCACGTGACAGCCAGGCTTCGAGCAGCGTTTCTTCGGGAGCGTTCCAATTGAGTTTGAGGCCGGGGCCGCGCAGCTGGCGCTTGAGCAGCGACTGCTTCAGCCGGATCTGTTCGAGGGTGTCGCATGGAACCCATTGGAACGGCGTGTGAGGCTTGGGAACAAAGGTGCTCACGCCGGCCGTGACCTTGGCCCGGCCGCCTATCAGCTTGCGGCCCTCGGCCAGGACGCTCTGGCACAGATCGGCGATCGCCTGGACCTCGTCCAACGTCTCGGATGGATGGCCGATCATGAAGTAGAGCTTGATCGTGTGCCATCCGCGCCCGTAGATGGCGCGGGCGGTCTCGAGGATCTGCTCCGTCGAGACGGGCTTGTTAATGATCGAGCGCATGCGCTCGCTGCCCGCCTCGGGCGCCAAGGTGAATCCGCCTCGATGGGCCTCGCCCTGGAGCAGGTCCATGAGTTCCACGGAGAAGGATTCGATACGCAGGGAAGGCAGCGACAGGTTGAGATTCCTTCCCGCGAAGCGCTCGGTGACGGCCCGGACCAGAGGCAGGATGTCGTCGTAGTCCGATGACGAGAGGGAAAGCAAGGCCACTTCCTCGAAACCGGTGGCGGCCAGGGAATCTTCGATGGCGCGGACGATCTCTTCGACCGGCCGCTCGCGCACCGGGCGGGTGATCATGCCCGCCTGGCAGAAACGGCAGCCGCGCGTGCAGCCGCGCATGATTTCGACCGGCACGCGGTTGTGGGTGACGTCGATGTAGGGGACCAGAAGCCGCGTCGGCGGAGGCGGCAGGCGCGGCACGATGCGCTTGATGACGCGCGCCGGCGCTTCTTCGTCCAGCCGGTCAACGTGCGAGAGGCTGCCGTCGTCGAAATAGGCCGGCCGATACAACGAGGGGACGTACACGCCCCAGATCTTCGCCAGAGACCGGTGAAGGTCGGCGCGGGACCCGCGTGCAGATTTCCAGCGACGGATCGCCTCCACCACGTCCAGGATCAGATCCTCGCCCTCTCCGAGGGCGAAGGCATCGAAGAACTCCGCCATGGGTTCGGGGTTGTAGGTTGCGTGACCGCCGGCGATGACGACCGGATGCTCGGGGACGCGGTCCGCGGTCCGGAGCGGGACGCCGCCCAACTCGAGGACCGTCAGGGTATTGGTGTACAGGGTTTCGTAGGGCAGGGAGATGCCGATGAGGTCGAAATCTGCCAGCGCGTGCTTGGACTCGAGCGAATACAGAGGCAGGCCGGCTCGGCGCAGCGCCGCCTCCATGTCGGGCCACGGAGCGTAAACGCGCTCGGCCAGGGTGTCGGGCCGGCGGTTGAGGATGTCGTACAGGACCGCCAGACCCAGGTTGGACATGCCCAGGTCATAGACGTCGGGAAAGGCCAGGGCGACCCGAACCGAGGCCGCTCCCCAATCTTTGACGACCTGGTTCAGCTCTCCGCCCGTATAGCGGCCCGGCTTCTCGACCGAATACAGAATCTCCGGCAGTGCCTCCTGTATGGCGGCCGGGTCGGCGCGGCGGGCAGCGAGGAATTTGGAAGACGTCATCTGAGTAATTATAGCATCCGGGCCTGGAGGTCGGCGGTGAGGCACGGGATGGCTGACGGCTGATGGCTGATGGCTGATGGCTGATGGCCAAGACCTGTTGTGGTACGATTTGCCGCGCAGGGGCAGCGCCGGCCGAGGCTGCGCCCTGAGCGCATGCGATGGGCCCCCATCGTCTAGTGGCCCAGGACGTGGCCCTCTCAAGGCCAAAACGGGGGTTCGAAACCCCCTGGGGGCACTCCTTGAGACGTCAAACCCGGTTTGCGCAGCAAACCGGGTTTGGGTTTAAAGGCTTGCCGCGCCGCGCTCAGGACTTCTCTCTCGAATCCACCAGCAGTCGTTTGACGGTCGCCACAAGGTCGGAGCGTGTGAGCGGCTTGGTCATGTAGGCGTTGGCGCCCGCCTGCAAACCGATGGCGATGTCTTCGCGGCGAGCCCTGGCCGAAATGATGACGACCGGCAGGCGTGCAGTGGAGGCGCGTTGCCGGATCTGACGGCAAACTTCGATCCCATCCACTCCGGGCAGCATCACATCCAGGAGGACCAGGTCGACTCCCGGCTGACCGGCCATGTTCAGGCCGCCCGGTCCGGAATGCGCCTTGCGAACGATGTATCCTTCGATCTCGAGGATCTGCCCCATCAGGTCGGCGCTATCGGCGTCGTCCTCGACGATGAGGATCGTCGATCGAGCAGTTTCCCCCGTCATTCCACTCCGCACCAGACCCAGCGAACTCGCCTCGCCCGAGACTCACGACGACAGATGATCCAGGTGTCTTTACCGTGGACCTCGACGGCCACGGCCGCGTCGGCTGGATTCGAGGTACTCATCGAGCATCTTCTCGTCGTACCTTCGATGTCCGCCGGGTGTCCGGAAGGGACGAATCAGGCCCCGCTTCTCGATGCGGTTGAGGGTGTTGAGGCTGATGCCCAGGTAGCCGATGGCTTCTCTGGCGGTGAGCAGTCGATTTCGGGGCGGCATCTGTAGAGGGCCCTCCCCCTTGCCATCACCGGAGTTGCGCTTGATAAGGTGTGTGGACGGATCGCCCGCGGCTCGAGTGGACGCGTCCCTGTCTGAGAGCGCTTGGGAGGGTTCTGCACGGGTTGACATCGTTTGTCCCACTATACGGCAGGACCCCTTTGGGCAGGAGTGTCTGTATGCGAACTGTAAGGGGCGGGCGAACTCCGGCATTCCAAACCCGGTTTCCGCTGGAAACCGGGTTTGGGTTTCCGGCTCATGTTGGACGCGCCTCTTGCGCATAGCCACCAAGAGAGACCTTCTTCGCATGCGCGACCACGTCGGCATCCGTCCGCGGATCGAAATGACGGGCTGGCGATCGCGGCGTCATGTCAGAATGCCAAGGGCCGCCCTCGCGGGCGGCCCTTGCGGCGCTGCGGCATCCTATCCTAGGTTGAGGAGGGATGCCGCAGCGCCAGGACGTTCACTCGTACTCATCGGCATCACCTCCTCTGCACTTGGGATGGCAAGGAGGGGCCCTTCACGGGCACGGGAGGAGTATGGCACAAGCCACAACGTCCGTCAACGGGCAACTTGATCGGTCCCCGGCTCCCAGTCGCCGGTTCCCTGTGCCTGTTTCTCTGCCTGCCAGGGTCTCACCAATCACGAATCACCTATCTCTGACCACTGACCACTCACCCCTGCGCTTCGTCTAGCGGAAGAACGGTAGGCGCAGGGGTCACCACTGACCACTATTCAATCAGCATCGCGTCGCCGAACGAGTAGAAGCGGTAAGCCTCCCGGATGGCGGTGTCGTAGGCGCGCAGGATGCGTTCCCGGCCGGCGAAGGCGGACACCAACATGAGCAATGTGCTGCGCGGCAGGTGAAAGTTGGTGATCATCGCATCCACAGCGGAGAAGGTGAAACCAGGAAGGATGAAGAGGTCGGTCTGCCCTTCGAAGGCTGCAAGCTCGCCTCCCGAGGCGCGCGCCGCGCTCTCGAGTGTGCGCACCGCCGTCGTGCCGACCGCGACAACGCGTCCACCGGCCTGCCGCGCCCGTCGCAGCTGCTCGGCCGCGGCCCTGGTGACCTGGCACCATTCGGAGTGGATGATGTGCTGCCGCGGATCCTCGACGTCCACCGGTGCGAAAGTGTCCAAGCCGATGTGCAGCACGACGCGGGCCATGCCGATGCCCGCCGCCTGAAGCCGGTCCATCAACCCCTCGGTGAAATGCAGCCCGGCGGTCGGTGCGGCGGCCGATCCGGGAAGGCGCGCATACACGGTCTGGTACTCGTCCGGTTCCGCCAGGGGCGCCTTGATGTAGGGCGGGACGGGCATCGCGCCCAGTCTTTCTATTTCGGGGGAGATGGGCGCTGCAAACCGTATCCGCCGCCGACTGCCTCCGAGATCGGCTTCGATCTCCGCAAGCGGACCGCCTTCGATCTGCAGGCGCCGGCCGACATCCAGTCGCTTGCCGCCGACCAGCGCTTCCCAGGTTCGCTCCTCAAGACGTTTCAACAACAGCACTTCAACCCGGCCACCGCCGGGAAGCTTTCTGGCTTTGAGACGGGCGGGGATGACGCGCGTTTCGTTCAGCACCAGGACGTCGCCGGATCTCAGCAAGGTGGGAAGGTCGTCGAAGCGTGCGTGGCCAATCGACTCGGAGGATCGATTCAGGATCATGAGCCGGGAGTGATCCCGCGGCCGCAGCGGACGCTGCGCGATCCGCTCCGGCGGCAGGTCGTAGTCGAAATCGTCGGTGCGCACGGGAGCCCAGTGGTCAGTGGTCAGTGGCCGGTGGCCAGTCTGATCCCATTACTGACCACTGACCACTCGCCACTGGCCACTGCCTCACTTGTTCAGCAGCCGAACCACGAGATTCAGGAGAAGGGTAAGTCCGAGGCTGAGCAAGATCGATGTCGCCAGAGGAACGAAGCAGCTCGCGCCGCCGACCTCGAAGCGAAAGTCGCCCGGCAGCCGTCCGACCGGCAGCCCGGTTCGCCCCAACGCCCACAACAGCCCTCCCACGAGGGCCACCCCGATGCCGATCAGCAACAACGTTCGGCCCAGCGACGAAAGATCGGGCATTACAGGTCCGGCAGGCGAGGTTGAGGCGCGGTGGACGGCTCGAGGCCGAGATGCTGGTAGGCGCGGGCGGTGGCCATCCTGCCCTGGGTCGTCCGGTCGAGGAATCCGAGCTGGAGCAGGTAGGGCTCGACAACATCCATGATCGTGTCGGGCTCTTCGCTGACGGAGGCCGCGATCGTCTGCAGCCCGACCGGCCCGCCTTCGTATTTCTCGATGATGGTCAGCAGAACGCGGCGGTCGGCGTCGTCCAGTCCCAACTCGTCGATGTCGAGCAGGGCCATCGCTTCCAGAGCCACCGCCCGGTCGATGGCGCCGGCGGCGCGCACCTGCGAGAAGTCGCGCACCCGTCTCAGGAGGCGGATGGCGACTCGGGGAGTGCCCCGCGCCCGGCAGGCGATCTCGGCGATGCCTCCGTCGTCGATGGGGACGTTCAGGACGGTGCCGGCGCGCCGGACAATCGCCTCCATCGCCGGGAGGTCATAGAAGTCGAGGCGGTGCACAGCCCCGAAGCGGGCCCGCAGTGGGGCGCTCAAGAGCGCCAGCCGCGTGGTGGCCCCGATCAGGGTGAAATGAGGAAGTTTGAGGCGGATCGAGCGGGCGCTGGCGCCCTTGCCCACGGTGATGTCGAGGACGAAATCCTCCATCGCCGGGTAGAGGATCTCTTCGATGGCCCGGCCCAGCCGATGAATCTCATCGATGAACAGGACGTCGCCCTGCTGAAGGTTGGTCAGGATGGCGGCCAGATCGCCGGCGCGCTCGATCGCCGGCCCGGAGGTGACCTTGATGCCCACCCCCATCTCATGCGCCAGCACGTGTGCCAGCGTTGTCTTTCCCAGCCCCGGCGGCCCGTAGAACAGGACGTGATCCAGTGGCTCGCCCCGGCGCTTGGCTGCGGCGAGCAGGATCGCCAGGTTTTCCTTGACGCGATCCTGACCGATGATTTCGGCCAGGCTGCGAGGACGCAGGGTCATATCCTGGAGATCTTCAGGACGACGTTCGGCCGTCACGATTCGACGCGCGGTCTCGGCCATGGGGTCATTATACAGGAGGGGACTCGGGCCGTCGGCCGTCAGCCATCAGCCGTCAGCTATCAGCCATCAGCCGTCAGCCGTCAGCTCTCAGCTGCAGTTGCTCTTTACGTATCTCGAATCACTAATCACCAATCACGTCTGACCACTCACCACTGTCGACTACCTCGTCTTGATGGCATGTCCTCCAAACTGGTTGCGCAGCGCCGCCAGCAATTTGGCGGAGAAGTTTTCCTGCTGGCGGCTCACCAGGCGCATCTGCAGGGCGAGGCTGATGACCGGGGCCGGGACGTCCAGGTCCATGGCTTCTTGGATCGTCCATCGGCCTTCGCCACTGTCGGCCACCCAGGCCTCCACCCCCTTCAGCGCCGGATCTTCCTTCAGAGCCTCGACCGCCAGATCCAGCAACCATGAGCGGACCACCGACCCATGCCGCCAGACCTCGCCGATCTGATGCAGATCGAGATCCAAGTCGGTCTTCTTGCGAAGAATCTCGAAGCCCTCCCCGTAGGCCTGCATCATGCCGTACTCGATGCCGTTGTGCACCATCTTCACGAAGTGGCCGGCCCCGCTCGGGCCGACATGTCCCCATCCCCGATCGCGACCGGGCGCAAGAGCCTCGAAGTAAGGCCGCAAGCGTTCGACGGCGGCAGCCTCGCCGCCGATCATGAGGCTGTAGCCCTCGGTCAGTCCCCAGACGCCGCCGCTCACTCCAACGTCGAGGTACGCCAGGCCCTTCTGGGCCAGCTCCTTCGCTCGACGCTGGCTGTCCTTGTAGTGGCTGTTGCCGCCATCGATGACGATGTCACCGGGAGCAAGGTGCGGCGTCACTCGGCTCAATATCTCTTCTGTAACGGCGCCTGCCGGCAGCATGCTCCATACGGCGCGCGGGGCGGACATGACCTGGTCCACCCGGGTCAGATCCGGCACGCCGATCGCGCCGAGAGCCTCGAGGGCGGCCATCTTGGGAGGATTGCGATCGAAAACGTGCACCGGCAGACCTGCTCGTCGAAGCCGGGTGGCCATGTTGGCCCCCATCTTGCCCATCCCCATGAGGAGAAAGTTCATCGTCTGCCTCCGTGCGAAGTCACCCGGCGTTCCATGGTGCCCATGCGCATTCTAGCCTCCCGGATGGTGGCGCGTCAATTCGGACACCGAAGGCCGCGGCCTCTTCGGCCTACTCGCCCGTCGCTGTCTTCTCAAACAAAAGGTAATCGTCGCTGAAGGATGCCGCCATCGAGTAGCCGGCGTCACGCATCTGCTGCTCCGGCGGCGCAGCCCTCGCCAGCACGAGATAGTAGTCGGGGGCATAGGCTTCGAGCGCCTGCGACGTGGTGAAGTCGAGGCCTCGCGGCAGCCATGGGTGGACTCCCGGCGTGACGAGGCCGTACAGGTCGACGATGTGCATATCGGTGAAGTACCCGACATAGCCGATCTCACTCGCCGCCAGAGTCGCCTCGGCCGAGGCATGTTGCCGCAGCCAATCGGATGCCTGGCGGAAAGCCTCGAATCGATGATCGAAGGCTCCGCCACGATAGTCGCGCCAATCCCTGACCCAGAAGACCAGACTTGCGCCGACCACAACACCCGACAGGACGAGGAACACACGCTGAGGGAGCTTCGACGAGCTGTCCTGGTGAATGGTCAGGCGCCGCGCGACCTGGTCGACGCCCCAGGCGATGGACGCGGCGATCCCCGGCAGCAAGGGGGCGTAGTACCAGGGAAATGAGCCCGCAACGACACTGGCCAAGACAAAGTAGGTGAGCGCCCACAGGACGAGCAGCTCGTAGGCCCGCGGCGCGTTTCGCCTCAGAATCATGTACGCAATGCCCATGATCAGGAACAGACCATGAACCGCCCACGACGGGTTCTCACGGGTGAAGGCCGCTTCGTAGAAAAGGAACCCCGCCGCGAAAGGGATCCTGATGGTGGCGAGTTTGGCTGGGACCGAAAGGGGAATCGGCGACCCGAACCACAGAAATGCGATCGCGGCCCAGGCGGCAATGATCGGGGCAGCCGGCCAAAGCCAGACCGGCGAGCGGCGAGCGCGCACAAACCCGACCAACGCCAGGACCAACGCGTAGATGGACATCTCATATCGCACCAGCACCAGCGCGCCCAGGAGGAGTGCGGCCAGGCCAAGCCGTTCCTGAAGGAAGGCCCAGGTCGCCAGCAGGAGGAGAGCGAGCAGGAAGAAGGCCTCCATCCCCACCATGTGTCTCAGGAAGGGGCTTGTCAGGAGGAACAGCGAGGCGACGGCGGAACGGGCGGGGCCCAGCTTTCTTCCCAGGGTATAGATCACGATTCCCGCCGTCCACAGGGAAACCTGGCCGAGGGCAACGCCAACCTCGGGAACGCTTTGCCGGGCCACGGACGACAACAACGCCAGAGTCAAGACGTACAGGGGAGTGGATGTCCCGAGGACCTGCTCGCCTTCGTTGTAGACGAAGCCCAGGCCGGACGTCAGATTGCGCGCGTAGCGGTAGGTGATGTAGGCGTCATCCTGCACGAAGTCCGAATAGACGCGGCCAAAACCGAGAACCAAGAGGGCCAACGCGCATGCGAAGGCCGCCTCGGCCCACGAAGGGGATTTCGACCATGGGAGGAACACCCGCTTGTGGCCCCGGCGCGCGCCGCTTGAGGCTTCTGAGTCGCCAGCCGCATCGGGCGCCGTCGGATATCGAGCACCGGACCTCACCGCTACTCGCCTCCAGCCTTCCTGTCCGAAGTGACGCCTTCCATTCACCCCGAACGCAAGTATCGCACGGGTCCCGGGGAAGGGCACCGGCTGGGCCTTACATGCGCCTTGCGGCTGCGCCGTGGGCAATTGACCCCGGCCGCGCCCGGTCCTATACTCTGGGCGCTGGCCCGGCCGTCAGACCGGCTGATCCGAAGGGTCTTATTCAACCTGGCGGCCGACAGGGACTCATCCATACCATCCGCTGCAACCGCAGGCGAGGCAGCCGGGAGGTCAGCCGGTGATCGGGCTAGGACTGCGCCAGGTCCAGGACGCGCTCAACCGCAAAGCCGACGACGTTCAGCATGAATTCGTCGCGTTGAGCGAACGCATGGAAGAGATCAGCAAGCACATCATGGAGGTCCGGGGGGAGGACCGCCAGCAACTGCGCTCCGAGCAGGAATCGCTGCGCGCCAAACAATCCCAATTGGCCGAAGAGATCAACACCTGGCGCGACCGGGCCCGCGGCGTCATGCAGCAGCGAGGCGAGACGGCACTGCGCAACTACCTGGAGGAGCTCAAGACGCTGGGCGACACGATGGTGACCTTCGCCATCGACCACGCGCTGTACGCGATGGACAATCCCGAAGAGGCGCGCGCCGCGCTCGAGGCCGGGCAGAGCTCCGGGCCTATGACGCCCGCCGCCCGTCTTCTCCAGCGGGCGCGCACCGAGTACGACATGCGCGGCTCCGAGATCGCCCCGCGCCAGCGCGCCGCGGTGGAGTTTGCCAACCGAACCGGGATGGCGCAGGACGACCTGCCTCTGGAGGAACTCACCAAAGCGATGGAGGATCACGACCCGGTCGTGCGTGAGGTGGCGACCCTGGCCGTCATCCAGCTGCTGCGGTTTCGCGCCATGCGCCTGGCGGACCTGGACAAGTCGCACGAGGCCGTGCAGGGGCTGATCCACCTCGATCATCCATCGGTTGTCCAGGCCTTGATTGAAGTCATGACCCATCCTCGGACGGGCTTCGTGCAGGGGCCGGAGGGTCCGATCGAGGCGGGCAATGAGCGTTCGCGGATGGCCGCGCTCCTGCGCCTGGTGGAGTGGCACACGGCGGAGGTGCAGGTCGCGCTGCGCAACATGCGTTTCGATCGCGACCCGCATATCGTCAAGGCGGCCGAGAAGGCGCTGACGGTCTTCCCCGGCGAGTGGAAAGGGTCTCTCAAAGAACAGTAGTCAGTGGCCAGTGGCGAGTGGTCAGTGGTCAGTGGCCAGTCAGGTCCCCTTCAATTCGCGAAGGGTTCTCCATTTGACTCATTGCGAGCTCTGAAAGGCCGCAGCCATCTCATCCGTTTCGCCGGGAAGGCAGCGGCTCACAGACAACCGAAACCTTGCGCTCGCCCAACGGCCTCACGGATGCGTTTCGAGCTTCAAGTCCCCGGTAGGGCAGTGAAGACGAAACGATCACAGGGGCTTGCTTGCCACGCGAGCGTGTGCTACGATGCGTGGACATCCCGGGAGGAGTAGGCGGCCGAGGCTGAAAGAGAAGGACGGCCACCGGCTGAGAGCCTCCGCAGCGCAAGTCGCCGAACGTCGCCTGGGAATTCGCCGAAGAACGTCCCTCGACAGGCTCGGGACCAGTAGACCGGCTCGGGTGCGCCCGATACAGCGCCGGCCTCGCCCTCAGATCGAGCGGGGCCCATCGAGAGCGACTCGGCGATAGGTCCGGGTCGAAACGAGGTGGTACCGCGGAGCTTCGCCCTCCGTCCTCGTGGACGGAGGGCGTTTTGTTTGGAGGCGGCATGACCGAGTTCGCGTTGCCCAAGACCTACGACTTTCGCTCCGTCGAGCAGCGACTCTACGCCTGGTGGGAGTCGCAGGGCTACTTTCGGCCCAGGCCGGATCCTGCAGCCCAACCGTTCGTGATCTCCATGCCGCCGCCCAACGTCACCGGCGAGCTGCATCTGGGGCACGCCATGGTCGTCGCCGTGGAAGATCTGATGACGCGGCACGCGCGCATGCGCGGCGCTCCCACGTTGTGGGTGCCCGGATCGGACCATGCCGGGATCGCCACGCAGCTTCAGGTGGAGAAGGAGCTTCTCCGCGCCGAAGAAGTCACGCGCGAGGAGCTCGGCCGCGAGGCCTTCGTCCAAAGGACGTGGGCCTGGAAGCACAAGTACGGCGGGATCATCACCCAACAGATTCGGCGCCTGGGCGCGTCGTGCGACTGGAGCCGCGAGCGGTTCACGCTCGACGAAGGGTTGTCGAAGGCCGTGCGCGAGGCTTTCGTCCGGCTCTACGAAAAGGGTCTCATCTATCGCGGCACGTACCTGATCAATTG
>DASSGB010000146.1:0-21203 GCA_035693825.1 Anaerolineales bacterium
CCTACGGCGTGCGTGGCCTGGCCTATTTCGAGCTGCGGGTGCAGGGCTCTTCGACCGACCTCCACTCGGGCATGTTCGGAGGCGCCGTCGACAACCCAGCGCTCGTCCTGTGCCAGGTGGTTGGCGGCATGCGCGACGCCCATGGGCGCGTCACGATCCCCGGCTTCTACGACGACGTCCGTCCCCTGGCGCAGGATGAACGCCGGGAGATCGCGCAGCAGCCCCAGAATGACGCCTGGTGGAAATCGCAAACGGGCGCGCCGGCTCTGTTCGGAGAAGAAGGATTCTCGGCCTCGGAGCGCGTTGCCGGACGTCCCACGTTCGATGTCAACGGTTTGCTCTCGGGGTTCACAGGCAAAGGCTCGAAAACCGTGCTCCCCGCCAAAGCCATGGCCAAGATCTCCACGCGACTTGTTCCCGATCAGACGCCAGCCATGGTCCGCAAAGGTCTCGAGACCTATCTGAAGGAGCATATGCCTCCGAGCGTGACCTGGGAGCTGGAGGACTTGGCCCACTCGCTGCCCGCGATTGTCGATCGCGACTCGGCACCGGCGTTGGCGGCAAGCGCAGCCCTGGAGGAAGTCTGGGGCAAGAAGCCGGTCATGACGCGCACCGGCGGCACCATTCCCATCGTGGGCATGGTGCAGGAAGTGCTGGGCTCCGACAGTCTGCTGCTGGGATTCGGCCTGCCCGACGACAACCTGCACGCGCCCAATGAGAAGATGCATCTGCCCAACTTCTACCGCGGCATCGAGACGTACATCCGATTCCTCCACCGGGTGGCAGCGTGAGCCAGGCCCCGGCCGCCAAGCACGGCTCCCAACGACTGCCTTCCTACGGAGGCCAGGCGGTCATCGAAGGTGTCATGATGCGCGGCCAGCGTGTGTGCGCGACCGCCGTGCGCGCACCCGACGGGACGATCGTCGTGCAGACCTCGCCCCTGTCCTCGCTCTACCGCGGCGCCATCCCGCGCATACCCTTCGCGCGCGGCCTCCTGGCGCTTGTCGACGCGCTCGTCCTAGGAATGCGTTCTCTGTCCTTTTCGGCCGGGATCCAGGCCGGTGAGAGCCTGGGCACCGCGCCCATCGCGGTCTCGATGATCGTGGCTCTCGTCGCGGGGATCGGTCTCTTCTTCCTGCTGCCCGCAGCCGTGGCGCACTGGGTCGAGACAACGTTCGGCTGGAGCGCGCTGGCGTCGAACCTGCTGGAGGGCCTGATCCGCCTCGGGCTGCTGGTGGGCTATGTGGGCGCCATCGGCTATATGCCCGAAATACGCAGAGTGTACGGCTACCACGGCGCCGAACACATGACGATCCACGCGTTCGAGGCCCGCGCCCCACTCGACCCGGCCTCGATTGCCGCATTTCCGCGCGAGCACCCTCGGTGTGGGACGGCCTTCCTGCTGACCGTCGTCGTTCTTTCGGTGGTTCTGTTCAGCGTCCTGGGGCCGCTGCCGCTGCTTCTGCGCCTGGTTTCACGTCTCCTTCTGATACCGGTGCTGGCCGCCGTCGCGTATGAGTACATTCGCTTCACCGGTCGCTGGATCGATACCTGGTGGGGTCGCCTGCTGGCCGCACCCAACCTCGCCCTGCAGCGGCTGACCACCCGCAAGCCGGAGTTGGCCATGATCGAAGTCGCCACCGCCGCGTTCGAAGCCATGCGCCAGGGAGAGACCCCCGCGTCCTGATACCTGCCACCTCGCCTCAGGGTGATTCCCGCGTGCCAGCCGAACCCGAGCGCCGACTGATGTGGCGCCGCCGTCCCACTCCAAAGGAGTCCCCATGTCCGGCTTGAGATCCTTGTTCGATCGATTCGACGCCTGGTTGACCTCCTCCATGGCCAGCTACGGCCTCACGTTGCTGCGTCTCAGCGTCGGCGTCGTCTTCGTGTGGTTCGGAGTGTTGAAGTTCTTCCCCGGACTCAGTCCAGCCGAAGGGTTGGCGGCCAAGACCATCGCTGTGCTCACCGCTGGACGATTGTCGCCCGAGCTATCCCTGTTTCTTCTCGCGATCTGGGAGACCTTCATCGGCCTGGGGCTTATCTTCGGCGTTGGCATGCGGGCCATCCTCTTTTTGCTTTGGGCCCAGATGGCGGGCACGATGGCACCGCTCTTTCTGTTCCCGTCGGAGGCCTTCACCCGAGTGCCTTACGCTCCTTCGCTCGAGGGTCAGTACATCATCAAGAACATCGTTCTGATCAGCGCCGGGATTGTGCTCGGTGCGACCGTACGTGGTGGAAAGCTGGTCGCGGAGCCAAGCGAGGCTGAAGCCGAGTCCGGATCGTAGAGGCGAGCCAACGCAGGCTTGCACGGCAGACGCAAGAGAGGCGGGGCCCCATTTCGGCCCCGCCTCTTTGTTTGCGCACGCGGCGTGGGAGGCTTCAGCTCTTCTGCGTCGAGGTGGCCGTGATCAATCGCACGGCGCGGTCGTAGAAGAGGTAGTCCCAGGCCCAGTTGACGAGCACCAGCAACCGATTGCGAAAACCGATCAGCTGGATGAGATGGACGATCAGCCATACGACCCACGCTACGAAGCCGTGGAATTTCAATCCGTATACGTGGGCCACAGCCGCGTTTCGCCCTATAGTCGCCAGTCCTCCAGGGTCCTGATAGCGAAATGGTTCCGTCGGCCGGCCCGCAATCTGTCGAAGGATGTTGTCGGCGGCGGAGTCCGCCATCTGGATGGCCACCGGAGCCATCATCGGCAGCGCTCGTCCTTCGGCCTCGAGATACGCCGCATCGCCGATCACGAAGACCTCGGGGTGACCGGGGAGTGTCAGGTCCGGCCCAACACGCGCCCGTCCTCGTGATCCCAATTGGATACCCAGACCTCCCACAAGATCCACGGCCTTGGCCCCGGCTGCCCAGAGGACGGTCTCCGCGGGCAGCTTCTCGCCACCGGCCAGAACAACCGCTTCCGGTTCGCAACGTTCCACAGCCGCCCCATAACGCACTTGCACGCCCTTTCGGCCAAGGGCGGCCTCGGCCCGCGCTGCCAGATCCAGGGGCAGGCCAGGAAGAAGTCGGTCTTGGGCCTCGAGCAGAGTCACGCGGACTTCGTCGCGGTGGATGCCGCGGTAGTCTTTGGCCAGGACGAGCCGAATCAGCTCCGATAGGGCCCCGGCCATCTCCACCCCGGTCGGACCGCCTCCCACGATCACGAAACTCAACAGGGCCCGGCGTCGCTCAGGATCGGCTTCCATCAGCGCTCTCTCGAATCGCCGCAAGACATGGTTTCGGATCGTCACCGCATCATCGAGGCCCTTGAGGACGAGGCTGTGCTCTGCGATCGACACATTGCCGAAAGTGTCCGTCTCAGCACCGACAGCCAGGACGAGGTAGTCGTAGCCTACGACCATGCCGTCCGCCCGGATCGAGCGGCGCTCGAGATCGACGCTTTTCACTTCCGCCAGGCGAAACTCCAGGTTCTTCTGGCGACCCACAATGGCCCTCACCGGCTGCGCGATCTCCTCCGGCTCGAGTCCTGCCGTCGCTACCTGGTACAACAGGGGCTGAAACAAGTGGTAATTGTTCCGGTCAATAAGAATCACCCGGGCCGGCGCCTTTCCAAGGCTCCTGGCTACGCGCAATCCCCCGAATCCGGCTCCAACGATGACCACCGACTTCTCGTCCATCGATGCCTCACCTAAATTGTACCATTTTTCACCAATTTGACCATCGGTCTCGTTGACCCCCTTTCTCCACCCCGTTACAATGCCCCCGGGAGCTCATCGTGCCTGCGAAACTGAAGCTGCGCGACAAAGAATACGAAGTTCAGGCCGGGATGACGGTTCGCGACGCGCTCCTCAAGCTCGACATCGAACCCGAGAGCGTCCTCCCCACGCGCAACGGCGAGCTGATCACCGATGACGAACAGCTGCGCGAGGGAGAGCTCATCCGGCTGGTAGCTGTCATTTCGGGCGGCGCGCCGGCGCCCCTCGGAGGCCCGGCGTGAGGTGTCGCAAATGCGGTGACAAGGCCGCCATCAACATGCGCCACCACAAACTGGCGTTGTGCAAGACCCACTACCTCGAGTGGGTCCCGGCGCAGACTCAACGTTTCATCGAAAAGTACGACATGTTTGGCCGCGACGATCGCGTGCTCGTGGCCGTGTCGGGCGGCAAGGACTCCCTGGGCTTGTGGGACGTCCTGGTTCGGCTCGGCTATCGGGCGGATGGCCTGTACATCGGCCTCGGCATCGATGGGGGGACAGGCTATTCGTCCGAGTCGGAAAGGCGGTCTCGGGCTTTCGCCGAAGAGAAGGGCCTGCATCTGATTGTCGCCGACGTCGAGAAGGAAGAGGGCAGCACCATCCCCCTGGCCGCCGCAAACACGGCGCGCGGCCGTGGCAAACCTTGCTCCGTGTGTGGCCTGACCAAGCGCCACATCATGAATCGCGCCGCCCGCGAGGGTGGATACGACGTGCTGGCCACGGGCCACAATCTGGACGACGAAGCCGCTGTGCTCTTCGGAAACACACTGTCCTGGTCGGTGGGCTACCTTGCCCGGCAGGGGCCGGTCCTGCCCGCCAACACCGACGGCCTGGTGCGGAAGGTGAAGCCGTTCTGCCGGCTGTACGAACGCGAGACCGCCGCCTACGCGCTGCTGCGCGGCATCGAGTACATCTATGAAGAGTGCCCTCACGCGACGGGCGCCACGTCCATCTACTACAAGGAACTGCTCAACAAGCTTGAAGCGGACCGACCGGGAGCCAAGCTGTCGTTCTACCTGTCCTTCCTGGAGGCCAAACGCGCCGGTCTGTTCGCCGCCGAACGCGAGGCGGGCACGGGCTCCCTCCACACGTGCACCAACTGTGGACAGCCCACCACCGCACCCGGCTTGTGCGCCTTCTGCCGCACCTGGGACCAGGTCCGCAGCCGCCTGGCCGTCACCGTCTGAGGCCCATCATGACCGACGCCGCCGACCTCGAGGGGCTGACTCTGCTCGGCGCAAGGGCGCAACCCTCGAAACGACTCGAGACGTTCCCCAACCGCCATCCGGATCGCGACTACATCGTTCGCCTCGAGAGCGACGAGTTTACCTGCGTCTGCCCCGCGACGGGACAGCCCGATTTCGCCACGATCACCGTCGAGTACGTGCCCGACCAGCGAATTCTCGAGTCGAAGTCTTTCAAGCTCTACCTTTGGTCGTACCGCGACGAGGGCGTGTTCCATGAGCACGTGACGAACAAGATCCTCGACGATCTGTTGGAGGCTCTCCAGCCTCGCTGGTGTCGCGTGCGAGGCGCCTTCGGTGTGCGCGGCGGGATCCGCATCACGGTCGAGGCGGAACACGGCAGGCGCCCGCAGGCCTGACGTCATGAGTCGCTACCCGGCCGTCGTCGCCGTCTTCGTCACGGCTCTGGTCGTCTCGAATCTCATCGCTGTCAAACTCGTTGCCATCGGCCCGCTGACGCTGCCGGCAGCCGTCGTCCTGTTTCCCATCGCGTATATCTGCGGAGATGTGCTGACCGAGGTCTATGGATATCGAGCCGCGCGTCGCGCCATCTGGGTGGGATTTGGCTGCAACCTGGTGGCCGTGATGGCCGTCGCCCTGGCCGGTTGGCTCCCGCCCTCTCCTGCATGGTCGGCGGGCGCGTTCCGCACTCCGCCGGAGGCCCAGGCCGCGTTCGACGCCATGTTTGGTTTCAGCCCTCGGCTTCTGGCGGCCTCTTTCGCGGCGTACCTCGTCGGCGAATTCTTGAACGCGTATGTCCTGGCACGTCTGAAAGTCGCCACGGAGGGGAGATGGTTGTGGCTGCGCACGATCGGCTCGACGCTTGTCGGCCAGGGAGCCGACTCGGCGGTGTTCATCAGCCTGGCGTTCTTCGGGATCCTGCCCACGCCGGCTCTGTTGACCGCGATCGTCTCGCAATGGGGTTTCAAGACTGCCTACGAGGCCGTCGCCACCCCGTTGACGTATGCCGTGGTCAACGGCCTGAAGCGCGTCGAGGGCGTGGATCCCTTTGACAGAGGGATTGCCTGAATCGTAGGGGCACGCCACCGTTCGTGCCGCGAAGCCCGGCGCCTCGCCGGTGCGAGACGGCATGGCGTGCCCCTACAAGACCGACACGCCCGCTAGGCTGCTTCCAAATAGGTTTCGATCTCCCAATCCGTAACGCGCGTCCGGAAGGACTCCCATTCCGCGTACTTAGCGCGAACGAAAGCCTCGTAGCCTTCTTCGCCCAGAGCTGATCGGAGCACCGCGTCATGCTCGAGCTCGCCCAGCGCCTCGAGGAGAGAACCCGGCAACTGCCGAACGCCGTAAGCCTCGAGGTCTCCCGGCGCCAGCTCGTACAGGTTGACGTTGTTGAGCGGGGCCGGAGGCTTCAAGCCGCGCTCGATCCCGTCCAGGCCCGCCGCCAGCATCACGGCGAACGCCAGATACGGATTGCAGGACGGATCGGGAAAACGGAGCTCGGCCCGAGTCGAGGCTTCGTGGCCGCGGGTGTAATGCGGGATACGGATCATCGCCGAGCGGTTGATCTGCGCCCAGCACACGTAAACCGGCGCCTCATACCCTGGGACGATGCGCTTGTACGAGTTGACCGTCGGGGCCAGAACGGCGGACATGCTGCGCGCGTGCTCGAGCTGCCCGGCGATGAATCCGTACGCCTCCGCCGAGAGGTGAAACTCGTCGCCGGCGTCAAAGAACACGTTCTCGCCGTGGTCGTTGAAGATCGACTGATGCGTGTGCATGCCCGAGCCATTGATGCCGAAGATGGGCTTGGGCATGAAGGTCGCCACAAGGCCTTGCTGCGCGGCGAGCGCCTTGACGGTCGACTTGAGGGTCACGACGTTGTCCGCAGTCCGCAAGGCATCGGTGAAACGGAAGTCGATCTCGTGCTGGCCCAACGCGACTTCGTGGTGGCCCATCTCCACATCCAGGCCCATCGAGATTAGGGCCAGCATCAGCTCGGCCCGAACGCGCTGGGCCTCGTCGCTGGCGGAGAAATCGAAGTAGCTGCCGATGTCGTGCGGGACGGGGTGAATGCCTCCGGGCCCGCCGTTGCGGCGCAGCAGGAAGAACTCCGGCTCGGGCCCGACGTTGAACAGCCACTTGCGGCCTTCAAGTCGCTCCAACTGCCGCTTGAGGATGCCGCGCGGGTCACCCGGGAAAGGTGAGCCGTCCGGGTTGTAGATATCGCAGAAGAGGCGCGCCCGCCGTCGCTCGGGCAGGCTCCACGGCAGGACGGCGTAGGTCTGTGCATCGGGAATCAGGCGCATATCGCTTTCCTGAATGCGCGCGAATCCCTCCACGGACGAACCGTCGAACCATACCCCGTCGGTCAGGGCCGATTCCAGCCGCCCGACCGGAATGTCCGCGCTCTTGACCGACCCCGTGACGTCGGTGAACTGCAGGCAGATGAACTTGACCTCGTCCTCGCGAACGCGTTGCAGGATGTCATTCATGGATGCAAGCCTCCAGGTCGAGATCGTTCGGCGGGACGCGGCCTATTTGCGAGTGACCCAGGCCTCCTCCGGCATCAGGGCGCGGTGCCCGGCCGGCTGGATGATCCGGTACACGTCGGCCGGAGGGCGCAGCTCTCCATCGAAGGTCAGCAGCCTGTGGATCGGGATCCCGAAGTGTCGTTCGTTCTCGCGAAGGAGAGGTTCAATGAGCTCCCAATGCGAAGCGGTCAGGGTTCCGAACTCGCCTCCGTTCAGCTGATCGCTTCCGACCTTCCGCATCGGGTCGCGCAAGAAGATGGCACCGCCGGAGGCCAGGGAGAACAAGTTCCCACCCGGGTACGGCTCTGCCAGGTCGCGCAACTCGCCGTGCGAGTCAAACGCAACTCCGTTCAGCACCACAAATCCGCCGCCCGCCAGAGGATCGCCGGCCATGAAGGATTCCGCCAGATAGTCGAGGCAGGTCCCGTTGATGACGACGCGCGGTCGGCCGACGGCGTTGATCAGCGGCCGTCCCGCGGCATTCCCCAGGACGAAGACCTCCCCGCCCTTCGCCGCGTACATGAACGTCTGACCCACATCGCCGTGCACGACCAGCCGCCCGGCTTTCATGATTTGAGCCAACTGGTCCTGCCCGTTGGCGTGAACGACCACTTCCGCGCCGTCCACGCCGGAGGCCAGATAATCACCCGGCGATCCATAGACGTCGATGCGGATCCCGGCCGATGACGGCCCCAGACCCGCTCCGAGGAACCGATGGCCCCGCGTGTGGACGACATGGATTCTTCGGTGGCCAAGGTCCACAGCCTGGCGAAGGAGATGCGCCAGCGATCGCGGCCCGTCGGGCGGGATGGCTCGGCCGTCGAGCACCAGTGTCTGCTCCGGTGCGGACGGAGGTTCGACGGCGCGGCTCTTGCCAGCCCATGTGTATCCTTCGGAGGAGGACTCCCGGATGCGGTCCCAGATGGAGTCGAGGGCCTTCAACAGGATCTCGCGCACCGACCGCGGTCGCAGGCCTCCGGTCGGATATCGCCGGTCGCATAGGAACGTCAGGGCTTCCACCGCCACACGCAGACTCTCGTCGTCCATCGTCGAGGCGCCGACTCCCCCCACGGTCAGTTCGAGGTCCGCGTAAGTCATCTGCGGAATTCGCCTCAGGACCTCCAGGCGGAGTCTTTCGGGATTGTTGGCCGCGATCGTCCCTGACGCGGGTGCCGGGCGGGCCCGGCCGTTCGACCTCGGCGGACGCTCTTCGGCGATATCCACCGGGCGTCCGAATTTGTCCTCGACCGCAAGCCGGGCCGTTCCATCCCTTCCGCGGTGCACCCGAAAGACGAAGGCGCCTCCATCGGTGTGGCTGCCGCCGCGCGCGTTCCACACACGATCCGGCAGTCGCCCATACCGCCCGTCGGTCTCCGAAAGGCTCTCCAGGGCGGCGTCGATGGCCTGTTTCTCGGAAGCGGCGAAGGCTACCTCCGGCCCTCGGCCTGCAGAGCGCTGAACCGCGAACACCTGTGGCCGGAGCATGCTCGTGTCGGTGATCCCAATCAGGCGCGCCTCCCGCGGACTCTCGCCGGCGTCGGCAGACTGAGCGATCAGGAAGAACCACGGGCCGTCCGGCGATCCGTGGATGTGGACGGTCTGCAGCAGCTCATAGACTCGCCGGCGCTCGTCGGGCAGCATTTCGAAATCGCGTTCCGTCGTCGGCGCGAGGGCCTCGATCACATGCTCAAGCGAATAGCCGTAAGTTCGGTGCAACAGATCGAAGACCAGCACCGAGACTTCGGTGTCGGTCAGGAACAGCGGATGGATGTTGCGCTGCGCCAGATACGAACACACCGAGGCGTAGTTGGCAAAATCACCGTTGTGGACCAGCGCCTCGTGCATCCCAACAAAAGGATGCGCTCCTCCCGGATGCCAGACCCGCCCCTTGGTTGGGTAACGATGGTGTCCGATCCAAACGTGGGCTCGCGCCTCCTCCAGACCGTATGCCCGGACCGCGTCGTCCCCGTAGCCCACGAGTTTCAGCACGAGCATATCCTTGCCGTGCGAGAGGACGAAGGCCTGCTTGTCTCCGAGGGACGAATAGAAGGCTCGGTTGAGTCGGTACGAGTTCTGGTAAACGACTTCGTCTGCGACGGTCGATGAAAGCGCCTCACCCAGGCCGGCCTCCTCGGCGAATCGCTGCACCACGTCGGCCCTGGGATGGACCATGTACACCACCGCCTTCGGCGGCGGGATCTCCAGCCCTCGGATCGAATGGTTCCTGATTTCTTGCACATGCACGACATCGAAGATCGGATCGACATACTCCCGCTCGACCTCGGCCCGAGAGCCTTCTTCGAGGTAGGCCACGCCCAGCGCGTAGCAGTCCCGAATTGCCGCCGCATCGACTCCAAGGAAGGCCGGATCCAGGCCAGACATCGCCACGCCGCCACCCTTGCCGTTTCCCCGGTTGCGCATTTGATCCAGGGCTTGAAGCAAGTGACGTCCGTGCACCGGCTCTGACGCGGCAATCCCGATGACCCCGCAGCCCCCTTCGGCTTCCGCTTTGGCGATCGGCGCGCGCATACCTTCCGCCAGGCGAGACCGGGAGGCGACCAGGCGTCGCGCGAGAGTCCCTGCGTCCATCACACGTTTTTCCCGTCCCTCTCGCGGCCCCGGTAGATGAGGAGATCCGTCCGGCCGCGAAGGTCTCGGATCGATCGCAGGCCGAGGCCCCGCAAGATGCCTTCCAGCTGAAGTTTGAAGGAGGCGTACAGCCGGCCGATGCGCTCTGCGCCCCACGCGGGATCGACGATCAATGACAGCTCGGGATCCGTAGTCGTCAGGCCGAAGGGGCAACCGCGCCCGCGCTCGCAATTGGAACATCGAGTGCAGCCCAGGGCGACGAGCTCGGCCGTCCCCAGGATGCATCCATCCGCGCCCAGGGCGATCGCCTTGGCCACATCGTAGGCGGTGCGTATGCCGCCGCTGGCCATGACCACCAGCTCGTCTCGGATTCCCTCTGTCTCGAGATATCGATGGACTTTCGGAATAGCGAACTCGATGGGCATGGCGATGTTCTTCTTGGCGATCTCGGGCGCCGCTCCCGTGCCGCCATAGGCCCCGTCGACGTGCAGGATGTTGGCGCCGGCGTAGTACGAACCGACGGCCACCATATCGATATCCGTCGGAGTCGAAACCTTCACCGATACCAGCGCCGAAGGATTGACCGTTTTCACCCAATCCAGATGCTTGCGATGGTCCTCGACCGAGTAGACGCTGTGGAATGGAAAGGGCGAGAACAGGCTGACCCACGGGACGGACTCGCGCATCTTGGCGACCGCCGTCGTCGCCTTGTCGCCCAGCAGGTGCCCGCCCAGGCCGGGCTTGGCGCCCTGCGCGTACTTGAACTCCACCACACGCGCCCGCTGGATCGTTTCCTCGCGCACGCCGAACATCCCCGTGGCGATCTGGGTGATCACATGGTCGCGGTACGGCACCAGCGATTCCGGATAACCGCCCTCGCCGGTGGAGGTGAAGGTGCCCCAGTCCTGTGCCGCCATCGCCCGCGCCAGCATGACCTGCTCGCTGACGGAGCCGTAGGACATCCCCGCCCCGTACCAGGGGACGGGAATCTCGATGGACGCCCCGTCGCCTCGACGATTGAGGGCGAGAGAAACGTCGACCGGCTCACCTTCGCCAAGGGTCGATTCCCTCTGCAATGTCCGGAAGTCCAGGAGATCAAAGCCTCCGCCGGACCGCCCGACGCGATGCTCGAGGCGCAAGGACGGCGGCTGGCCGTGAGCTGCCTGGTGCCAGGTGGCCAGGATCAACTCGGCAGTCCAGCGCGCGTCCCCGAGGGCCGGAGGCGGATCGGCCATGTGCGGCCATCGCTCGAATCCGCTTCGCATGGCTTCCTGGTGTTTTTCGATAGCGGGAGGGTAAGGCGATTCGCTCAAGATTCGACCCCGAAGCCCTCGATCCCGGCGAAGGCTTCCCGTTCAAGCTCATCCGCGAACATGGCCCGGCCGATTTCCCCTCGAAGCCGTCGGACTTCGCGCAGGCCCATAGCGCCCATGACTTCAAGAAGTTGGTCTCGCCAGGATCCGATCAGATTGACGACTCTTTGCACGCCCCAGGAGGAAGGGAATGGGGCGAGCCGCAGCCCGGCCCGCTCCCGGGATGTCACCGGGCCCACAGCCTCGGCCTGGAGCGCGGCGGCAAGCGGCAGGTCGATCGCCACCGCGTCGGCGCCGCAGATCAGCGCCTTGGGCACGTGTTCGGCGGCATGTATTCCTCCACTCACGATCAGAGTGAGCCGTTCGCGCATTCTCAGGTTCACCAGGTCGTCGTGGACGGCGCGCAATGCCTCGCCGATGAATCGACCGTCGAAACGTCCTCCGTAGTCGGCGGCGAGATGCACCAGGGGTATGCCTCTCTCGGCCAGGGCCCCCACCTCGGAAACAGACGAGCTTCGAACTGCAAGGACCGCGCCCGGCCAGGCGCGAGACAAACGCGTGTAGGCTTCGGCGTCCCACTTGTCGAGCTCCGCCATGCGCGGGGCGGAACTCCTGCCAATGGCGCTGTCGATCTCGGTCGTGCCGACCAGAGGCGCCACGTGCGGCGCCGGCGCCAGGATATTGTCGTTCGCATACGGCAAAGGAACGATGGCTATGGACTTCAATCGTGCGGCAGCAGCCGCCAGTGTTCGGTAGAGCTGAGTCGATTCGATCGAGGCCGGCATCGCCTCGAACAGAAACGGGATCGGCAGCCGGACCACGCAAGGCGCACTCCCGCGCACCGCACCTCGATCGTCGAATTCAAGGAAGTCGGGCCGCGCTCCCAGGTCGACGCTGGTGGAGATGAACTCCCGGCCATGGATTCCGTCGCGCGTCGGGCGAACGATCTCCGACATGTCGGTCCACATGCCGTCCCAGCCAGGGCCGCCGAACAGCCCGCGATAGCCGGCACCCCGCACGGGAACGCGGCCGGTGGAGGCTTCGTACAGGATGGTGTCGATGCCATCTGCGCTGAGCGACGACTCGCCCCACCCGCTCCGCGACGGATTCGGGAGGACGCGAACCATGTCGGGGTACTGAACCGTGCAGCGCAAGCATCCGACGCACATGTGCGGTCGGGGAAGCATGCCTCCGACCGGCCCGGAGAAGACGCCGTAGATGCATGGTCGGCTGAGAACCACTTTGAGGTCGCCGCGATAGCGAATGAGCTCCCGCACCAGAAGCGCGAAGAGCTTTGCCCGATCGACGCGCACGACGAAGCGATTCGGGTGGCCCGCCCGATTGGGCGCAGGTTCAGCCTGAATGTGATAGCGCTCGTAGACGCTCAACCCACACCGCCTGGAACCAGATAACAAAACAGGCACGCCGGGCGTGCCTGATGGAACTCATCGAGGTTCGCCCCTTCAACCGCCGCCGCCCATCGCGCGGGCGGGCCACCGCCCCGGCGTTTGGCCCGACCGTCGCCGGCCGGTTTTGAGCCGGAGCCATCTCGAAGGGAGAGGGAGCCTGTGGCGGGCTCCGGAGGCTTCCGCTGATCGTTCGATTTTCCCCCGGCACCTCGCCGGGGTTAGCCCTGCCTCACGGCAGGGAACCTCCGCCTCGTGATCTCAGCCGAAGCTGAGACCCATACGCTGGTCTCCCGTGTATTCAATTGTCAACGTCCGGATTCTAGCAAATCGACGGACTGTGGTCAAGCGCGCAGCCGAGAGTCATCAACCATCAGATGTCAAGACGAAAGGCGTTCTACCCAGATGAGTTGTGCCAAATCGAAACCGAGGACACACTCGCCTCGGCCGACCTCTACCCGAACCGGGCCGTTGAAGGGAGCGCGTCCCGCGACGCGCAGACTCGCTTCGGGCACCAGGCCCATCTCGGCCAGATAGATGAGGCGATCGCGGTCGCGCACGCGGACTCTCGAGACGACCGCGCGCTGGCCGACCTCGAGATTCGTGAGCGGCTGATCTGCAGGGAGGATCAAGCCGCCATCCGCATCGGGGATGGGCTCGCCATGCGGACAACGCGTCGGATGACCCGCGGCCGCGTCCATCCGCCGCACCAGCTCTTCATCGGCGATCTCGCCCAGCCTGTCCGCGGTCTCGTGGGCCTCATGCCAGCCGTAGCCCAGGACGCGCACGAGAAAGGCTTCTGCCAGGCGATGGGCCCGGACAGCCCGCAAACCCTCGCGCCGACCGAGGGAGGTCAGGCGAGCACCGCGATAGGCGCGCCGCTCGACCAATCCCATACGGGCCATGCGGCCGGCCATGCGCGACGCGGCCGGGATCGAGACACCCATCGCCTCGGCCCATTCGCCCGCCGGGACATCGCGCTTTTCGCCTCCCAGCCGGAACAGCTCGCCGAGGTAGTTGGCCATCGTCGAGGAAATCTTCGGCCGATGGTTTCGCTCGCGGCGGCCGTGGCTCGAAATGTTAACCGCTGTCAACTCGAATCTTGCCCCTTAGAGCTTGATTTGTCTCGCTGTAGACCCCTACAATTGACGTATTCCAGACTTTTCCAGCCGATATTATCACAGCGTGGCTGGGAGGAAGTCTGAGAGGCGATATGTGACCGGAGGTAGCCAGGTGGCAGCAGCGTTCCTGTTGGCGCTTCGAGAAGGCCTGGAGGCGGCGCTCGTCGTCGGCGTGGCCATGAGCGTGCTCGCCCGGATGCGGCGAGACGAACTCCGATCCGCAGCCTGGGCCGGCGTGGCCGTGGCTGCCCTCCTGAGCGCGTTCGTGGGGGCAGGTCTGACGTGGGTCGGAGCTGAGGTCGAAGGCCAGGCCGAGGAAATCTTCGAAGGCGTGACGATGCTCCTGGCCGCAGGCCTGCTGACCTGGATGATCCTCTGGATGCGGTCGCAGGGGCGAGAGATTCAACGACGCCTCGAGCTGGACGTCCGCCAGGCAGCCCTCAAGGGCCACCGGCGTGCCGTCTTCGCCATCACCTTCTTTGCCGTGCTGAGGGAAGGCGTGGAGACGGCAATCTTCCTGACGGCCGCCGCCTTTCGAAGCGATGCCTCGGGAACTCTAGTGGGAGGACTCGCCGGATTGGCCACGGCCGTCTTGCTCGGTTGGGGCCTGTACAGCGCAACGCTCCGGCTCAACATCCGAACGTTCTTTCAAGTCACCGGGGTGCTGCTTCTGCTGTTCGCCGCGGGCCTCGTCGGCCACGGGGTTCACGAGCTCAACGAAGCCGGCCTCATCCCGGGACTCATCGATCCGATATGGGATGTCTCGGGGGTGCTGGCCGAAGACAGCCCGCTGGGCGCCCTGCTCAAGGCCCTCTTTGGATACAATGCCAACCCTTCGTTGACCGAAGTCCTGGCCTACATCACCTATCTGCTATCGGTCAGCCTGTTCGTTCGTCCGTCACGACCGCGGCCCGCAGACTTGGCACCCGTCGCGAACGGTGGAGCAGCGTCTCAACCTCGATCATGAATTGCAGGGGCGGGGCCCCAGCCCACCCCTGATGGCTTCCGAGCGCAAGGCGGCTACCCTCCGAACGCACGCCGATAGCGGCCCTCGATTTCCTCCTCCAGGCCGCCTTCGAACACGCGGAAGCGCTGCATCAGGTCGCGCGCCGACTCGGTGAGAGTCGCACCCCCGCCGTGGGGACCGCCGATTTCTGTGTTCACCAGAACCTGGCCGTAATTGGCCTCCATTTCCTTGAGTTTCTCCCACGCTCGTCGATACGGCACCTTCAACTCATCCGCGGCGCCGGTGATCGAGCCGATGCGCCCCACGGCTTCCAGCAATCGAGCCCGCCACGGACTGAGGATGATCCCGCCGCCGGCAGCCTCCAGCCACACGTTGTAGCGCGCTTTCATTCGTCAACCTCCCCGGGCGGAATCAGTTTCAGGCCGAGCATCCGTCGCGCCGGCCGCGCCCCGCGCGTTTCGGCGGCGACCCTCAGGCCTGCAACCCATTTGACGGCCCCCTCGATTTCGACCACGGGCCATCGCTTCCGCGCTCCGCGCGGAATGTGGCGGTTCACGAAAAGGCTCGATACCTTGCCGTTGGTCCCTCGATCGTCGAGCATCAGCCGGTCTCCGGCTCGCGCCGGACGGACGATGACCTGCAACTTGGAAGACTCCACCTCGACGTGAGCAACCGTGGATGGGCGCCGCCCGGTCGGAGGATTCGAATCGCGTAGCATGCGGCCGCGAAGCCGCCATCCAGATTCCAACTCGAGGTCAAACGGCACGCTGCGGCTGAAAGGTGCATCGACCGGAAGTTGAGGAAACTCCGGATATCCGGCGGGAGCATCCGCGCGACGCAGGATGACGAGCGTTCCCTCGTCCACCAGCTCGCGCAGACCTGGGAGCGGCAACCGTTTGCCGACGCGCGGATCGGTGATCCAGTCGATCACTCGCCGCACGGCTTCGTGGCCGAAGTCCCGAGCCTGCGGGGACGCCCGCGCCGCGGCCTCACGCACCAGCGCCATTTGAATCGACTTCGGCTGTTCCATGAACGCCAGCCGGTTGATGGCCCACACGCCGTCCGCCCGTTCGAAAAGAACCGAGGGAATGCAGGTCTCCACCAACGTGTCCACGAGATCCGCCTCGGCGCGCATGACCTGCCCCAGACGCAGGAGGCTGTCGCTGATCCGCGGGTTGTAGCTAGCCAGGTAGGGCAGCAGGTCGTGACGCAGCCGATTGCGGAAGAACGTCGTGTCCGTGTTTGACCGATCGACTCTTGGTCGAAGACCGACCTCTCGGCAGTGCGCCTCGGTCTCCTCCCGGGTGATCTCGAGAAGAGGCCGGACGAGAACGATCTCGGACTGACGATCCGGTTCGGGAAGGGGCGAGGCCGGCAGCATGCCGCGCAGGCCGTCAATCCCGGCTCCGCGCAGGAAGTGCATCAGGATGGTCTCGGCTTGATCGTCGGCCGTATGGCCGACGGCGACATGCGGCGCACCATGCTCGCGAGCCACCTGTCCGAGGAACCGGTAGCGAAGGTTCCGCGCACCTTCCTCGACCGTCATCCCCTTGATCGGCAGCGCCTCGTCCGGCAATCGTTCGACGACCGCCGGAACGCCGTAACGGGCGGCGACCCGAAGGACGAATTCGGCGTCGCGCCAGCTGCCTGAGCGAAGCCGGTGATCCAGATGGGCGACGATCGTCTTATAGCCCAGCGAATGAAGCGTGTCGAACAGGCACAGGCTGTCCGGTCCGCCGGAAAGACCGACGACGACCAGACCGCCGGAAGGCAGCAGGTTGTTTCCTGCCAGGTAGGATGCGACGCGCTCGTACATCGGCATCGCGGCGGGGATTATAGCACGGCGACGGGATGAGTCGACATAATGGAGGGCAAAGGGGGCGCCAGCAATGGGCGTGGTATAATCACGGCTTGGCCCGCTCCGCCCCGGAGGATTTGCCGCTTGGCTTTCAACCCCCTCAACTGGCTGCTGGGCCTCTTCTCCCTCGACATCGCCATCGACCTGGGCACCGCCAACACTCTTGTCCACGTCCGGGGCCGGGGAATCGTCATCAACGAACCTTCATGGGTGGCGATGGACAAGAAGACCAAGCGGGCGCTGGCCATCGGGGCTGAGGCCAAGGAGATGGTCGGGCGGACGCCGGCCAACGTCATCGCCGTGCGGCCCTTGCGCGACGGCGTCATCTCGGAGTTTGACATCACCGAATCGATGCTGGAGTACTTCATCGGGAAGGCTCACGAACAGAGCGTCGTGCCTGTGCCGCGGCCGCGGGTCATCGTCGGTGTCCCCAGCGGCGCCACCGAGGTCGAGAAGCGGGCGGTCTACGACGCCACGATGGCCGCCGGGGCGCGGCAAGCCTTTCTCATCGAAGAACCCACGGCCGCCGCCATCGGCGCCAACCTGCCCATCTCCGAGGTGCGCGGCTCGATGATCGTCGACATCGGCGGCGGCACCACCGAGCTGGCGGTTTACTCGATGGGCGGCATCGTCGTCTCGCGCTCGCTGCGGGTGGCGGGCGACGAGATGGATCAGGACATCATCAACTACGTCCGCAACAAATACAACCTCCTCCTCGGAGAGCGGATGGCGGAGCGCGTCAAGATCGCCATCGGCTCGGCATTCCCGCTCAAAGAAGAGAAGACCATGACCATCCGCGGCCGCAACCTAGTGAGCGGCCTACCCGAGGCGGTGGAGGTCTCGTCCATTGAAGTCCGGGAAGCCCTCGGCTCGTCGGTGCGCGTCATCCTCGAGACCATCAAGGATGCCATGGACGAAGTGCCGCCGGAACTCGTCGCCGATCTGATGGAGACGGGTATCTGCCTCTCGGGCGGTGGATCACAGCTCCTGCTGCTCGCCGAGCGCCTGAGCCAGGACCTGCATATGCGAGTCTGGAACGCTGAAGACCCGATGAGCTGCGTAGTGCGCGGGGCCGGCATCGTCCTTGAAGACCTCGACTCGAACGCGCGCTTCCTCACCGGGCTCGAGCGCGGCAGCGTCTGACCGATGACGAACCTCCGTGTGTCCATGCCCAACGTACTTTTGACCGCGCTTCTCACCTCCTCCTCTCCTCAGGCGCTGTTTTCCAACGCAACTCGGAATCAGGAGTAGTGCTGCTTGCCTCAGGGACGTACGCGCACGCTGCTTACGCTTACCTTGGTGTTGGTCGCCGCCGGGCTGCTGCTGCTCAACGTCGGCGGCTACCTCGAGCCGGTCAAGAGTTTGGTGCTGCGGCCGATGGGTGCGATCCAGGGCTGGCTGGCCACGCGCGCCGCGGCCGTCCGGACTCTCCTGACCTCGCCTGCGGATGTCCTCACCCTCCGCAGTGAGAACGAGCGCCTTCTGGCCGAGATCTCTCAGCTGCAACAGGACAACATCGCCCTTCGCGAAGAAGCTGCCGAAGCGGCTGTCCTTCGCGCGCTCTTGGGGTACGCACGAAGCCGGCCCGAGAGCCATTACCTCGCGGCCAACGTCATTGGGCGCGACGTCAGCCCCTTCATTCGTTCGATCTGGATCGGTCGCGGCTCCGACGCGGGATTGATGCGCGGCATGCCGGTGGTCACCGAGCGCGGGCTGGTCGGGCGAGTGGCCGAAGTATTGGCCACGGTGGCGCGCGTTCAGCTCATCACCGACCCGGTGGCGGTGGTCAACGTGAAACTCCAGACGTCCCGGGCCGACGGAGTCCTTCGGGCCCAGGTCAACGGCGAATTGTGGGTCGAGCAGATCGAGCAGGTGGCTGCGGTGGTGCCGGACGAGCTGGTGCTGACCTCCGGCCTGGGCGGCGCCTACCCTCCCGAAGTTCCTGTCGGCCAGGTGCTCACCGTTCGCAAGCGCGACTTCGAACTCTTCCAGCAAGCCGTCATTCAGCCCAGCGTGGACTTCGAGAGCCTGGCCATCGTCCTGGTCATCACCAACTTCGAGCCGCTGATCCTGGAACCCGAGGTGCCCTGACGTGGCGGCCTACCTCATCGGCGTTCCCTTGATGGCGTTTCTGGCCATCCTCCAGTCGAGCGTGCTCGGCACGCTGCGCGTCCTCGACGGCTCGCCCGATCTGGTCCTGATCGCGGTCGTCAGCTGGAGCCTCACGGGCCGCATGCACGAATCGATGATCCTGGCGCTCGTCGGGGGATTGTTCCTCGATCTCCTCTCCGGCGCGCCGTTCGGCATGACGGCGATCGGCCTGGTGTTGGTGGCCTATCTCGTCTCGTTTCTCGAAGGGCGATTCTGGGAGGCGAACTTTCTGATCCCGCTCGGCGTGATGTCGGCCGCGGCGGTGATTTACCACTCCGTCGTCGTCCTGGCCGCCGCTGTGAGCGGTCGCCCCATCGATCTCGCGTTGGCCTTCTCGCGCGTCTTCCTTCCCAGCGCTTTGTTCGACGTGCTCCTCGCCCTGCCCGCGGCCCAATTCGCCGTCCGTGCCCGTGACGCCCTCTTTCCGCCGAGGGTCAAGGTCGGATGAACGGCGCCCCGCCCGAAACCCACATCCCCTCCTGGCGTCTGCGCGCGACGTACATCGTGCTTTTCGCCGTCCTGGCCGTCTTCGTCGCCAGGCTCTACCAGCTTCAGGTGATCGAATACGAAGCACATTTGCGGGACGCCGAGGAGAACCGATTCAGCGAATTGAGCATGCCCGCCCCGCGCGGCGTGATTTACGACCGCAATGGCTATCAACTCGTTCGCAATATTCCTTCCTACAACGTCGTCGTGACGCCGGCGCAGCTGCCGGACAGCCCGGCCGAGGTCGAGACGATCTATCAGCGTCTCTCGGACCTGACCGGCGTGCCGGTCGACCAGCCCGGTCCGGCCGCGGCGCGTTGCGTCCCCGGCCGTGGGATCCTCCAACTGGTGGAGGAAGGCGCCACGAACCGGCCCTATGAGTCATGGCCGATCGCCTGTGACGTAGACGAGATCACCGCTCGCATCGTCCAGCAGCAAGCGATCGACATGCCCGGCGTTTCCGTCGAAGCCATACCCGTGCGCGACTACACGACGGGCGAGCTGACCGCGGCCATCATCGGTTATCTCGGGCCCATCCCGGCCTCCGAAAGTGTGGCCCTGGAGGAGCTCGGTTTCGATCCGGCGCGCGACAAGATCGGCTACGCAGGCATCGAAGCCGAATATCAGGATCTGCTCGCCGGTACGAACGGGCTCAAGCTGGTCGAAGTCGATGTCGCCCAGCAACAGCTGCGCGAGTACGGAGCGGTCATCCAGCCGGTCCCGGGCAACAGCCTGCGGCTTTCGATCGACACCCGGCTGCAGGCGGCGGCGGCGACGGCGCTGCGAAGCCGCATGGATTTCATGAATCGTTTCGCCGGCGAAATCCGCACGCCGCTGGGGGTGGTCATTGCGCTGAATCCGCAGACCGGCGAGATCCTGGCCATGGTCTCGCTGCCCACCTACGAGAACAACCGCTTCGCTCGCTTCATTCCGCTCGACTACTACCAGCAGCTCGTGGCCGACGAGCGCGGCAAGCCCCTCATCAACCACGCCGTCACCTCGCCCTTCCCGCCCGGCTCGACCTTCAAGCTCGTCACCGCCATCGGAGCCTTGCAGGAAGGCATCGTTACACCCAACCAGACCATCAACGACCCGGGCGTCATCACCATCAGCAACCAGTACTTTCCCAACGATCCCGGCAAGGCCAAAGAGTTCGTCTGCTGGAATCGCGACGGACACGGCCGGGTCAACATGCTGATCGGCATCGCCGAATCGTGCAACGTGTACTTCTACAAGATCGGCGGCGGTTTCGAGAACGAAGTCCCCGTCGGCCTGGGCATTGGGGGAATCAACGACTACGCGCCGTCCCTGGGTTATGGATCCCCGCTGGGCATCGACCTGCCCGGCGAAGTCGGCGGTTTGATCCCCAACGAAGACTGGAAGCGCATCAACCTCGGCGAGAGCTGGTCGACCGGCGACACCTACCACTCCGTCACCGGTCAGGGCTTCGTCCTGGCCACGCCGCTGCAGGTTCTCAACTCCGTGGCCACATTGGCCAACGGCGGCCGTGTGATGTGGCCGCATCTGGTGCAAGAGGTTCTCGACGGCGAAGGCAATGTGGTCGAAGCCTACGAGCCGCGCGTCCTGTGGGACATTTCCGACGGCGTGCTGACCAGCCCGCAGGATCAGCTCGTCGATCGCTGGGTCATCGAGCTGGTCGAGCAGGGCATGCATCTGGTGACGACCGAGGGCACCGCCTCCGGCTACGCCGACCTCGAAACCATATCGTCGGCGGGCAAGACCGGGACAGGCGAGTTCTGCGACGCGCTCGCCCTTCGCCGCAACCTGTGCATCCCCGGCAACTGGCCGACCCACTCCTGGTACGCGGCCTATGCGCCGTTCGAGAACCCTGAAATCGCCGTG
>DASSGB010000147.1:0-5268 GCA_035693825.1 Anaerolineales bacterium
CCGGCGGCGATGGGGAACGCGAGGCAGGTGTAGGGTCGGGAGTCAATGACCGCCGTGCCCAATGCCGGTGTGCGCGTGGCGAGAGCGGTCTCGACCAGCCTTGCACCCTCCGCGTGGGATCCCAGGAACGTCATCGGGGAATCGGTCGGGTATCGAAGCCGAAGCTGGAGCCCGGGCTTCGGGCGCCCGGATTGCAGGAAAGCCAAGCCGAACACTCCGCCAATCGCCTCCAGCGATCGCGAAAGAAGCGCCTCCAGGATGTCGTCGATCGCCAGGCTGGCGGCGAGGTCACGCCCAATGGCATGCACCTGCTGCAGTTTCTCGTGTTCCAGACGCAACCTTCGATACAGATCGGCGTTGTGCATGGCCGCGGCGGCATGCGCGGCAAAGGCCATCAAGCGTTGGGAGGAGGATGTGTCGAAGGCGCCGGGGGTTGCGCTGTCGAGCATCACGAAGCCGAGAATCTCGTCGCCGTAGCGCACGGGGACGCCGGCCCATGACCGCAGCCATTCCAGCCCGGGCCGATAGACCCAGTTCGGGTCGAGGGCCGTATCCGGGACCGTCACCGGTTCGCCGGAGATCAGCTTGCGCAGGTTGGCGTACTTCGGCGCTTCAAGGGTGAAGGACGCCATGCGATCGCCGCTCAAGCCGAACTTCTCGTACCCACGGCTGCGCAGGACACGGCTGACGTCGCCTTCGTAGCTCATGAAGTTGGCCGCGTCGCAGGGGAATGCCCGAGTCACCTGTTCGAGAATCCTGTCCAGCACTTCGTCGAGGTCGAGCCCGCGGTCGATGACCTCGGAAGCTTGTTGCAGCGCTTCCGCCATGCGGCGCTCACGGCTCTCAGCTTCGACGAAGGTGGACAGCCCCAGCGCGTTCGCGGCTTGTGCCGCCAGGAGGCGGGCCATCTTCTGGTCGCGCGAAGGCATCTGCGTGAAGGGCTTCTTGAGGGCAAAGGCGAAGGCGCCCAGGCTCTGATCCCCCCAGCCCAGGTCTGTGACCCAAAGTGCAGGACCGGGCTCCTCTTGCCCAAGCCGCGATAGGTCCGCATGGCGAAGCCGCGGCGGGAACGGCCGACCCTCCCCAGACCAGACTTCCCGATGGAGGTCGGCATCACGCGGGGATGCAAGGTAGATCGCAGCAGCCTCGGTTGAATGGAGCTCCGAGGCGTTCCGGACCAGGCCGTCGAGGGTCTCGTGCAGGACGTCCTTGGCCTCGGATTGGGTGCTCGAGGCGTAGGTCAGACCCAGCTTCTTCGTTTCCCGCCAGGCCGTTTCGAGGTGTCGCTCGTTCTCCAGCGCAACGCCGACCAGACGTGCCATCCACCTCAGGCCAGCGCGGGTGGAGGTCATGCGCGAGGGTCGGAATAGTCCCAGCGCGCCGGCACGCTTGCCGGCCATCCGAACTTCCTCGAAGTGAATCCCCAGGGCGGGTTGCCGGACCTTGGGCTTCTTGTTGGCGCGTTCGGCCTTGGCGGAGTCGACTGGCAGCGCCTCAAGAGCGGCGGTCGCGGCAGCCTCTCGATCCGCCGAAGTGGCAGCCGACACCACGAGCCTAGCCTGTGCCTCGCCGTCGTCCAACACGAGGACCGTTGCCCGACTGCCAGTCAGCTCGCGGGTGGCCTCGAGAATCGTGCTCAGGTCGTCCTGAGCCGCCGGATCGGTATTCTGAACCGTGGCAGCGCCCGACGCGGGACGGCCGCCGGAACGCAGCCCCCGCGCAGCGACCTTTCGGGCGCGGCCGAGCGCAGGTTTGGCTGAGCGCCGCCTGTCAGGTCGGGCTCGGGTTCCGCGTGGAGCCATTTCTCTTTTTCCAGGCACCCGCCCAGGGGCGCGCCTGAAGCCGCGAGGCCGGAAGCCTCACGTGCTGCAAATGGGTGGCAAGTTCCATGCCGCAGGCGCGGGATCGTTCCAAGTCACGACGACCCAGGGCCTGGTTGAGCGACGCGCTTGATCGTTCGACCCAGCTCCATTCCTGGCGGAAACGGTCTGCCTTCAGCCAATAGCCGCGCTTTTCCCACGCGCTGGCCGTCTCGTCCACGGACTTGCTGAGTTCGGCGAGACAGGCGTCCAGGAACGCCAGAATGTCGCGTTCGACCTGGGGGTCGGTCTCCGGAGAGGCAGCTGCCCGGACGGCCAGGGCCATGGCTTGGAGGATGTGCTGCCGCGTCCGATGCGCAGCCTGGATGCGGATAACGCGCGACATGATGGCGGTCTCGTTTGCAGGCCAATGAATTATACGTTGCGGCGTGGCCCGACACGCGCAGGCGCGGTCGCCAGGTGGTGCGTGCTAGAATGGCTTGCCCCATTGGTGAGGAGATGACCATTCGGTCGAAACGACCGATCTTTCTGGGCCTGGGAGTTGGCCTTGTCTTGCTGGGCCTTGCCTTCGCCGCGGGTTGGCTGGCCGGCGGCCTTCGGCAGGCTCAGCTGGCGGGATTTCCTCTCGTGTCCGAAATCTGGGTGCTTGTGAGAGACCATTATTCGGGGACTCTGCCTGACGGCCCGTCGCTGGGTCGATCCATGGGGCGCGGGCTTGTCCAAGCGCTGGGTGACCCCTACAGCGTGATCGTCGACCCGGCCGCACGCGAGTTAGAGACGGACCAGCTCACCGGATCGTACGGCGGCATCGGTGCCGACTTGATCCGCGATGCCGGGGGCCTCCTTCATCTTGTCCCCTACCCCGACGGCCCTGCGGCGCGGGGCGGAATTGTCGAGGGCGACATCCTGTTGTCCATCGACGGCGAGGAGTTGACCCCCACGGTCTCCATGGAGGACGTGACGGCGCTCTTGCGAGGCGCGCCCGGTTCAACCGTGGTGGTGGTCGTCAAACCATCCGACGCTCTGGGATCCCTCCGTCAGCTCCGTCTCGTGAGGGAGACCTTCTCCCTGCCCAGCGTCTCGTCGTACCTGCTCCCGGATGATCCAACAGTTGTGGTCGTGCGGATCACCCTGTTCTCGCAAATGACTCCTACGGAAGTGGACCGCGCCCTCGAGTCGGCAACCGCGCGCGGCGCGACCGTGGGGATCCTCGACGTTCGGGGGACGCCGGGCGGGCTGCTGGAGAGCGCCGTCGACACGGCCCGGCTGTTCCTCAAGGACGGGACGGTGGCCTCGGAGCAAAGAGCGGACGGAAGCTTGACGCATTTCAGAGTCGAGCGCCAAGGGCGCTGGAGCCTCCTGCCCGTGGCTGTGATCGTCGACGGTGGAACGGCGAGTGCGGCCGAAATCGTGGCCGGCTCGCTTCAGCAGCGCGGCCGCGCCATCGTCCTGGGCATGCCGACCGTGGGAAAAGGCACCGTCCAGTCGATCTTCGCTCTTTCGGATGGATCCAGCCTGCACCTAACCACGGCCGTGTGGACGCTTCCGGATGGGCACTCGTTGCCTTCCGGGGGCCTCGCGCCGGACATCGTCGTGGATTCGGCGGCGCCGGAGGCTGCACTGCGACTGGCCGCCCAAGAGCTGCAAGATCAGGGTCCGGGGACGTGAAGGAAGAGGGCATCAAGATTGTCGCCACGAACCGCCAGGCGGGGCGGGACTACTTCCTCGGTGATCGAATCGAGGCAGGCATTGCCCTTCAGGGAAGTGAGATCAAGTCGGTGCGGGCCGGCCAGGTCAGCCTGAAGGAGTCCTTTGTGCATATTTCCGACGGCCAGGCCTGGCTTCAAGATGCGCACATCGCCGCCTACCAGCCGGCCGCGCGCCAAGGCCACGAGCCCAGACGCCCCCGACGGTTGCTGCTGCATCGCCGCGAGATCCTTCGCCTGGAGGCTGCTGTTCGCCAAAAAGGAATGACCCTGGTTCCGACACGGATGTATCTTCGGAGCGGGCGCGCCAAACTCGAGATGGCGTTGGGCCGCGGCAAACGCAAATACGACAAACGGCAAGATCTGGCGCGCCGCGAGGCTGAAAGGGAAATGGCCCGGGCGCGAGGGTTGAAGCGTCGAGAATGAAACCAACCTCCATCGCCGCCGTGAATCGTCTTCCGGATGGGCAAAAGCGGGAGATCTACCTGCGGATCGTGCCGCGCGTGCTGGTCGAGCGTTTCCATCTCCCGCCTGATTTCGTCGATTCCCAGGGCCGCGACCTGGCCGACCTGCGGTGCGCCTCGGGATCCACGGACGTCGTCCTGGCCCTTCGACATCAGGCCGAGGCGCCCGATCCCCTGCTCTATGCTCACGTCACCGACACGATGAACGGGCAAATGCACGTGCTGCTGTACATCGTGAACGACCCCGAGTCGCCGCGTTTCGATGTCGACCGGATGCCGGACGGCCGCCCGACGGAATTCGGCGTGTTCCGGAGGAACCTGCCGGCGGAGCAGGCCGCCCTGCGAGCCGGCCTGGCTCCTGGCCAAGTGCGTCACGGGTTGCGGGCGCTGCGAGATTCGATCGAGGCCTTCGAGAATCTGGTGGCGTCACTCGGGCACGATGTGTTCTTTGTCGATCCGCTCTTCTATCACAACGCAGTTGTATTCGAGAGCTACGGTTTCGGCTATCAACAGGGCCGGCGGCTAATGGAGGGCATTCATTCCGGGTTTCTCTCCGGCGGCGCCCTCCTCGCCGGATTGGATAGTTCGTCCGTGTTTCGCCAGCCGGGGATGGCCCATTCGATTCGGGGCCGCAGTTGGGCCATCCACGATGGCCTCCTCGGATATCCATTCACGAATGTGACGATGTTCAAGCACGTCGGCCGCAATGCGGGTGTCTCCACCTTCCCCAATGGCGCCTGGTAAGTCCTGGTGCGAATGCGCATAGCCTCGTGTGCGTTTGAAGAAGGGTGTTTGTTGGTTTAGGTAGCACGGAGGAGGTGTGGCTATGCGCATTGCTGCAATCGTGGTATACTCTGCCCCGGGGGATGATCGGCTTCGACGGAGGTGCCTGACAGTCGGATGCGAGCCGAGAGGCGCCGAGCTCGGTAAATCAGCGCAAACACAAGTGCCAAGCGCACAAACTACGCTGCGCTCCCGCTAGCGGCCTAACCCCGCCAAACGGTAGCGCTGTCCCCTAGAGGGACACGTCGCCCTCCGCGCCCTCCCCCGCGGGCGGGAAAGGCGGCGAGAGAATCGCGGGGGTGCGGCCGGCGCAGCCACGACGCCGACCAAAGACGGGCTCTCGGGTCCGAGTGGCTGGTCCACAGGTGAGCCTGCCGGCTGGCGCCCTGCGGATAAGATCAATAGGCTGGCTACGCTCGTAGACGTCGGCTGATCGAAACTTTCGGACGCGGGTTCGATTCCCGCCATCTCCACCTGACGCGGCTGGCGCTCGGC
>DASSGB010000148.1:0-11205 GCA_035693825.1 Anaerolineales bacterium
CGCGTAGGGGCGAAGCATGCTTCGCCCCTACCTCGTTGAGGAAGAAGAGGATTCCGTGGATGTGGTTGGGCATGACGACAAAGGGACCCAGTCGGACTGATGGGAAATGATCCGGGATGGTTTTCCACACATCATGGACGACCAGACCGAGGGGGGATGGGCAAAGCGCGCCGTCGGCAAGAATCTCGCCCAACACGCACTGCCTTTGATCGCAGCACACCGTCACGAAATACGCTCCCGGCTGGGTGTAGTCGTACCCGCGGAGCCGGATGGACCGGCGCTGAGGTTGCATGGAGGTCCCCCTGACAGACGAGCGAAACCCTACGAGATTTGCACCACCTCGGCGAATCGCCGCAGGGCATCGAGGTGCTCTTTGGTCGTCGTGAAACCGGCCCCCAACGTGTTGAATCCCAGATGCGTGGCACCGGCGCCCCGCCACTCTTCCACCCGCGCCGCCCACACCTGCGGTTTGCCCTCTCCATACGGCAGGCGCACTTCCAGGCCGATGTCGTCCCGCTTCCGACCTGCCTCCTCGAGATAGGCCTCCCACGTGTCCAGCGCAGGGCGGGCATCCGCCAGGGTTCGGTAGCTCGGCGCCCATCCGTCACCCAGGCGAGCGGCGCGTCGCAGGACGCGATCGTCGTGCCCGCCGAACCACAGCGGGATCGGTTGCTGGAGCGGAAGCGGATTCAGGCCCGCATCCTCGATGTGGTGCCAGCGGCCGTGATAAGTCACCAGGGGCCGCGTCCACAAAAGGCGCAGGACTTCGACCTGCTCCTCGATCCTTCGGCCTCGGGTGTGGAAGTTCTCGCCGAGCGCCACGTATTCGACGGAGTTCCAGCCATTGCCCACACCCAGCCGAAGGCGCCCGCCGCTGAGCACGTCCAGCGTCGCCGCGTGCTTGGCCACCAGCGCCGTCTGGCGCTGCGGCAGCACCAGAATGCCGGTGAAGAAACCGAGGCGCGAGGTGTGGGCCGCCATGTACGTGTATAGGAGGAACGGCTCCAGGAAGGAGGCTTTGTAGTCGTAGGGCCCCTTCCAACCGCCGGGGCGCTCCGGATTGGCGCCCAGCACGTGTTCATAGGCCACAACATGAGTGAAGCCCATCCCTTCGACCGCCTGAGCGTAGTCTCGAACGGACGTAGGATCGGTTGGATGGTCTGTCTGGGGATATACGACTCCGAAATTCATCGACGCCTCTCCATCAGTGGTCAGTGGTGAGTGGTCGGTGGTGAGTGGACCGTGGTCAGTGACAGGCTTGTACTGACCACTCACCCCTCCCCACGGACCACTACTCATATCGAAGAGCTTCGACGGGTTCGAGATCCGCGGCGCGTTTGGCGGGATACAGGCCGAAGAACAACCCCACCGCGGCCGAGAAAAGCGTCGCCAGCAAGACGGCGTCCAGGCTGACCGCGGGGTTGAGCTCAGCGTCTGAGGCTCGGGCGATGGCCCCGACGAGGCTGGACAGCCCCCATCCCAGAGCGATCCCGATCAGCCCGCCCATCAGACTCAGCAGCGACGACTCGGTCAGAAACTGGATCAGGATGTCGCGTTTGCGCGCGCCGATGGCTTTGCGCAGCCCGATCTCGCGGGTGCGTTCCGTCACCGACACAAGCATGATGTTCATGATCCCGATCCCGCCCACCAGGAGCGAGATGGCGGCGATGCCTCCCAGAAAGATCGTCAGCACGCCGGTGATCGATTGCGCCGTGGCGATGAAGTTCTGCTGGGTGAAGACGGTGAAGTCCTCGGCCCCGATGGGCGTGTTGTGACGCGCCTGCAGCAGAACGCTGATCTCTTGCTGCGCGCTGCCCACGGCTTCGGCCGAGACGGCCTGAGCCATGATCATGTCGACTTCGTCTCGTCCGCGGCGCAGCAGCCTCGTCTGCGCCGTCGTCAGAGGCACGAGCACCCGATCGTCTTCATTGGTGAACCCGGACCCGCCTTTGGCCTGGGTGACTCCAATCACGCGGAAGGGCTGCCCCTCGATTCGGATCGTCTCGCCCAGAATGCCTTCCGACCGTCCGAACAGCGTTTCGGCCGTGTCCGGACCGATGACGGCGACCGCCGAGCGGCCGAGCATGTGCTCTTCCCGAATGAATTCTCCCTCCGCGAGCGTTACGTTGCGGACGGTCTCATAGGCCGGGGTTACGCCCGAGCCCTGAGTGACGGTCGCCTCGCCTCCGAAGGTCACCTCTACGCCGCCCTGCAGTATCGGGGCGACGCCGATGACGGACGGCACCTGGAAAGGATCGCCGATGGCCTCGGCGTCCGCCAGAGTCAGCGGTTCGGGGTTGCGGACATCTTCCGATCCGCCCTGCACCACAAACAACAGGTTGGTGCCGATGGAGCTGATCGATCCGGTGATCGTGTCCTGGGCGCCCCGCCCGATGGCCAGCATGGCGATCACCGCCCCGACTCCGATGACGATTCCCAGGACGGTCAATCCCGAGCGCAACTTGTTGCTCGCCAGGCTCTCCAGCGCCTCGATCGCGCTCTGCACGAGGTTCATGCAGGCACGCCCCCTCCGGCACCGTCGCCGTTTTCGATCAGGCCGTCCCGCAGGCGGATGACTCGCTGCGTTCGGCCGGCGATGGCGGGATCGTGGGTGACAAAGATGAGCGTGGTGCCCTTGGAAGCGTTGAGATCGAGCAGAATCCGGATGATCTCCTCCCCCGACTTCGAGTCGAGATTGCCCGTCGGCTCATCGGCCAGGATGATGGACGGGTTGTTGACCAGCGCCCGGGCGATGGCGACCCGCTGTTGCTGCCCGCCGGACAGTTCGCTGGGCCGATGCATCACCCGATCGCCCAGACCCACCGCCTCCAGCGCCGCCCGGGCGATCTCCCGCCGGTCCTTCACCATGCCGGCGTAGCGCATCGGCAGTTCGACGTTCGCCAGGGCCGTCTGGCGCCCCAGCAGGTTGAAGCTCTGAAAGACAAAACCTACCTTGCGGTTGCGGATGACCGCCAACTGATCGTCCCGCAGATCGGCCACCTGCTCGCCATCGAGCGCATACGCTCCGCTGGTCGGCCGATCGAGGCAACCCAGGATGTTCATCAGCGTGCTCTTGCCCGAACCCGAGGGGCCCATGATGGCCATCACCTCGCCCCTCCGAATGCGGACGGAGACGCCGCGCAACGCCGGGACGTCGATCTCTCCCAGGCGGTAGACCTTGGTCAGATCGTCGGCGGCGATGACCCAACCGTTGTCGCTCATCGCCGGATGAACATCCCCGGACGCGGCGGTCCGAAGTCGGCCAGTTCCGTCGGAGGATTGAGGACGATCAGATCGCCCTCCGCCAGTTCGCCTTCCAGCACCTGGCTGTCGGTTTCGGACGACACGCCCAGCCGAACGGGAATCGGCACGGGGATGTCGTCCCTCAGAACATAGACGACTCTCTCGCCGTCCCGCACTCGGACCGCCCGATTCGGAACCAGGAGGGTGTTCTCGATCTGCTCGACGACGATGTTCACGGCCGCGGTCAGTCCCGGACGCACCTGCTCGTCCGCGTCATCCAGCTCGACGGTCACGCGGAAGCTGACCACGCCCTGGACCGAAGCGCCAGCCAGGCCGACTTCGGTCACGTGTCCCGTATAGGTTCGATCGAGAATGGCATCGAAGGAGAGTGTCGCCGGCTGGCCCGCCTGGATGCGATTGATGTCGATCTCGGAGACGTCGACGTCGACCAGGAGCTGGCTCATGTCGACCAGCTCGAAGGCCGTGCCGCCGGGCGCTACCTGATCGCCGGGTTTCACGTCCACTCGAGAAATCATCCCGGAAAAGGGCGCGCTGATCCACGCCAGCTCGAGGGTGGCCTGGGCCGCGGCCACGCGGGCCTCGGCGGCGGCCACATCATCCGGGTTCGGGCCGTCCTTCAAGCGCTCGTACTCGCGCAGGGCGTCGTCCAGCTGCGCTTGCGCCAGGGCCACATCCGCCTCGAGTTGCGCCTGCTCGATGTCCGTCGGGTGGCCGGTGTACCAGTTGTACGTGGCCAGGGCGGAGTTGTACGCGGTCCTGGCGCTCGCATAGCGATCATAGGTCACAGCCTTGGCGGCGTCACCACTCGCCCTGTCGTAGGCTTCTTGAGCCTCCTCGAGCTTGTCTTGCGCCAGCCTCAGTCTGTACTTCGCTCCTTCGATGGTGTCCGCAGTCGCGCGATTGCCTTCTTGCCGCACCCGGTAATAGTATTCCGCGTCCTCGAGGGCATCCTGGGCATCGGCCACCGCGGCCTGCGCCAGGGCTGCCGCCTCCCGCGAGTGCAGCACATCCTCGAGCGCACGTTCGGCCGCCACCAGGTCGGCCTGAGCCAGAATGATCTGGGCCGACAAAGAGGACTGTCGAAGCTCGGCCAGGCGTTCGCCGGTGGAAACCGTATCCCCCGTGGCGGCGAAGACCTCGCCCACCGTGCCGCTGGTGTCGAATCCCAGGATCGCGTGTTGATTGGCGCGAACCGTGCCGGTCGCACCGACGGTCGCGGTGAGCGATCCGCTGGTGAGCTCGGTTGTTTGCAGGCCCTCCAACGCCGACCGGCGCGCCGCGCCCGCGGACCGTACGCCGATGACGACGGCCAAAAGCACCACAACGGCTCCCGCAATGATCATCCAACGTTTCATGCCTGACGATCCTCCCGCAAGGCCGCCAACGACCACGGCCCGCCGCTTCCCAGACGCGTCGCCAACACCAGGCCCGCGCCTGTCATCCAGGCCAGGGCCAGAAGATAAGGACCCAGGTACGGAATGCGCGTGGCGGCGAACACCAGCACGCATCCCACGGCCAGCGCCAGCAGCGGCGAGGCCTGCGGCCATCCGCCGCGGCGAAGCAGATCGCGTCCGACTTCGTATTCGATTGCGACCACACCCCCCAGCGCCGCCAACAGGTAGGTGAAAACCAGAACGATCGGAAGTGGAAACAGGTGGACGTAGAACGCAGTCAGCAGGACGAGCGCCACCAGGGCCGCGGCCAGAAGGATCCCGGTCACCAGGAAACGCAACAACGGCCGCGTGCCGCCCTTGAGCGCCTCCGACAGCCGGCGCACGTGGCGAGGGACAGTGAAGAGGATCAGCACGCCCACCAGGTATTGCGACAGCAGCCCCGCCAGCGAGTCGACGAAGGGATTGGCTTCCACGAAGAGGTAGCCACCCGGAGGCCCCCAGCGTCGATCGGCCAGCCGCGCCGACAGGGAACCGAGCCACGGCGTCTCCAGGCGGCCCTGGGCCTCGAGGAGACTCGAGCCGACCACGATGATCGCCGCCGCGGCGAAAGCGGCGAACAGGATCCAACGCCACGTCTTCATGCCGAAGCTTCCTCCGTTCGACCGCCCAGCGTCCAGGTCAAACCCAGTATGGCCAGGACCGCCAGGAACATAAGCGCGATCATGCCGGAGGCTCCCAGGCCAAGGGAGACCTGGCCTCCCCATCCCAGAATGCTCTGGGCCAGCTCCCACAGGGTCGTCCCGGGAGCCTGCCAAAGACCGGCGACAGCAGGGGCGGCCGTCTGCGGAAATCCCCGCACCAGCGACTCCAATAAGCTGACCAGGGCCGGCCACAAGACGGCCCCGCTGACAACTCCGAGAGCCAGCATTCCGGTCCAGACGGCAATTCGCATCCGGGCTTCGCGCCGACGGGCCGAGGCGAGATGAGCCCGGACCCGCGCCGTCAAATCCACGGGCACGTCCTCCGTGGGAAGATCCCGCAGAAGGCTGTCCCACACCTCAGGCATCGTCGGCCTCCAGGGCGCTGCGCAGCGCCAGCAGCGCCCGTCGCAAATGCGTGCGCACCGTGTTCAGCGGGACACTCAGCGCGTCGGCGATTTCCTTGTACGAAAGGTTTCCGTCGTAGCGCAGCGCAAGGATCATTCTCCACTCCGGCCGCAAGTTCTCAACCAGGGCCGCCATACGGCGTCGGGCCTCGTCCATCTCCAGTCGAAGCTCCGGCCCCGCCGCCACATCCGCGAGATCGTCCGCCTGGGACTCAACATCGGCGAAGTCGATGGGCCGTCGTTTTCGCCAATAATCCCGGGCTGCATTGGCGGCTATGCGCGCCAGCCATGGGAAGGCCGGGCGCGAGGGCTCAAGTCCGCGCCTTGCTTTCCAGGCCCTGAGCCAAGTTTCCTGGACGACCGCCTCCGCCTCCGCCCTGTCCGGCATCATCCGCCGGATCATCCGATACAGGCCGGGCGTCAGGCGTTCGACCAGACGGTCGAATGCTTCCGGCACGCCGGCCTGGGCCAGGCGGAGCAGTTCGGGTTCTTCTGGGTACACGTGCAGGCTCGGTGGGAAGTTTCAGTCCGCGGGGATTCTAATCCTCCCCCACACGCCAGCGGGAAACTCGACACTTCCTCACCGAATTGTGACAGTCGTCACACGAGCGAGTGATTTGCGGGACTGCGCTCAAAAGTGGCCGCTTCTTATCATCTAGACGATCACGGAGGCCGGATGACCGACACGACGATCGATACGTCGAACCTTGACCGCAAAGCGCGCATGAAGCTGCCCTTCGTCGATCTGGTGGCACGGCCGGTGGCTGAGCGCCTGTCGGATTTCGAGCCCGCGTATCCGTACCTGACCGAAGAAGAGGCCCG
The DNA here is from genome assembly GCA_035693825.1 of Anaerolineales bacterium. Classification (GTDB taxonomy): domain Bacteria; phylum Chloroflexota; class Anaerolineae; order Anaerolineales; family E44-bin32; genus MGOM01. The sequence goes on from DASSGB010000148.1 coordinate 6,586, forward strand.
ACGGGCGGCGGAACGCTGCATCCATTGCCCGGAAGCGCCGTGTCAGGTAGCCTGCCCGGTCAACAATGACATCTCGAAGGCCTTGTGGCTGGTGGAGGCAGGCGACTTCGTGGGCGCGGCGCGGGTCTACCGGCAGACCAGTTCCCTTCCGGAGATCTGCGGCCTCGTGTGCCCGCACGAATCGCTTTGCCAGGGATCGTGTGTCCGCAACAAACGCGGCGAGCCTGTGCTCACCGGCGCGCTGGAAGCCTTCGTGACGGCTTATGAGCGCGCCCATGCACAGGTCGAGATTCCGAAAGGTCCTGCAACCCGCAAGCGCGTGGCGGTGGTCGGCACGGGCCCGGCAGGCCTGGCGTGCGCCGAGCAATTGATCCCGTGGGGCTACGAGGTCACTTTCTTCGATGCGCTTCCTTATCCCGGCGGCCTCCTGACGTACGGGATTCCGAACTTCAAACTGCCCAAGCGCGTCGTGGACGCCCGCTTGGACGACTTCCACCGCGCCGGGGCGCGGTTCGAAACCAGCACTCGCATCGGAAAAGATCGCACCGTCGACGGCCTGTTGGCGGACGGATTCGATGCGGTCTTCCTGGGCGTCGGCAGCGGGATCGATTCCCCGATGGACGTGCCCGGATCCGATCTGCCCGGGGTCTATCAGGCGACGGAGTTCCTGGTGCGCGGCAATGTGGACGCGTCGCGCCTGCCACCAGGTATGCCCGGGCGGCCGGACATCGGCCGCCGCGTGGCGGTGGTGGGCGGGGGCGACACCGCCTCCGATTGTCTGCGTACCGCCCTTCGCCTCGGGGCCGAAGAGGTCACCTGTCTCTACCGCCGCACCGAGGCCGAGATGCCCGGCGGAAAGAAGGACCGCGAGCTGGCGCGGCAGGAAGGCGCCAAGTATCGGTTCCTGACTCAGCCGGTGCGGTTCATCCCCGGCGGCGAAGGAAGAGTCAGCGCCGTCGAATGTCTGCAGTGCGAGCTGGGAGAGCCCGACGCCAGCGGTCGTCGCCGGCCCGTCCCGATCGAGGGCTCGAATTTCACCGTCCCGGCGGAGACGGTCGTCCTGGCCCTCGGCTATTGGCCCGATCCTTTGCTGGGCGAAACCACGCCGGGCCTGGAAACACGTAAGTACGGTCTGATCGTCGCCGATGCTGAGACCGGTACCACCTCCCGCAAGGAGGTTTTCGCCGGCGGCGATGCGGTGACCGGCCCGGATCTCGTCGTGACGGCCATGCGCGCCGGACGCCGGGCGGCGGCCTCGATCCACGCGTATTTGACTCGCTAGCTACCCTCACCCCCTGCCCCTCTCCCGCTGAGCGGGAGAGGGGTTGGGGTGAGGGTCTGCGCGTCCCTCCTCGTCCTCACCCCGCGCGGGTAACATTGGCATTGACCTCCAATGCCCGAACTCGATCGCCATGCCCTGACTCGATTCATGAAAGACGAGGCCCTCCGCCTGGGCTTCGCCTTTGTCGGCGTGACCACGCCCGAGCCGCCTCCGCATGTGGATGTCTATCAACAATGGCTGGCGGAGGGCCGGCACGGAGACATGGAGTACCTGGCGCGCGAACGGGCCGTTCTTCGGCGGCGGGATCTGCTCCAGATCCTTCCGGAATGCCGCTCGATTCTGGTCGTGGCTGCGCCGTATGATCCTCCAGCAGCCACAGGGCGCCCGGGTCGGGTGGCGGGCTACGCGCGCGGGCCCGATTACCATGACGTCCTGATCGAGAAGCTGCAAAGCCTGATGGCCGCGGCCGAGGCTCGAGTCGGGCATGCCTTCGCCCATCGCCTCTACACCGACACCGGCCCGATCCTCGAGCGCGAATTCGCCCAGCGGGCAGGGCTTGGGTGGATCGGCAAGAACACGTGTCTCATCCATCCGCGCCAGGGGTCGTACCTTCTGCTGGCCGAGGCTCTGCTCGGGATCGAGCTCGATCCGGACGCACCCTTCACGGCCGATCAATGCGGCACGTGCACCCGCTGCCTCGAAGCCTGCCCCACCCAATGCATTCTCCCCGATCGGACGCTCGACGCTCGGCGCTGCATTTCGTATCTCACGATCGAACTCAAAGGGTCCGTCCCGATCGAACTTCGCCCGGCCGTCGGCGACTGGCTCTTCGGGTGCGATATCTGCCAGGAGGTCTGCCCCTGGAACATTCGCTTCGCGCCGCCTCCAGATGCCGGCGCTCCCGGCCGGGAGCCCGTACTCAACGCACAGGAGATCCTCGAGAGCGATCCCGGCGAAGTCCGACCCCGATGGGAGCGAACTGCGTTGCGACGGGCGCGCCGGTCCGGCCTGATGCGGAACGCTGCTATCGTCGCGGGAAACGCACAGGCTGCCCATCTGCGGCCGGCGCTCGAGCGGCTCGTCGCCCAGGATCCTGAGCCCATGGTCCGATCCCATGCGGCCTGGGCTTTGGCTCGCATCGGAGACGCTCGCTCGCGGGCCGCGCTCGAGGAGGCTTTGAGCGCAGAAGACGACTCTGCCGTCCGGCAGGAGTTCGAAGCCGCGTTGCGCGATCTCGAAGGCTGAGGGGATCGGCAGGCGGAGGAGATCCTTCTTGGAGAAACAAGACGAGGCGGGAGCCCTTCGGCTCCCGCCCCGTCGAGTTCCTCAGTCCGCTCGTCAGGGCAGTGGTGTGACCGTCGGAGATGGAGTCGCCGTCGCAGGCGTCAGGTTGGGCGTGAAGGTGATCGTGGGGGTGGCGATGTTGACCGGCACGATCAGCGTCCGCCCCACGAACAGCACATCGGTGATAGTCATGTTGTTCAGCTGGGCGATCGCCTCGGCCGTGCTGTTGAACTTCGAGGCGATGATCTGCAGATTGTCTCCGGGTTTGACCACGTACTGAATGCGCGTCCCCGGGGCCAGATTGGTCGGGATGGGTGTTTCCGTCGGCAGACCTTCGCCGGGCGCCGGGATGATCAACTCCTGGCCGACGAAGATGGCGTTCGGATCGGGAAGATTGTTGGCGGCCATGATGGCCAGCACTTCCACGCCAAACCGCTCCGCAATCGAACTGAGGGTGTCACCGACTTCGACAACGTAGGTCGTCGGCCCTTGCGGCGTCGGAGTCAGGCTGGGCTCGGGCGTCGGCGTGTCACTCGGGGTCGGCGTGATGGATGGCGTGTGGGTCAGTGTGGGCGTCGGCGTGTCGGTGGCGAAGAGGGCGGCGATGGAGAATGTCGGCCCGCCCGTGAGCCACAGGATCACCAGGAACAACCCGACGACCAGGAGGACGACGGCCAATCCCCCGAGGAGCAGGGGCACCGTGCGCTCACGGCGCCGCCGATAGGCATCGATCACGGCCGATGCTCTCGGTTCGTTCTCGCTCATGCCGCGATTCTACCTGATTTCCAGGCCCCCCCTTCCGGCTCTATTCCAGGCTATTCCTTCCACTCCGACGCAATAAAGTCAAGTGCGGAAGGCAGCAGGGCGGCCCAGGTGCCATCCTCGTGGCCCCCAGGCACGATCTCCAGTCGGACCTCCCCCTTCAGAGTTTCCAGCAAGCCGGACAGCTTTTCGGTGTGTTGCCTGGCCCAATCCTCGTCGCCCGCGCCGAGATAGATGCGCGGGAATTCCGCGAAGTCCTCGGCCAGAGACAGGGGGTTGTAAGCCGGTCGCGCGTAGTTCACGGCCAGCGAAGGACTGAGCGCGGCCACTGCCCCGATGTCGGCCGGATGAGTCATCCCCAGCTCCAGCGCCCACACGCCGCCGCGCGAAATACCCAGAATGGCGCGCTCCAGACGGCTCTTCCCCACCGGCAAAATGGACTCGACGAAAGGCACAAGTCCCTCGAAGAACTCCTGCTCGTAGGATCCGGGGCCGCCATCGGTGTTGCTGAACACCGGCTCCGGCTGTCGCGCGGCGACGACGATCATCGGGGGCCAGCGTCGACTCTGCCAACCCTCGCTCAGGAGTTCCGGCACCCCCAGGTCGAGCCACTGTTGTTCGGTCATGGGCTTGCCGTGGAGCAAGAACACGACCGGAAATCCGTCCGGGCCAGCATCGCATGCGGGCAAGAGCAGCAAGACCGGCACGTCGCCCCGCGCCGCCACGGCGGGGTAGTCTGTATCTTCCACCGCAACGTTGACCGGGAGACACTCGGGAGTTGATGTCACCGCCTCGGGCAGCAAAGGTGTCGGAGTTTCGGACGGCGGCGCCGCCGTCGGCGCATCCAACGGCGCGCTCGACGGTGTCGCCGTGGGCGCGGTCGCGCCGCAGGCGCTCACGGTAAGCACGAGGAGGGCGAGCCAGCTCCCCTGCCTCCGGAGTTTGGCCCGGGAATCCATGACGGATCGATCATAACTCACCCATCCCGGTCTCGCGGCAGCGGCTGCTGGCGAGTCGCCCCTGCCGAAAGTGCGCAGAGCACCTCTGCTCACGATCGCCTTGGCCGCGCCATGACGCGTCCACCACAGAGCGGGGAGCGAGGGCCCCGTCTGGCTGACGCCCTGCGGTCGCCAGCCAGCGGGACGAACGGCCGACCCTTGGGAGGCCCGAAGCCTGTCCTGAGCTTGTCGAAGGGCGAGGCGCCAGCTCATTTGGTCAAAGGGGAAATGCGACCCCGGAGGTTATAATCTGCGGCCGTGAAGTACCACGTCTGGACCGAAGGCTGTCAGATG
>DASSGB010000149.1:0-12064 GCA_035693825.1 Anaerolineales bacterium
CTGGGTGTCGAGCCTTCGGAGCAGACCCGATCTCTGTTTGCTCAGCTGGTCCGAGGCGATCGCCCGGCCGTGGCCACGGCGGCTCCCTCCGGTGGACGGGCGACGACCGAAGGGGCCCGAGTGACGGCCCGGCAAGCCATCGAGGCCGAAGGGGCCGTCGAATCTCGAACCACGATGCCAATCGTCGATTGGCTGCGAAGCGGCCGAAGCCCGCTGGTGGGTAGAGACAGGGAACTGGCCAGGGCCAAGACGCTTTGGCAGCACGCGCGGGACGGTGAAGGGAAGGTGCTGGTGATCAGCGGCGAACCGGGAATCGGCAAGAGCCGCCTGACCCAGGAGGTGATGACCTGGGTCTCAGCCAACGGGGGTCGAGTGCTGCTGGGGGAATGCCATGCGGAGGGCAGCGCACCCTACGCGCCGCTGGCACAGATCCTTGGACAAGTCTTTGCCGGAGACGGGCGTGCGACGGCCCGGCGACTTCATCTCTCAAGTCTCATCTTGGCCGATGCCGTGAAACTAGCGCCCTCGCTGCGATCCATCCTCGGAGATCTCCCTCCCAACGCCGCCCTGGAACCCGAGTCGGAGTTGTTCCGCCTGTACGAGGCTGTGGCGCTGATCTGTGCCGCTGTCAGTCGAGAGACGCCCACCCTGTGGGTGGTCGAGGACGTTCACTGGGCCGACAGCGGAACGCTGGGTGTGGTGCGCCATCTCGCCAGGCGAGCTCGGCCGGGAGTTCCGGGCGCGGGGCTTCGGCTGCTGATGGTTCTGACCCATCGCGATGCCGAAACTGCATTGGCTCAGATGCCGGAAGCCGTCCTCTCGGACTTCGCGAGCGAACGTCTGGCGGAAACGCTTCCATTGAACCGCTTGAGCTCGGAGCAGACGGCCGAGCTCGTGGCCGGATGGCTCGGCCCCAAAGTGAGTCCCGACCTGGTGGCGAGCATCCATTTCCAGGCGGAAGGCAATCCTTTCTTCACCGAGGAGATCTGCAAGGCGATCACGGCCGAGCCCGACCAGCAACAGACCTCCATGGGGCGAATGAACATTCCTCACAGCGTGCGCTCGATGGTCCTGGCCAGAGTGGAACGGCTGCCGAAGCCCGTGCAGGAGACTCTGCGCTGGGCGGCCCTCTTGGGTCGAGAATTCGACAGCGATACGCTGTCGGCCGTCTCTGGCATGGACGAAGGTGCGCTGACCGAAGTACTCGAACTCGCCGGGCGAGCTCAACTGGTGAGCGAGGTGCGCGAGCCGGCTATGGGTGGGGACGGGCTGCGCTTCGCGTTCACCCACGCCCTCATCCCCCTTGCCCTGGTCGAAAGCCTGGGAACCTTGCGTCAGCGCCGGTGGCATCGTCGCGCCGCGGAAACTGTCGAGCGGCTGCGCCCCGACGATGTCGAGGCCCTGGCGTACCACTATGTGCGGGCGGCCGACCGCACCAAGGCGATCGCATACGCGCATCGGGCGGCGAAGAAGGCCGAGAGTCTGTACGCATACGATGAAGCCATACGGCACCTCGACACGGCCGCGGCGCTGTTGAGTTCTGAGCATCCTGCGGGGTTGCGGCTGGGGCTCCTTGAAGAACGTGCCGACATCCATTGGCTCCGGTATGACTGGGCGGCAGCTCTGGAGAGCTATCGGGCCGCGCTCGAACTGTGTTCGTCCTCCACCGAGGAGGACGAGTCGGTCCGCGTACGCCTGAACCGGAAAATGCTCGAGATGGCAGCCGATTGGTCGGCAGCCTCCATCCGAGCGCGGAAGGGCGACGCAGCTGGCGTGGCCCGTCCTGCCCGTGCCGCCCTGATGTCCTGGCATGGACGGGAGTCCGCTGCGGCGGCTCTTCTCGCCGAAAAGATTCGGGTTCTGATCGCTCTGGCCCGGGACGCTCTCTTTACCCGCCTCCCCCCCGACTGGCAGGCCGGGGCGGATTACGCGTGGACGGCGGTGGAGCTCGCTGAGTCATCCGGCGCAACGGACGTACTCCCCGTCGCCCTACACACTCTCGCGCAGGCACAAGCCGCAAACAGCGAGTTCCGGGCCGCGGTCGAGACGGCCACGCACCAGCTGGCCCTGGCAAGGATGGAAGGAGATCGGAACCCCCGAGCTCTTCTCAACGGATTGCTCGATGCGGGTGTTGCCCATCTGAATGTGGGCGAGTTCGAGGAAGCCCTTGTCCATCTAGACTCGGCGGTCGGACTCAGCACGAGGATTCACGATATCGCCGCATACCGCTATGGTCTGACCCGAAAGGCGTTCTGCCTGCTTCTTCTCGACCGGTGGGAGCCTCTCTTGGAACTGGAGGCGCCTCTGGAAGACCTCCGGCGGCGGTTCCCGGCCGCACGAACAGGCGCGGTGTGTTTTGGGCTCGCCTTTTGCGGAAGCGCGCGTGCCTGGCGCGGGGAGAAGCAACACGCTGCGGACCTACGTCAGGACGCCTACGACATCATGGTCGAACTGCATGGGCCTCCCGAACTCTGGGATCAGGGCCACCACTACTGACTGAGCCTGCCGCTGGCGGCGGAGGGCGAGTTCGCCCTGGCACGGGAGCGCCTCGAATCGCCCGACACCGTACCTGTCGCGTGGTTTGGGAACCATAACTTTCACGCGCAGCTGGCTGAGGTGGCTGTCCACCAACGCGATCGCGACGGGCTAGCGCGCTATGCGGCCTTGGTCGAAGGAGAGTCGCGGCGATGCGGCCATCGACTGTACGAGGCGTTTGCCCATCGCGCCTGGGGCGTTCTGCACCGCCTGGAGGGGGAGCTGGATCCATCGGAGGCACGGCTGCAACGCGCGATATCCACCTTTCAGCGCATGGGTACGCGATGGCAGCTGGGCCGGACCTACGCTGAACTCGCGGAGACGACCCTCGCTCGGCCGGACCCTTCCGCGGCGAAGGTTCACTTTGAACGGGCGCTGGCTCTCTTCGAGGAAATGGGAGCCGTTCCGAACGCGGCAAACGCGCGGCAAGCGTTGGCCGACCTGGGATAGCTGTCGCGCGGCTGGCCTACCAGGGTGGCACCGCTCGGCCACCTGATCCGGCCCTGATGCCTCACTTCGGAACACCGGTCGATTGCAGTCGACTCTTCACCCATTTCACATCAGGCTCATCGACGTCTTCGCTGAGTTCATGGGCGAGCTGAAGTGAGTTTGCAGCCGTGGTCGTCATAGCCATTCCTTCTTCCTGGGCGAGGTGAAGGGCAGCCAGGGCTCGTGCGCGCCAGTCTCTAAGGCCGTCCTGCGGATGACAAGGGTCGGATTAGCGGCCCTATGCGCTCCGACATTTTTGGGACCCTTGCTCCATGGGCCGCCCCGGAGGTCGGTGGCAGCCTGCGATCAGCATCTCAGAACACTACTGGGTTGCAGTCCTCAGACCACCGGCGTCCGCACGGCGTTGATGAAATCGGCCAGCAGGCCAAAGGCCGTCGTCACCGGGCCGGGATCTTCTTCGGTAATGGTCAGCTTGCCCAGGACGTCGCTGTCGAAAGTGATCGATGACGACGTTCCCGCGACGGTGAAGAGCGGATCCTCCGGAGGGAGCATTTCCGGGCCGACGGAGGCCTCAATTTCGTTACCCCGTCGTTCGGCACGGCAGATCAATTTCCAGCGCTGCCCGGCCCGCCGGGCGGCGGCGATCTCGCGCGAATGGATGTTCTCGATGCCCTGACGCTTCACTCGATCCGGCGTCAGGGGCGTGCCCATCAGGACCGTGACCAGGGCGGCGACTTTGACGGCGGCGTCCCAGCCCAGAATGTCCCCGCTGGGATCGGTCTCGGCCACGCCGATGGTCTGAGCCTGGGCGACGGCTTCATCGAATTCATGCCCGGCTTCCATCAACGTCAGGATCAGGTTCGTCGTCGAATTGAGAACCCCGCGGAATCCGCGCACGCTCGCGCCGGGGAGCGCCGACCGCCACAGAGAAAAGATGGGCGCGCCGTCCATGACCGCGGCCTCGAAATAGAAGTGTTTGCCCTTCGAGCGCGCCAGATCGGTCAGCTGGCGATACGCGTGCACCACGGGGCCCTTGTTGGCGGTGACGGCGTGCATCCCCAACTCGAGGGCGGCCCGAAGGTGATCGACGGCCGGCTGGCCGGTTTCGTAATTGACGGGCGTGGTTTCGAAGAGAACCGCGGCGCCGGATTGCCGCAAGAACTCCGTCATTTCGTCGGGCGCCGGCCTGGCGGCGAGGGGCGCCAACGCCTCGTCGTTCTCCACCAATCGCAAAGCTTCGATCAGGTCAATGCCTTTGGGGTCGATCGCTCCGCCGTGACGCCGCGTGGCGATGGCCGTCACCCGCCACTCGAGGTCGAACGATTGCCGCAGCTCGTCGCGTTTGTCCTCGAGCAGGCGAGCGAACGCGCGCCCGACGTTGCCGAAGCCGATGAGGGCGAGGGGAATGGAAGGTGCCATGGGTCCTCTCACACGTTTGCAGGGGGCCGTGCGGTGACGGCCAGCCGTCAGCCGTCAGCCATCAGCCATCAGCCATCAGCTATCAGTTCCGGTGCCTTTGTGCCCCGGTACGAGGTGCCACACCGATCACCGATATCGGATCACCTGTCACTTACAGACACGACGGCAGCGCGAAGTGCATCAATCGCTCATTCCGGCTGTCGGTGACCCATGCCTCGCAGCCTGCATCGAAAGCGAATCCGACCGGCAGCCCGAATTGTGAGATGCCCGGCCCGGGTTCGCCCCAGCCGCCGGCGAACTCACCCGTCTCCAGGAAGCACAACACGCGGAAGCCTTCGGGATCGGTGGTGCACACCCGACCCGCCGGGCTGACATCCAGGTAGGGCTTGTTGTCGAGGGATTGTCCGAGCCAGCCGTCGAGAGGGATTTCGAGGACGGACTCGAAGACGTAGGGCTCGGTTTCCTCAAACGCCTGAATGCGTTGGTTCCATGTATCGGCGACGTACAGGCGGCCGGAGGCGTTGACCGCCAGACCCACGGGTTCATTCAGCAGGCCGATCAGCGCGCCGCCTGCACCCACTTCGCCCAGCGGCTGGCCGTCGGCGTCGAAGATCACCACGCGCTTGTTGCCGGTGTCGGCGACGAACAACCGCCCATCGGGATCGACCGCCACCGCCCGCGGTCCCCAGAACGCCTCGGGTTCTTCCGCCTGGCCGAAGAACCCGAACATGCCCAGGAACGTCCCGTCGGCGCTGAAGCGCTGAACGCGGTTGTTCCATGTATCGGCGACGTAGACGGTCCCGTCGGGAGCCACGGCAACGCCCCAGGGCTCGTTGAAGGTCCCACCCGGCGCCTCGCCCTGGTCGAGGGCGGCGAACGTGCCCCAGGTGTGCAACACCTCGCCTCCGGGGCTCAAGTGCTGGATGCGATGGTTGCCGGTGTCGGCAATGTACAACGTTCCGTCCGGTGCGACGGCCAGGTCGCGCGGGGTCTTGAACTGTCCCGGCTGATCGCCGCTCTGCCCGAGAATCTGATCGGCTTCGATGACCGATATCTTGCCCTCGTACGGATCCTCGATCTCGACCGGTTCGAGGACGGCCGGCGCCACGCCGTAGTTCCACACCAGCGAGGCCACGTCCTTACGAACATACAAGCGCAGTTTCTCCGCCGGATCCCAATTGCGCAGGGAGAAATCGCGGCCTATGAGCTGGCCGTAGGCGGTGTAGTCCCGGTTGAGCCAGATATCCCACAGGGCGGCGCGCATGGCCGGGGAGGTCAGAGCGTCCCGGATCCTCGGCCAGGTCAGCCCGAAGTAATCCTGCATCGGCCACCAGACGCGGTTGTATTCGTAGGCGTAATAGCGATTGCGCAGGATGGCGTCCACCTGGGCGTAGTTGCCCTGACCGGCCAGGATGACGGGGTAGTTGAGGATCTCGCGCGAAGGCGTATCGTTGAAGAAGTGCGCGTTGGGATAGTCCCTGAGGTACCACCAGAAGGGATAGGTGCTGAGGTTGTCGTAGCCGAGGTCGATGTTCAATCCGTCGGTCGTCCGGCGCGAAAGCTCCTCGATCTGGGCCAGGGCCAGCTTGGGTCCGGTGGCGGTATGAGCGTAGACCAGGTACTCCGTGGCGTCGTCGTAGTTGACGAACGATGCCCGCAGGCCGGCGCGGAGGGTGAGCAGGAAAAGGCCGCCCAAGGCCACTACCCCCGCCAGCTTGGCGAGCTCCGTGTTGGCCCAGCCTCGCCGCAGCTGGTACGCGCCGACAGCCGCCGCCAGCGCGAACAGCGCAGAAGTGATCAAGCCCGTGGTCGGTTTGAGTTGCTCGAGGGTCATGCCCTGGAAGGGAGGCGGATCGCCGAGCGCGTAGCCCATGGCGCGGAAGAACGACAACAGACCGAACACGAACAGCGCCGCCAGGATCCACGGAGCGGGCTCGCGGAAACGCGACCATGAAACGCCGGCCAGGAACCGCGAGAAGGCCCAGCCGGCCAGCATGATGAGCGGCAGAGCGATGTGGACGGTCAGCCAGGGCATGCGCTCGCCGGCGAAGGTGTAGAGGACGAGGGAGGTGAGGGCCCAGTAGAGGAAGAAGATCGGGTACAGGCCGGGGACCGGTGAGCCACTTTCCTCCGCCGGGGCCTCGCTCGTCTGGCGCGAGCGCCGGAACAGGAGCATGACGACCGCGGCCAGGGCGCCGATCGCCGGAAGGAATTCATACACCGGGACCTGGAGGAATCCGTAGTAGTACCAGGGCTGGCTGCCGCGCTCCACACCTTGCTGCACCAGCCAATACCCGAGCGACCCGACCATGCCGGTGAAGAATCCGAACGGATTGGTGAACAGCGTCGTGTACAGAGGAACGTAGATGGCGGCGAAGATGCCTGCCACCACCAGCCAGCGCCGCCAATCCCAGGCCAGGCCGAGTCCGATCGTGACCACGGACAGGATCAGAACGACCAGCGCCGTTCGCGACCACTGAGAGGGATCGGTGTAGGCCAATGGGTCCCAGCCCAAGGCCTGCGCCGGGAAGGCTCCGATTTGCGGAAGGAAAACCGTCAGGCTGACGACGAGAAGATCGAGGGCGGGAAACTCGGTCCGAAGGCGGCGGCCATAGGCCAGGATCAGAGCCGACAGGACGAGAACGAAGCCCAGGATGGCCAGGATGGATCCAAGAATGAAGATCGGCGATACAGGCACCGTCGCCTGATCGCCGGCCTCGTTGCGATTCTTCAAGTAGACGGCCACGGCCGGGAGCGCTCCGAGCAAGGTGACCGCCAGGCCGAACAGGAACACAAAGAAATGGCTTCGGTTCTCCCACGGCTTCCGCACCAAGTCGAGGACGAGAAGGACCACAAGAAGGACGATGAGCTGCGCCCCGTAGATGAAGAACGTTTCCTTGGTGGCCGAGTGCAAGGTGAGCGCGGCCGCCAGGAGGAAAAGGTGACGCGCCTGCCGGGCCTCGAGGTAGCGGAACACGGCATAGAACATCAGCAGGGCCTCGACCACGACAAAGGCCTCGTTGCGCGCGTAGCGGCCGTAGTACAGCATGAAGGGGGAGGCGAACATCAGCGCGGCGGTGATCGCCGCGCCCGGCCGGCCGATCCACCGGTGAAACTTCCAGGCGAGGATCAGCGCCAGCACGCCCGCAATGGCCGCGGGCACGCGGGCCGTGGCGTCGTTATCTCCGAACAGGAAGTAGGAAAGGGCGATGACATGGAACTGAACGGGACCGTGCGAGAGGGGATCGTGCGTGTAGCCGCGGCCTTGCTCCAGCAGCCACGAAAAGTAGACATGCGTGGTTTCGTCGTGGCTCATCACACGGGTGCCGAGCATGGCGAAGCGCGTGACGATGCCCAGCATGACGATCACGATCAGGGCCGCAAGGCTGGCGTCCAGCCGCCAGGAGGCGGGTCCCCAACGCTGCCACCAACCGGCGGTGCCCGAAGGCGCGTGCTCGTCGATCGACAAGGCGACCTCCCGCATGAGGCAAATCGGCGGCCTACATTATAGTGGTCAGTGGTGGGTGGTCAGTGGTCAGAAAGTTCCCCGACTGACCACTCACCACTGACCTCTGACCACTACACCAGCGGCCAGGGATACGGGCGGCCGGGTCCTGGGATCGGGAATCGGCGCTCTGCCAGGAGGCGTTTCGCTCTCCGCCGCAGCGCCCCGATTTCCTCCTCGGACAGCAGCCCGCCGAATTGTTTCTGAAGTCCACCGCCGCGGGCCAAGCCTGCGGCAAATCTTTCCAGGTCCCGAAGTAGCGGTTGGGGAATCCCCTCGCCGGCGAAATCCCACAGCACCGTCCGGAGCTTATCCTCGGTGTGAAAGCACACACCGTGATCGATGAGCCACAGATGCCCGTCGGGGCCCATCAGGATGTGGCCGCCCTTGCGGTCGGCGTTGTTGATGAGAGCGTCGAAGACCGCCACGGGTCGGAGCCGCAAACGCTCTTCCGGCGTGAAGGTGAACACGTGTCGTTCGGGGTCCACGTCGAGGAAGACCTGAATGGAACCGGGGCCGGCAGGCCCGTCTTCGCGCAGGGCCGTCGGTGGCACCAGGTCCCACCCGAGAGCGGCGGAGGCACGGTAGGCGGCGACTTCACGGCGGGCCAGGGTGCCGTCGGGGAAATCCCACAGGGGACGTTCGCCGCGCTGTGGTTTGTACACCGCCCGCAGCTCGCCCGCCGGGCCCGTGACGTGCGCCAGGAAAGTGTAGTTGGATCCCCACAGCAGTTGGCCCTCGAGGCGTAAGTCGCCCTTGGCCAGGGTTTCCAGGATAGTCTCGAGTTCGCCCGGATTCACGAGCTAACCCAGCGGGCCATCGCGGATCGAATCAGCTTGGGAACATAGCTGACGGCTGACCGCTGATAGCTGATAGCTGACGGCTAGTCTTTGTGGCCGTTGCTGCGCGGACAGAAATGCCCCTCGGGGTCGATCGGCTCACCGCAGTTGCCGCAAATCGGCCGGCCCCGGCTGGCGACCTCGAGCCCGTGCTGGCACATCGCCCGCAGTTGATCGCGGGTGCACCACAGCCGCGCCACGGAGGCCTCCTCCGGATCGGAGCCCTCGGGCTGAAGTTCCCGGGCGACGACAACGATGCGGTCGCTCGGTTGATCGTAGCCCAGGCCGATCTGGCCGACACGGAAGGCAGGGTCAATCGGCGTCTCCAGCTCCATCTCGCCCTGATCGTAGCTCGCCGAGGCCTCGGGCAGACCGGGAAACTGGCCGGCCAGTTCCACCAGGAACTGCTCCAGCCCGACGGCCAGCGATTGGACTTGTATCTTCTCGACGATCAAGGTGACCATCTCGTCGCCGCCGCGCGCTTGAAGATAGAAAACGCGCTTGCCCGGCGGCCCGACGGCGCCAGTGGTGATCCGGGTGACGGGATTCAAGTCGAATTGTTGGCCGGGCATGTGAGTGATTCGAAGTATATCAGACGGCAGTACAGAGCGGTGGTCAGTGGTCAGTGGTGAATGGTCAGAGTAGGCGACTGACCACTCACCACTGACCACTATGCATCGGACGCGCGCGTGTCGTTGAGCCGTACGAGGCGGGCTGTCGAATCGCCGATCCACAGGACGCTGATCGACGCCGGATCGACGACCAGGCGCTGGAACAGATCCAAGGGCAGGCCGACATAGTGGGCGATGGCCAGCTTGATGACGTCGGCGTGCGTGACGCACGCGATCGTCGCGCCGGGCGCGGGATGGTCTGCCCGCAGGCTGTCAATCTCGGCCACGATGCGCGCCTGGGCTTCGGGGAAGGATTCACCGCCCGGAAAACGCGCCAGCGACGGCGTGTGCTGGATCACCGACCAAAGCTTGCGATGCCGCAGGACGCGGAGCGACTTGCCCTTCCAGTCCCCCGGATTCACCTCGATCAATCCCTGACGCGTGCGCACCCGCAGGCCGGAGGCGCGTGCGATCGGGGCGGCCGTCTCGAGCGTCCTCTCCAGCGGGCTGGAATACAAGGCTTCGAGGCGGGCGGGTTTCAACAGACTCGCCACGGCTTCGGCCTGAGCCCGCCCGCGATGGTTGAGATGCAGCCCGGACGTCCACCCGGGAAGGCGGCGCCCGACCCAATCGTTCACCCCATGCCGGATGAGCAGGACAACGGTCAACCGTAACCTCCGCTCGCATTCAAGGACGACGTCTTGATCCGATGGAGTAGGGGCATGCCACCGTTCGTGCCGCGAAGCCCGGCGGCACGCCGGTGCGAGACGGCATGGCGTACCCCTACGGTGATTTCAAGAACAGTGCGGCTCATGGCGCCGATCCCGGGCCGCGCTGGACGTGGGCGCGTTTGATGTGGTCGATGGTCGCCTCCGGCAGATCCGGCAACTCCTCAAAGGTCTCTACGCCGAGAGCCTGCCGCTGTGCTTTCCGCCATCGTTCGAGTCGATCGCGCACCTGAGCTTCGTAGCCCTCGCTCGAGGGAACGTAGAAGTAGGTCCCGAGAAGCGATGCCGGAAGATACTGCTGGCCGATATGATGGCCGGAGAACTCGTGCGGATACTGATAGTCCTTGCCGTGGCCCAGGGCTTCGGCATCGCGATTGGCGTCCTGCAGGTGCGTCGGGATGTCGATCGCCCCGCGTTCTTCAAGCCACTGGTAGGCTTTGAAGTAGGCGCCGGCCGAGTTCGACTTGGGTGCGGTTGCCAGGTAGAGCGTCGCCTCGACGATCGGGTAGACGCCCTCGGGCAGGCCGACGTACTCGAAGGCCTGGGCCGCAGCCGAGGCCACCACCAGACCCAGCGGATCACCCAGGCCGATGTCCTCTCCTGCCAGGATCAGCAGCCGGCGAAGAATGAAACGCGGCGATTCGCCGGCGTACAACATCTTGGCTAGCCAGTAGAGGGCGGCGTCGGGATCGGATCCGCGCACCGACTTGATGAAGGCGGAGATGGTGTCGTAGTGTGCGTCGCCGTCCTTGTCGTAGAGCACCGCCCGCCGCTGGATCGATTCCTGAGCCACATCCAGGCTGACGTGAATGCGGCCTTCGGAGTCCGGCGGAGTCGATTCGACCGCCAGTTCCAGCGCGTTCAGGGCGTTGCGAGCGTCGCCTCCGGCGACGCGCACCAGGTGGTCGAGCGCCTCCGGGTCCAGTTGCACCTTCCGCTCGCCGAAGCCGCGCGGGCGATCGCTCAGCGCCACCGCGATGACCTGGCGCACCTGATCGTCGGTCAGCGGGCGCAGCTGGAAGATGCGCGAGCGCGAGACCAGCGCGCCGATCACCTCGAAATACGGGTTTTCGGTGGTGGCGCCGATGAAGGTGATCGTGCCTTCCTCGACGTGGGGCAGCAGGGCGTCCTGCTGGGCCTTGTTCCAACGATGGACTTCGTCGACGAAGAGGATCGTGCGCTGGTTGTGGAGGCGGCGCAATTCCCGCGCCTCCTGAATGACTCGCCGGAGTTCGGCCACCCCGGCCAGCACGGCCGAGATCGTTTCGAAGTGCGAGCGGGTCGAGTTGGCGATGATCCGCGCCAGCGTCGTCTTGCCCGAGCCGGGCGGCCCCCAGAGGATGATCGAGGAAAACAGCCGGTCGGTCTCGATGGCGCGACGCAGCAGGCGGCCAGGGCCGACGATGTCTTCCTGGCCGATGAACTCTTCGAGCGTGCGCGGGCGGATGCGGGCCGCCAGCGGGGCCTCGCGCGCCATCCGATCGCGCAACGCGTGCTCGAAGAGATCCACGGGAGGCATTCTACCAGTTGGGGGCACCGGGGCACCGAGGGACGCGACAGCGGGCAACCTTGGCGCCCTGTTGCCGTGGTGCCCCGGCGCCCCAGTGCCTACGCTGATCTATGCACCAAATAGATCCCCAACAACACTGCGGCGCCGCCGGCCCACTGAACTGGCGTCAACGGCTCTCCGAGGAGCGGAATGGCGAGCAGGGCTGTCACGACCGGTTGGCCCACCATCGTTGGGGCGACGAGGGAAGCTGGAAGGTGGCCAAGGGCATAGCCCACGGCCACATACCCAACCACCTGCGTGATCAAAGCCAAGGCAAGGAAGGCGAGCCATGTCTGAGGCGGATATCCGGTGAGGGGAAATCCGCCGATCAGATTGACGATCAGCAGAATGCCGCTCGAGGCCACGCCCGCCAACCACACATAGGCCAGAGGCCCCAGGTGGTCGCGGCCGTGTTGGGTCATCAGAAA
>DASSGB010000150.1:0-24469 GCA_035693825.1 Anaerolineales bacterium
TCATGGGCTTCCGTCAACTCATTCACTTTGACGACCAGGACATCGGCACGGAATACTCGGCCTTGATGTCCAAAGTCATGCAAGACGGCACCGGGCGTGTCAAGTTTCCCATCAACGAGCCGGCGGAAGGCAAGCGCAGGAGCCAGATCGAGGAATACCTGGACTACTACTACGGGCCGGGCGTCCAGCATATCGCTATGGCCAGCGGCGATATCCTGGAGACCGTCGGAAAGCTGCGCCAACGGGGCGTCGAGTTCCTGCGCGTGCCCGACGCCTACTACGACATCGCGCGCGAACGGGTGGGGACCATCGACGAACCCTTCGACGAACTACGCCAGCTGGGCATTCTGGTCGATCGGGATGACGAGGGATACCTGCTGCAGGTCTTCTCCCGGCCGATCCAGGACCGCCCGACGACGTTCATCGAAGTGATCGAGCGGCATGGCAGCCGGGGCTTCGGCAAAGGCAACTTCAAGGCCTTGTTCGAGGCGCTGGAGGCCGAGCAGGCACGCCGAGGAAATCTCTAGGGAGTCGAGCGCCTGCATGCGACTGGTCACCTTCGAGGCGCCGGACACCCCCGGGCGGGCCCGGCTCGGCTTGCAGATGGCGGGCGTGATCGTGGATGTCCCTCGCGCCGGCCGTTGGGCGCAGTCGGGCGACTGGCCGCCCGACATGCAGAGTCTCCTGGATGCAGGGCCGGCCGCCTGGGAGAGAATGCGGCACCTGGAGACGATGTTGGCAGGTGAACCGCTCACTGAAATGCGGGATGGCGCACAGCAGCCTCTCGCCTGGCGGGTGGAGGTCACCCGTCTGCGGTCGCCGCTGCCCCGGCCGCGCAGCCTTAGGGACTTCTACGCCTTCGAAGAGCATGTTCGCAACGCGTTTGCCATCCGGGAGCAGGCGATTCCCGAAGAGTGGTACCGGGCGCCCGGCTTCTACTTCTCGAACGCGCAATCGGTCATCGGCCCCGGGCAGGAGGTCGCTGCGCCGCGCGCCAGCCGAGCGCTGGATTACGAGCTCGAAGTCGCGGCGGTCGTCGGCAGCCCGGGAAGGGACATCCGGCCCGAAGAGGCCGAGGCCCACATCTTCGGTTACACCATCCTGAACGACTGGTCCGCCAGGGATATCCAGCGCACCGAGCGAAGCGTCGGTCTCGGGCCGGCCAAGGGCAAGGATTTCGCCACCTCGCTGGGGCCGTGCATTGTGACGCCGGACGAACTCGCCTCGAGCTCGGCCGGCCGCCCCGGTGTGTACGATCTCGAAATGCAGGCGCGGGTCAACGGCACCGAGCGCTCGCGAGGCAACTGGAAGGACATGTGCTTCTCCTTCGGTGAACTCCTCGCCCAGGCGTCCGCGGATGCGGATCTCGTCCCCGGGGACGTCATCGGATCGGGAACTGTCGGGAGGGGATGCCTGCTCGAACTGACACGCGGCCAGGGGCCCTGGCTCCAGCCCGGGGATGAGGTCGAGCTCGAAATCGAGCGAATAGGCGTGCTGAAGAACACCGTAGTCGCGCCGTCTCCCCTCTCCCGCTCTGCGGGAGAGGGGGCGCGGGTGAGGGCCAAGGCCAATGGATGAGGCTCGCCTGGATTCCAAATCCGTGGGCGATCCGGCGGTGTTCGTCAGACTCCAGGCGCTGGAGCTTGGCCTGCAGACACTGCCTGCGGCTCCGCAGGATGCCGGGACCGTTGTCCTGGTGGTGAGAAAGGGCGAGGGTGGCCGGAGGGAGACTCCGGAAGGCGTCGTGCTCTCGCCCGAGGAGGGAGTCCCGGGAGATGCATGGGGACGCCGCAGGGCAAAGCGGACGGAGATGCAAATCGCCGCCGTGCAGGCGGATGTGGCCAGGCTGATCGCGCATGGCCAGCCGCCGATTTTGTTCGGCGACAACCTCTTCCTTGACCTTGATCTCTCGCAGGACCGGTTGCATGTGGGCAGAGCCGTCCTGGAAGTGAGCCCGATGCCGCACAACGGATGCAGCAAGTTCGAGTCGCGGTTCGGTCGGGACGCGTTGCAGTTCACGTTCGAGCCCCGCTGGAGACATCGCAACCTGCGCGGGATCTATCTGCGAGTTGTGGAACCAGGCGAGGTGCGGCCCGGAGACAGCGCCGGGGTCATCGAGCGCGGGCGGCCGCAGGCTGCAGCCTTGAGATCCGTGTTGAGACCGTGAAAGCGCCCCGCACGCCGAGGAGGACGATATGCCGTACTACGTGAGCCGAGGGGATGTGCCGCGGCGGAGACACACGCAATTCCGCAAGCCGGATGGCGGCCTGTACCGCGAAGAGGTCATGGGGTTGGAGGGATTCTCGGGGATCCAGTCCATCCTGTATCACCATTTCCTGCCGCCGCGCGTTCTGCGCACGGACGAGCTCGGCCCGGCGAGCGTCGACTATGCCGCCTTCGGCCCGCTCCGCCATCGGGCCTTCGCCACCGCCGAGCTGCCGGCCGGCGGGGACCCGGTGTCGGCGCGGCGGGTGCTGCTGGGCAATCGCGACGTCACGCTGGGGCTGAGTCGCCCGACCGAGAGCATGACCTCTTACTACCGAAATGCGCAGGCGTACGAAGTGTGGTTCTCCCACGACGCCCGCGGGACGCTCCACACGCAGTTTGGCCGCCTGCCTTTTGCCGATGGCGACTACCTGGTGATCCCCTACGGGACGACGTGGCGTATGGACCTCGATCAGGCGGGCCGATTCTTCGTGATCGAGGCGCCGTCACAGATCGAGCCGCCGACGCGCTACCGCAACCGGTTCGGCCAGCTTCTGGAACATGCCCCGTACTGCGAGCGGGATATCCGGCCGCCGGGCGAACTCGAGCCCTCCGAGGAGCGCGGCGAATTTGAAGTGCGAGTCAAGGTGCGGGACGTGCTGACCCGCCACGTGCTCGACCACCACCCGTTCGACGTGGTCGGCTGGGACGGCTATTTGTATCCTTGGGCTTTCAACATTCGGGATTACATGCCCATCACCGGCATGATCCACCAGCCGCCGCCCACGCATCAGACCTTCGCCGGCGGCAATTTCGTCGTGTGCTCGTTCGTGCCGAGGATGTTCGACTACCATCCTCAGGCCATCCCGGTTCCCTACAACCATTCCAACGTGAACTCGGACGAGGTGATCTACTACTGTGAGGGCGACTTCATGTCGCGCAAGGGAATCAAGCAGTACGACATCTCGCTGCATCCCAGCGGGCTGCCGCATGGGCCGCAGCCGGGAGTGACCGAAGCCGCGCTGGGCAAGACGCGGACCGAGGAACTGGCGGTGATGGTCGACACGTTCCATCCCTTGGAGGTGGCGGTGGCCGCGCTTGAGCTGGAGAAGCCGGAGTACATGGCCTCCTGGATGGAAGGCGACGGGAAGTAACCGTGGTCAGTACGGGAGACTCTGCCGGCCACTCGCCACTGGCCACTGGCCATGGGCAATCATTTCCACGCTAGAATCACAGGCCCTCCACTCTGGTGTTGAGCCTGCATGGACATCGCCGCCGACGCGCTTCCCTGGTCCACGGTCTACAAACTGCTGATCGGCGCCGTCGTCCCCCGGCCGATCGGCTGGATCTCCACTCTGGATGAAGGCGGGCGGCGCAATCTGGCGCCGTTCTCTTTTTTCAACGCCGTCAGCGCCAAGCCGCCGCATGTGGTCTTCAGCCCCATGATCCGCGAGACGGACGCCGGGGTGAAGGACACTCTGGCCAACCTGCGCGCCACGGGCGAGTTCGTGGTCAACATCGTGACCGAAGCGCTGGCCCAGGCGATGAACATCACCTCCACCGAGTTTCCCGCGGACGTGGATGAGTTCGAGGCGGCCGGGCTCACGGCCGCGCCGTCGAGAATCGTCCGCCCGCCGCGGGTGGCCGAGAGCCCGGTTCACTTCGAGTGCCGGGTGGCGCACCTGCTGGAGCTTGGGGACGGGCCGGGCGGGTCGACCCTGGTCGTGGGTCGCGTGGTGCATGTGCATGTCGATCCGTCCGTGTTGCTCGACGGCGACAAGATCGACCTGGACCGGCTGCGACCCATCGGCCGCCTCTCGGGCGCGGCCTACTGTCGGGTGACGGATCGGTTCGAGATGAAGCGGCCGCCGTCACAGATCGCGCGGAAGGTTCCAGGATGACGGTCATCTCACTGCTGACCGACTTCGGGTTGAAGGATGGCAACGTGGGCGTCATGAAGGGCGTCATCCTTGGCCTGGCTCCGCACGCGCGCCTGATCGATCTGGGACACCTGATCCCTCCGCAGGATATGCGCGAGGCGGCGATCCTGCTCGGGCGATCGGCGCCCTACTTCCCCGACGGCTCGATCCACCTGGTGGTGGTCGATCCCGGCGTGGGGACCTGGCGCCGGCCGATGGCCGGGCGCCTGGGAACGCATTTCTTCGTCGGCCCCGACAATGGGGTCGTCACCAAATTCCTGGAGTATGCCGAAGCGCGCGCCTGGCCCACGGCGTTCGTCGAATTGAACCGCCCCGAGCGCTGGCTGGCGGAGGTCAGCCCGGTCTTTCACGGGCGCGACATCTTCTCGCCGACGGCCGCCCACCTGGCCAACGGCGTCGCCATGGAAGACTTGGGCGATCGGTTGCTGGATCCGGTGCGGCTGGCGTTGGCCCGGCCGGAGGCGATTCCCGGAGGCTGGCGCGGCAAAGTCGATCACATCGACTACTACGGCAACGTGCGCAGCAACATCCGCCGTGAGCACGTCGAGGCGATGGGGCCGCTGGTGGTACGGCTGCGCGGGGCTACAATCGAGGGGCTGGTGCGAACGTTTGGCGACCGCGCCGCCGGGGAGTTGATCGCCCTCTACGGAAGCACGGGCGATCTCGTCGTGGCGCTGGTCAACGGCAACGCCGCGCAGCGATTGGGCGCGGTCGTGGGCGATCCCGTCGAGGTCTTGGGTCGAGAAAGCGGCTGAGCGGGTGAGCGCCGAATCACCTCTCGTCGTCGAAAACCTGTCCTTTCGGTATCGGATCCGGCCGGAGCTGGCTCTCTCGGACGTCTCCTTCGAGTTGAAGCCCGGGGAGATCCTGCTGGTGGCCGGCGCCAGCGGCTGCGGCAAGACGACGCTGATTCGGTGTGTCAATGGCTTGATCCCGAGGACGTACAAAGGCGAGTTGCAGGGGCGGATCCAGGTCCATGGCGAGGACACGAGCCACTGGCCGTTGGCGCGTATCTCCCAAAGGGTCGGTACCGTGCTCCAAGATCCCGAACGACAAATCCTTGGAACAAAAGTGCTCCTGGAAGTCGCCTTTGGCTTGGAGAACTTGGCTGTGCCGCGGAAGGAGATTCTGGAGAGAGTCGAAGATGCACTGCACTACCTGAACATCTCCGATCTGCGCGACCGCGAGACCTTCCGCCTCTCGGGGGGCGAGAAACAAAAGGTGGCCGTCGCCGGAGTGCTCGCCATGAAGCCGAGCGTTCTGTTGCTGGACGAGCCGCTGGCCAGCCTCGACCCGGCCTCAGCACTGGAGACGCTGCAGATGGTCCGGCGGTTGGCCGATGAAGGCATGGCGGTCCTGCTCATCGAGCACCGGGTCGAAGATGTGATGCGAGTCCATCCGGACAACGTGCTCTTCATGGCCGACGGCCGCGTCCGCTACTTCGGACGCCTGGAAGGGTTACTCTCCGTTGTCAGCCATCGGGAGATCAAGCTGCCAGCGGCCATGGTTATGCAGAGGGCGGCCCAAGAGCCCGCGCCGGCCCCGCTTCGCGCCCGCCCAGCCGCGACCGCAACGCGTCACCCGCTCGTCCAGTTAGAGAATGTCACCTTTGGTTATGCCGACGGCCCTGACATCCTGAAGGACATCTCGTTGGACATCCGTGCCGGCGACGTCATCGGCGTGCTGGGCCCCAACGGAGCGGGCAAGACCACCCTCGTCAAACACACCATCGGTCTCCTGAAACCGAGAACCGGACGAGTGGTTGTGAACGGGCTGGACACCCGGCGGGCCAGCGTTGCGCAGCTGGCGGGCGTCGTCGGTTACGTGTTTCAGAGTCCCAGCCACATGCTGTTTGCCCCCTCGGTGAACGAGGAGTTGGCGTTCGGGCCGAAGAACCTCGACCATCCGGCCGCCCAGATCGAAAAGGAGGTGAGAGAGGCTCTGGAGATCGTCCGTCTCGAGGATCGAGGTGTCGATTCGCCGCTGGCTCTGTCGTTCGGCCAGCAAAAACGCGTCAGCATCGCCGCCATCCTGGCCATGCAGTCGCGCATGTTGGTCATGGATGAGCCCACCGCCGGGCAGGACTATCAGAACTACATGGACTTCATGGACGCCATCCTGGAGATGCCAGCCTTCGAGGCTATCGTCTTCATCACGCACGACGTGGACCTGGCGGTGAGCTACGCGAACCGCGTCCTGCTCATGGCCGACGGCCGTGTCCAGGCGGACGGCCCGCCGCATGAGGTGCTGAGCGATCTGACGCTGCTGGAGGCCTGCCGCTTGGTGCCGACCTCGCTTCTGCAGGAGAACCTGAGGCGGGTCGAGCGGACCGGGCGGTTCCTGCGCGCCGAGGCCCTGGCGCACGCTTGAGAGGCACAAGGAGCAGAGGAGAATGGACAAGAAGCTCTCTTCGATCAGTCTGACGCTGTTTGCCATCTTGGTGATCTTCCTGCTGCTAGCGTACGTGGGCGGGAATGTGATGGGGATCGAGCGGCTTCAGACGGGAGAAAACCCGATCCTGCGGTTTGTGTTTGTGATCGTCGGGCTGTTGATCGCCCTGGCGATCTACTATCTGACGCGGCAGAGCCCGGCCTGGGAAATCGGCACGCGGCAGGTGGTATGGATGGCCATCGGTGCGGCGCTGTACGCGCTCTTCTCCTGGTTGTTCAACGGGACGGTCTTCATCGTGCCCTCGCTGAGCCAGGTGGCGCTGCGTCCGGCCATCGCGATCCCGATGTTCTTCGGCTATGCATTCGGGCCGGTGGTCGGCTTCTTCACTGGGGCGGTGGGCAATATGTTTGGCGACGCCCTGACCGGGTTCGGGCTGTTCCCTCAGTGGAGCGTGGGCAATGGCCTGGTCGGGTTCATCGCCGGGTTGCCGATGCTGTTCGCCGACCGCAAGAGGAGCATGGACACGGTGTTGTGGGTAGGCGGCGTGCTGGCTCTGCTTGCGGCGGCGGTGTGGTTCTTCAACCGCAACCTGCCTAACATGCTCTTCTTCGACCCGGCCAACAACATCTTCGGTGACGCGGCCATCACGGTCTTCGCCGGCGTCTCGATCATCGTCGGCTTCGTGCTGGTGTTGATCGTGCGCTTCGCGTTCGCCAAGAACGTGGACGTGGCGGCGGCGGTCACCTGGGGCATGCTGGGCAACCTGATCGGCATTGGCTTCGCGGCGATGTCTGACATCTGGATCAACGGCTACTCGTTGGCGGCGGCCGTCGTCGGGGAATTCCTGCCCGCCGCCGGGCCGAATCTGATCTTTGCCGCGATCTTGGTACCACTGTTCGTGGCTGCCTACGCTGGGATGCAGCGGCAGACGGGCCGGTAGGCGCGACCTGGCGGGGAAGGCGAAGCCGGCGCGCGGCGCGACGAGTGCCGGCTTCGCCATCTCCCTTCTGGTGTGGTAGGCGAACATGCTGGTGACCTGGCGCTACCGAAAGCGACGCTCCCTCATCCAGTGGTTCGACCCACGGGCCTGGATCCTGTTCTACGCCAGCTATCTGGCCGCCACCCTGTTCTTCTGGGATCTGCGCTTTCTGACGCCACTCCTGCTGATCGCGTTGATCGTTCTCTTTACCTCCGGGATTGAATGGCGCGAAGTGCGCCGCGCCTTCCTGTTCATCATCGGCTTCATTCTGTTCTTCTCGTTCTTCACCTTCCTGACCGGCCGCGGCGGGGTCGAGGTGTACAAGGAAGAGCACCTCATCCGCAGCTTCCAGGCGCCGTTCACCATCCTCGGTTGGCAGCCGAGGCTGGATGTGACCATCGAGCGCGCCGCCTTCGCCCTCAGCCAGTGGGCGCGGATCTTCGGCATTGCCATCATGACGATCCTGATTCCCTACACCCTCGACCCGGCTCTGTACGGTGTGACGTTCCGCGGCCTGGGGCTGCCGGACAAGATCGCCTACGCCGTGGACCTGACCATGCGCTTCGTGCCCACGTTCGGCCGGGATTTCCAGCTGACGGTGGACGCACAGCGCGCCCGCGGCTACGAGTTGGAGAAAGTACGGGGTGGGCTGGTCGCGCAGGTGCGAAAGCTGGCGCCCATCATGGTGCCGGTGATCATCCATGCCATCATGGGAAGCGAAGACATCATCGATGCGATGGACCTGCGGGCTTTCGGCATCGGACCGCGAACGTGGGTGCAGACACTGCAGTATCGCCGGCGGGATCGGATCCTGATCGCCGGCGGAATCGCGATGCTGGTGAGTTCGCTGGTGCTGGTCTTCCTCGGGTACGGCGGTTTCTGGGTGCCCGAATTCATGTATCGCATCTTCGGCTAGACGTCGGCCATCGGCCTCAGCCATCGGCCGTCAGCCATCGGCCGTCAGCCATCGGCTATCAGCGACCAGCCATCAGCTACCAGAGCCTCATCTGCAAGTGGTAGACTGACCACTCACCACTCACCACTGGCCACTGAACTACCTCTACATCAAGATTTCCTGCAGTCCCGCCACGCTGTCGAGGATGAGATCGGCCCCGGCGCGTTCGAGTTCTCGTCGCTGGCCGAAGCCGCACAGCACGCCCACCGTTTGAGCTCCGGCCGCGCGTCCGGCGCGGATGTCGGCCGTGGTGTCGCCGACCATGAGGCAGGCTTGCGGGGGAAGGCCCAAGCGGCCGGCGGCCCACAGGACCGGCGCCGGATGCGGCTTGCCCAGCCGCGTGGTGCGTGCCGTGACGATGCACCCGAACACGTCTCGAAGCTGAAACGTGTCCAGGAAGACCTCGGTGCTGCGGGCCTCGCGGGCGGTGACGAGCGCCAAAGGAAAACGCTGCGCCAGCGAGTCGACCGTTTCGAGCGCACCCTGAATGGGCATGAAGGTCTCCGCCGGCTCCAGGCCGCGCGCCTGATGCAGCGCATCCAGGACGGGCACAAGCAAGTCGTCCAGCCCAAGGCGGTCAATCACCGCCAGGAGGCCGTTGACCGGAGTCTCGGCTGCCATGATCAGGTTGCGGGCGGCGATCGACTCGTCGCGGCCGCGTAGCCAGAACGGCCAGGGACGAAGGAGCGAGGCAAGGCGCGCCACCAGCGCATCGTCGGTTTCGACCAGCGTTCCGTCCAGGTCGAAGCAGACGGCGCGGATGCGTGCCTCGTCGAGCGTCGGACTCACGGCGTGATCGGGAAACGGATCGACCGGCGCAGGGCGTCGGCGGTCTCCGCGTCCGGGGCGAGGATCCACAGCGTCTGCGTGTAGGCGCGCACCAGGAGGACGCGCCCGTCCTGCCACGTCCAGCTGCCCCCTCCGGTGGCGGTCGTTTGGCCGAAGCGGTCCGCGGCGTGCTTGGTCATGCCAGTGACGAACTCGTTGGCATCGCGCGCCTGATCCCACACCGTCAGGAGGACCAGCGCTTCCGCATCGGCGGTGTCGCTGCGCAGTGCGATATAGGCATCGCCTCCCCAACCCGCCGCGGCCTGGGCTGCCTCTTCGGCCTCGAGGCGCGTTTCGAGCATCAAACGCATGTACCACTCGCCCACCACACCCCGCTCGAGTTCCTTCCAGCCTTCTCCGGGCGTGAGGGGTCCCTCGCCCAGATCCACGGGGATCGGCGTCGCCCGCGGGTAGAGCGCCGGGTGCAAGATCTGCTCGGAGGATTCCGGCAGCCGGCGGTAGACCTCGTCGACGCCCGCCCAGCCGTCTTTCAAGTACATCGCCCGCACGAACTCGAGGCCCTGCTCGTAGGGAAAGAGGAAATCCTTCTGGAAGAAACTCGGTGAGGCGTCAAACGCGGGCGTGTCGAAGCCGTCCAGGAAGGCCACAAGGTCGTCGATGTCCTGTTCGCTGGAGTATGTGCGCAGCCATTGCTCCTCGAGCAGCGTGGCGTCGCCCTCGATCAGCGCTGAGATGACCAGGCAGCGTTCATTGGCCTCGGTGCAGGCTTCTTCCGAGTAGTCCAGACCCTGCTCGAGGTCGTAGACCTGATCCTGCAAGGCATGAGTGAACTCGTGCACGTAGGTGAGACGCTCGACACCGGTCCATCCCGCCCCGGCCACGATGTACATCTCTTCGACCTTGGGATCGTAGTAGCCGGCGATCTGCTCGGAGTACAGGTCGTTGTAGAGTGAGGTCAGGTCGAGGTCGCGTTCGGCCAGATCGAACAATGCCAGCACGCGAGCGTCGTTGATGGCGTCTTCCTCGGTGTAGTCACCCAGGAATTCTTCGGCAACCTGCTGCTCAAGTTCCGCCGGTGTCAGGAGCGTTTGGCCCAGCGGGCCGGTAGGGCGGAGCCCGCGAAGCGTCACGACCTGCTCCTGGAGTTCACCCAGTTCGGCGTCGCTGGGTCCGGAGGCGTGGGTAGCCGTCGCCCGAGGCGTCGCCGTCTGGCTGGGCCTGGGAGTCGGCGAGGGCGTGGCGCCAAGGAGCGAATCGGCCAAACGGGTGACGGTCGTGCAAGCCAGGAGGCCCAGGGCACCGGCGACCAACGCCCATCGGCTCAGGTGGGCTCGAATCATGGCGCGGATTGTAGCAGTGGACTGCGGCGAGTGGCCAGTGGTCAGCAAGATCGGAATTGTGATTAGTGATTAGTGACTAGTGATTGGTGATTGGTGATTGGGAACTGGTAACTGGCAACGGGTACCTGGACGCTGGTAACTGGCGGCTGGAGGCTGGCAGCTACCAGCTTACGCGCGCTCGACCTCGACGGCCAGCGCAATCGTCTGCGCGTAGACGGCGACGGTATCGGAGGCGTCCCGGCCGTAGCCTCCTCCCAGGGTGACCGCGATCGGAAGCCCGTAACGTCGACCCAGGGCGAAGACCATTTGGTCGCGGGCGGCCAGACCTTCGGCCGTCAATCGAAGACGCCCGAGCCGGTCACCGGCGTGGGGATCGGCGCCGGCGATGTAGATGAGCAGGTCGGGCCGCGAACGTTCGAGGGCGAGCGCCAGGGCCGAGGCGAAGGCCTCGAGAAAGGCTCGGTCGCCCGTCCCGTCCGGAAGGCCCACATCGAGATCGCCTGCCACCTTGCGAAAGGGGAAATTGCCCTGGCCATGAATGGAGAAGGTGAAGACCGTGGGATCATCCTGGAAAACAGCCGCGGTCCCGTCGCCCTGATGGACGTCGGCGTCGACGATAAGGACGCGTGCGGCGCGCCCCTCGCGCTGCATCCGGCGCGCCGCGACCGCCACGTCGTTGAACACGCAGTAGCCCGCGCCGTGATCTGGAAATGCGTGGTGGGTGCCTCCGCCAAGGTTGGCGGCGATGCCCGCCTCCTGAGCGCGCCGGCAGGCGGCGAGCGTAGCGCCGACCGATCGGAACGCACGCGCAACTAACGAGCGCGACCACGGCAGGCCCAGGCGGCGGATCTCGCGCTCCGTCAGCTGGCCGAGGGCGACTCGCCGCACGTAGTCCGGTGTGTGCACGGCGAGAAGAGACGACCACGGGGCCGGCTCGGCCTGGAGGATATCCGCGCCGGCGAGAATTCCCGACGAGGTCAGACGACGGCGGAGCTCATGATATTTTTCTGCGGGGAAGCGGTGGCCCGCGGGAAGGGGAAGCGGGTTGGGATCGGAGTAGAAGGCTCGCATGCGTCTCCGCGGTCTGTCTCAGTCGTGAGGGGGCGCACGGACCGCTGACCGCTCTCCACTGCCCACCACTTGCATGCGGCGGCGAGCCGGGCGCGCCATGGCCAGGTAGCCGACGGCGAGCAACAAGCCCACGATCAGGCAGGCTCCCCACAGGGCGTCGGGACCGAATCGGTCGTAGACCCAGCCTCCCACGACCGGGCCGGTGAACAACGAAAGCCCCCAGGCCGCGCCGAAGATGCCCTGGTAGAGCCCGCGATACGCGACAGGCGCCAGATCGGCGATGACCGAAGGCGCCACAGTGGCCCCGCCGATCTCGCCCAGGGTCCAGATTCCGACCGCGAGCGCGTATGCAGGAAGAGTCGTGGCGAAGGCGTTGAGGCCGAAGCCCAAACCGAGCAAGGCCGCGGCCAGCGCCAGCGCTGGGAAACGCGGCCAGCGGGCGGCCGAATGGCTTGCCGGGAGTCCCAGAAGCACGATCAAGGCTCCGTTGACGGCGATGGCCAATCCGTAGTCCGAAGTTGTCAGACCGTGGGACTGCATCTCGACGGGCAACGTCACATGCCCCTGCATGTAGATCGTGCCGAAAAGCAGAGCCAGGCCGGCGAAGGCCAAGAGAAGCGGCTCGCGCCGAAGGATGGCGAGGCGGGTGCTGATCGATTCGTGGCTGGCGTGGGCGGCCTGGGCCGGTCGCGTCTCCGGCAGCCCGGCCATGAGGATCAGGCCGAAGACGAAGGTCGTCAGCGCGTCGCCAACGAACAGAAGAAGATAGGCGCGCGCCGCGAGCAGTCCGGCGATGACCGGCGCGGCGGCCGCGCCCAGGTTGATGGCCCAATACACGTACCCATAGGCGCGCGGCCGATTCTCGGGAGGCACGAGATCGGAGACGGCGGCGTTGACCGCCGGGCGGTAGAGATCGACAAAGAAACCGAGCAGCGCGGTCCCGATGGCGATCCAAACGACGGGCCGCATCAGGCCCAGAGCCACCGTGACCACCGGTGCGATGAAAAGGCTGGCCAGCACGACCGGCCTGCGCCCCAGGCGGTCCGTCAGCTCGCCCCCCAGCAGAGCCGCGGTGAACGATCCGGCGCCGAAGAGTGAGACCATCAGCGCCGCCTGAGCGACGGACAGGCCTCGCTCCGTGGTCAGATACAGCGTCAAAAAGGGCAGGACAAATCCGCCAAGACGGTTGACGATCGTGCCCGCCCAAAGGAACCAGAACGGGCGCGGCAGGCCTTCCGTCAAGCGGAATACCAGGTTGCGGAATGGATTCATTCAGAAGATACCCGATGGTGGGCGGTTGGCCCTTACCGCCGAGGGGCGCAGCACCAGCCGGCAATGGTAACAGGGTCTCAGATCAGTGGTCCGTGGCGAGTGGCCAGTCGCTTTTCTTCTGGCCACCGGCCGCTGACCACTCACCACTACTCTCCCGGCGGGGAATAGGATCTTCGCCAGATGGCGTCGTAGCGCGAGGCCTCCGATGCCCAGCGGGCATCATCCCAGCCGAGCTCCGGCTGGACGACACTCCGGATCCGCGCCAGCAACGGCCGCGCGCCCTCCGGGACGAGCAGCCCCAGCCGAACGCGGCGCAGCAACAGGTCGTCGAGATGCACGATGCCCTCGGCCCTCGCCGCCCAGCGCAACTCGGCCCACAGGGAGACTCCGCCCTCGATCGAGGTCAGTTCGCCTGGGAGGGCCGCGTCCACGAGTTGAGGGGCGTCTTCGCCGTAGCGGCCAACCAGGCGCAGACAGGTCTCGGGAGGCAAGTCATGCCCGACGCAGGTCTCCGGCGGAGGCGGCGCCAGCACGCGCGTGCGCGCCTCGAGGTGTGGATGACTGGGCAGACGGCGGCGAACGGCGCGCAGGGCGGCATGCGCCATCAGCCGGAAGGTGGTCAGTTTGCCGCCGCTGACCGTCAGCAGGCCGCGCTCGTCCCACAGCACATACTCGCGCGATTCCTTGGACGGATCGGCCCTGCCCGTGTCGACGACGGCCCGAATGCCGGCCAGCGTCGAGCGAACGTCGCCGCGGGCCAGGCTGCTGCCGGGAAAGGAATAATCCACCGCGCGGAGCAGGTAGTCGACCTCCCCCTCGCCGATGCGGGGCTCGATCGACAGGTCTTCATCGTGATCGACATCCGTCGTCCCGATGACGGTCACGCCCTCCCACGGGAAGACAAACACCGGCCGGCCGTCGTCGGGGTGAAGGATGCTGATGGCGCGGGTGAGGGGAAGACGGTCGAAGGGAAACAGCAGATGGCTGCCGCGCAAGGGCCGCAATCGGCGCCGGCCGCCGAGGGCGGTCCGCAGCTCGTCGGCCCAGGCGCCCGTGGCGCTGATGACCGCCGGCGCGCGCACCTCCGCGGTTCGGCCGGTGGCCTCATCCACAAGCCCGATGCCGGCCACGGTTCCGTTGGAGCGGCGAAGAAGCTCCGTGGCGCGCGCGTAATTGAGCGCCGCTCCGCCCTCGCGCACCGACTCGCGCAGCAGGCGCAACACCAGACGCGCATCGTCGGTCTGTGCGTCGATATAGCGGTAGCCGCCCAGGAGCGCCTCCTGTCTGAGCTGTGGGCAGCGATCGATGAGATCGGCGGGCTCGTAGTAGCGGTGGCGCCAGCGCAGGGCCAGCAGGTCGTAGACCCCGAGCCCGATACCGAAGAGCCAGCCCGGGATTCGATCGCCGCGGAAGCTCGGCATGAGAAAGGGCAGCGACGTGACCAGGCCTCGACCTTCACGCAGCAGGCGCTCGCGCTCGTGCACCGAGGCCAGCGTCGTGCGGATCTGCGCGTTGCGAAGGTAGCGCAATCCGCCATGCACCAACTTGGAGGACCGGCTGGAGGTGCCACTGGCGAAATCGCCCGCCTCGACCAGCAGGGTGCGCAGACCGGCGCGGCTGGCTTCACGCAGGATCCCGGCGCCGGTGATCCCCCCGCCGATCACGATGAGGTCCCGCGGCTCGGCCAGCCGCTCCCAAATCTCGTCACGCCAGCCGATGGTCCACATCGCTACATTCAGAGAAGCCGAGCGAGGAATCTGCCCAGGCCGTCGCCCAGCCAGACCACCGGCAGACTGCGCCGCCACAGGTATACCGCACAAGCGAGGCTCACGCCGACGAACACGAGCGCGAAGGGCACTCCCTCATACCAGTACTCGGGGTTGGTCACCTCGTGCAGCGTGTACATCGCCCCGATGAGCACGGGTGTCAGGGGGCGACGGAAGGTCGCCAGACGCTCCGCCAGGAACGCGAAGTAGAAAAGGTTCTCGAGCGAGGAGGCCGGATTGAGGAACAGACGATCGAGGCCAGCCTCGGCCGCCTCGGTCAACCCGCCTTGCCGGCCCGGCTGGATCAAAGATGGAATGGCGACGAGCAGGACAAGGGCGAGGACAGCCAGACCGTCACCGACCAGGCCACGCGAGCGAAAGCCGAGAGTCGACAGGTCATATCGGATGTGAAGGTAAATGAGGACGACGACAACTGCGATCGCGGCTGGCTGGAACCACGCGCGGCAGGCGAGTGCCACGAGAGCCATCAAGACGGGCACAGCGAAGCCCGGCTTTCGAAGAGCCGCCCATCCCTTGACGGTGACCAGGGGGCCGAAGAAGAACAACACGCCGTAGGCGACCACGTCAACCAGGGCGCTCTTCGCCGGGGAGTAGGTCCATGCCCGGACGTCCGCGCGAAGGAGGAATGGAATCGTCTGGTTGACGATCACCGCGAATACCAGCCACGCGACCCATAGGCCCAGGGCCTGGCGGCGTTCGCGACGCAGACTGAGGGTGTCAAATTCCGGGACGTCAGTCATCTGGTTCCGGCTGATGTGATCCAAGCAGTCGCCGCCGAGGCCTAGTCGCTCATGATCAACTTCCCGGGATTGAGTATGCCCTCCGGGTCGAGAGCGCCTGTGAGTGCGCGCAGGACCTCTATCCCCACCCGGCCGTTCTCGCGGGAAAGATACGGCGCGTGATCCAGGCCGACGCCGTGTTGGTGGCTCAGAGTCCCTCCGAGGGCGAGCAAATGCAGTGTGGCGGCATCTTTGAGCCTGCGCCAGCGCGCCTGCGTGTGCTGAGGGTCTTCGGCGCGGCGGAAGACGTATGTCACGTACAGGCTGGCGCCATCCGTGTAGACGGACGAAAGATGGGCGAAGGCCAACACGCGCTCGCCCTCGGCCTCCAGGCCGCGTCGAAGGATCGCAAGAAGCGATTCGCTGGCCGGAAGGACGGACGACCAGGGGAGGGCGGTCTCGAGTGTGTCGAGCGCGTAGCCGCGATCCCACAGGCTGTTGCGTAGGTAGGGCGTGAGGAAGCGCGTCTTGCGCCACATGGCGCCGATCGGAGTCCCGGCGGCAAGGCCGCCATGGCGCCGAACGATAGCCTGCGCCTCGCCGCGCACAGCCCGGACATGCTTCCCATCGCCGCTTGCGGCCAGAATCGACATGCAGCGACCCTGTCCGAATCCCATCGCGCGCAGACCGCGATCCGCCCATCCGATCAGTTTCGGCCGGCCGGCCAGGGCCAGCGTCGTCTCGGTTTCGGAGGCGTCGGTCAGGCGAATCATCGACAGCATGAGTCGCGCCTGAGCCATGGCCCGCACCGCTTGCACGCCGGCCTCCCAGGAGGGGAAGATGACGGCGGAGAACACCTCGCGCTCCGGAAGCGGCCGAACGCGAACAACGGCGCGGGTCAGTATTCCCAGTCGTCCTTCGGAGCCGAGGACCATCTGGCGCAAGTCCGGACCGGCGGCGCTGGCCGGTACGGGGCGCAGCTCGATCGGCCCCACCGGGGTGTCGAGCCGCCCTCCGGCGAACAGGGCTTCGATTCGGCCGTAGCGCAACGACTGCTGACCGGAAGAGCGGGTGGCGATCCAGCCTCCGAGGGTCGAGAGCTCGAACGATTGAGGAAAGTGGCCCAGCGTGCAGCCGCGCGCTGCCAGGTCCTTTTCGATGTCCGGGCCGCAAATGCCCGGTTCGAATGTCGCCAGACCCGAAGTGGTATCCAGATCGAGCAGCCGATTCAGCCGGCCAAGATCGACGCTGATGACCGGCCGGTCCGAGGGCAGCGGATTGATGTGTCCCACGACGCTCGTGCCGCCGCCATAGGGGATGAGGTGCCATCCGTGGGAGGCGGCCGCGTCCAAGATCTGGACGACGTCCTCCGCCGATTCGGGATAGGCGACACCGTCGGGGAATGTGCCGATACGGCCGCTGCGCAGCGCGACCCAGTCGGGAAGACTCTGGCCGCGGGCGTGGAGCAGGCGCTGGCGCGGTTCGAGATGGAGCCCGGGCTGCGGCGGGAGGCGTGACGCCGGCACGGCCGCCAGGCACGCCTCCAGGCTTGCATCGGGAGTGCGAAGGCCATCTCCGAGAGCACGCCCGAGGTACTCCGCGCCGGAATCCGGCAGCGGGTAGTCGATCGCCTCATCCCCCCAGCCGTTCCAACGGCGCATGGGTCCTCAGGCTCTCAATTCGAGCAGATCGGCATGCTGGAGTAGCCGGCCCACGGCATCCTCGTGGCACAACGGCGGTCCGTGTACGTCGATACGGTACACATGCCCCGTCATGGATTTCGAGAGGCGCACGTTGCGCACGCGAAGCGCGCAATCCTTGAACAAACGCCTCAATTCCTCGCGACGATCCGGGCCGGCGGCGAAGACGACCTCGTAGGTTGTGGTATGTCGAAGGCTGTCGATCCACAATTCGAGGCGCGGGAAGAACCACAACACGATCAGGATGACGCCGGTGGCCGCCGCGGTGAAGGCCCACTGATCGGCCCCGACGCCCATGCCAATGGCCGCCGCCAGCCAGATGGTGGCGGCGGTCGTCAGGCCGGCGATGCGGCGGCCGTCGCGCAGAATGGCGCCCGCACCCAGGAAGCCGATGCCGCTGACGATCCCGGCGGCGATGCGCACCGGATCCTGGTCGCCGCCGAGGCGAAGGGAAAACACCGTGAACAACGTCGCCCCGACGGAGATCAGGATCATGGTGCGGAACCCGGCCGCCTTGTCATGGAACTCTCGCTCGGCGCCGACCAAGCCCGCGAGCAGCACCGCCAATCCAAGCTTCACAAGATCGTCAACTGTGAGGAACATTGTCCGGCTCTCCGTCGGATGGGATCGAACCTTATCGTACAACCCGCGGGCACAATGCGAAATGCCTACAACGCGAAGACAACCCCTGCACGGCGACGGACTCATGGCCCTGCCGGGGACTTGTAGCTCGAAACCGCGGCCGAGAGCCCGTCGGGCGAGCGCGCCTCACCCGCTCCTGGAAGGAGAGGGCGGGCGTGAGGGAGTCGTTTCGATGTTGGGTGATTCGCGGAGCGGGCGCAGGCTGAGGCCTGCGGCTACATTGATGATGCCATCCGTGTGTGCGCGCTCCTCCCCCTGCAAGGGGGAGGGCAGGGTGGGGGTTGATCATGGCGCGCAACCTTCCCACAAGCTGGGCGCGTTCAAAGCCTGCGGCTACATGCCGCGGATCAAGCCTCCGGGCTGGCACGTCCGGCAGAAGGAGGTGATGCGCTGGTTGGCGGTGATCTCCGAGATGGTCGTCCCGCAGCGTTTGCAGGTCTGGCCGCCGCGCATGTGCACGGCGAAGAAGTCGCGCGGCTTCAAGTGGATGTCGTCGCCCATCTCGCTTCGCACCCGCTCGGTGGCGGTCGTCAGGACAAGGCGCATGGCCCGGTACAGCCCCTCGATCTCCTCCGCCTTCAGCGAGGTTCGCTTGCGGAAGGGATGCAGCCGGGCCTCCCAGAGAATCTCGTCGGCATAGGCGTTGCCGATGCCGGCGACGAAGGGCGCGCGAATCAGGATGCCTTTGATCTCGCCGCGGAACCCGCGCAGCCGCGTCCGGAAATCCTCCCGCCCGATGGCCAGGGCGTCCGGACCCATCTCGGCGAACGTGGGCACCTTCTCGAGGCCATCCGTCAGGTAGAGCTGCCCCATCGTCTTCTGGTCGACGTAGCGGAGCTCTTCGGTGGGTTCAAAGAAGTGGAAGGTGACGTGAACCGGCCCGGCTTTCTTGGCGCGCGGCGCGCACAGCTGGAAGCGCCCGGTCAACTTCGGATTGGCGGCCAGAGTCAGCCCTGAGGGCTCCAGTGGAAAGACGAGGAACTTGCCCCGCCGGGTCACCGGGCCGAAGGCCTGGCCCCGCACGCTGGCGGCGAAACCCAGGCCGGTCAGGTCGCGCACGACGATGGCCGCCCCCTTTCCGACCAGACGCACGTCTTCGATGCGCCGGCCGCCCAGACGACGGTTCAGCACGTCGCGCACGGCTTCGAGTT
The DNA here is from genome assembly GCA_035693825.1 of Anaerolineales bacterium. GTDB lineage: Bacteria > Chloroflexota > Anaerolineae > Anaerolineales > E44-bin32 > MGOM01. Next base: position 18,942 of record DASSGB010000150.1, read on the forward strand.
CTGGCAATTCGGGCACGTCATCCAGTCTAGCATGCGGGTCACGATCCGGCCCGCGAAGCTTGCGTCATCCGGCTGGCGGTATACACTATCGGGTGAGGAGACTGGCTCTTCGGTCGACGAGCCAACACATTTCGCCAGGGGAAGGTCGCCCAGGGCGGCCGACGATCCCCCGCTTTCATCTCACGCCATCGTCGATCCCCCGGAGGAGGTCCACGCATGCCTGCCTTCCGGATTCGGCCACGCACCACCTGGCGCTGGCTGGCTCTCGGCGTCACGGCGGCCTTGCTCGTCGCCCCGTTGGCGACCGTGGCGGCGCCGAGGTTCGCCACCCTCAGCCTGAGTCCCTCCTCCGGCCCGGCCGGTTCTTCCGTCAACGTCTCTGGTTCCGGCTGGACTCCTTCGCCGAACAACCCACCCTATGCCCTGTTCTGGGACGTGAAGGGTGGCCCCTCGCTCGGATCGTTCTCGCCGAGCGCCAGCGGCACCTGGTCCACGAACATCACCGTTCCCGGCGGGGCGAGCCCCGGGGCGCACAACGTCGTTGCCTGCGAGGGCTACGGGATCGAGTTCGAGGCGTGCAGCACCGCCGTCTTCACCGTCGTTGCCCCGAGCCACACTCCGGTCCCTAAACCTTCATCCACCTGGACCCCGCCGGGGCCGCCTACTCGCACGCCGACGGTCACCTCGACCGCGACCGCCACGCGTCCTCCGACCGCCTGCGGCGACCTGGGCCTGGGGCCCGAGGCCGAGGTCATGACATTCGACGCTCCTTTCGAAGGCTCGTCGAGCGTGGGCTTTGAGTTTTCGGCCTCCGTGGAGCCACCCACGGCCGTGCGTCCTCATTCGGGCACACTCGCCGCCCGCAGCCTGGTGGCCATGGAGTTCGGCAGCGCCCTCATGCCGATCACGATGCTCTTCTTTCCGATCGGCGCCACGGCTGTGGGCATGTTCGTCGGACTCGATACCGCCGTCTACGTCGACAGCGACGTCACGGCCACGCTCACCGCGTTTGGCTACCGGCCTGGCAGCACCGCCCTCGAGTTGCTGGGCACCGGCTCGGTGACATTTCCGCCGCTACCCACCGATCTTCAGCACTGCCTGGTGTTCCGGGCCGGCGAAGGCGAGACCATCGCCCGCATCGAAATCGAATACACGGATGCCGCCGGGATCTCGCTCGCCGACCCGCGCTGGATCGATGATGTGACCTTCGTGTGGGCCGACGAGCCGCTCCCGGTCGACGAGCTGCCGCCGCTGGTCGAGATCACACAGCCCGAAGCCCGCACGGTGCTGGTGGGAGGCTCGGTCGATGTGCGGGCCGCCATCACCGAAGACCGCAACCTCGACCGCGTCGCCTATCGCATCAACGGCGGGCCGGAGCAGGCCATCGGCTACTCGCGCATTGCGGGCGACCCGACCCGATATCTGACCGGGTTCGGGGTGAGCCCGCTGTCGCTGGTTCCTTACTCTGACAATGAAATCGAAGTCGTCGCGCGCGACGCCGCCGGCCTGGAGGGGCGCGACCAGATCGTCGTCTACTACAACCCGCCTACACCGACGCCCAGCCTGGACATCGATCTCTACAAGATCGAGATCACCCAGGCGATTCAGTGCCTCGACAATCCGCGCTGCGCCGACAACGCGGTGTCGCTGTACGAAGGCAAACCCACTCTGGTCCGGGCGTACCTGCGGACGCTCAACGGAGCGGCCGTGCCGGCGGTATCGGGGGAACTTTGCTACACGCCGGCCGGAGCGGGAGGCGGCTGTACTCGAATCCTCTCGCTGGGGCCGGCGCCTTCCGGGACGGACGAGAATCCAGTGCCCTCCTCGCGACCCACGCTGGCCTCGACGTTGAACTTCCTGCTACCGCCCGATGCGGTGGCGAACGAAGGGAGCCTCCGTTTCAGCATCGACGTCAACCCAGAGCAAGAACCTGCAGAGTGCTGCTACCTCAACAACCACGGCGACTACACCTTCTCCATCCGAAGGTCGAAGAGGCTCGACGTCGTCTTCGTTCCGATTCAGGTCCGAGGCACCCGTGGCGCGCTGGGCGAGATGTGGCCCGTCCTCGACTGGCTTCTGCGCGTGTATCCGACGAGCGACATCCGGCCCTGGACGATCGGCGAGGGCCGGGGCCTCAACCCGGAAGCCGACGACACCCTGTTCACCGGCTTCGGCTGCGGCTCCTTCTGGAACGACATCCTCGACGAGATGTGGTGGTACGGGTTCTGGACCGACGACCCGGTGGACTGGATGAGGTACTACGGCCTGGTCGACCTGGGCGCGGCCCGCACGGGCGATCCCGGCGGATGCGGAAAGACGCCCGGGTATGAGTCGGCCGGCTTCGTCGAAACCGGGGACCGCCGCGGGCCCGAGATCGCCGCCCAGGAGATCGGGCACAACCACGATCGGACCCACGCTCCGGGGTGCGGCGCCGGAGATCCGGATGGCGGCTACCCGATGCCCAGCGGCTTCATCGACGAATGGGGACTCGATATCGGCCGGATGCAGCCCTACGACCCGGCGTTGACCTACGACTTCATGGGCTATTGCGGAGGCGAGTCCAACACCTGGGTCTCCATTTATACCTACACGGCTCTGGCCCGCGGCCTGCGGAGGATTGCCGCGGCGCCGGGCGCCCCCGGCCTCCTGGCCAGCCCTCGCCAACCGCAGGCCGAGGCCGACCATCTGGTGGCTTCCGGCGAGGTTCTTCCCGATTCGGTCCACCTGACCCGCGGCTTCTACCGCGTTCCGTTGCCGGCCGGGACCGTCGACGACCTGCCGGAAGGCCCCTATGCCGTGGAGTTGGTCGACGCCGCCGGAGCCGTGTTGTCGCAGCGGTCCTTCGGCCCGGCCCCCATGAGCAACGCACCCCCCGGCGATGGTGGACCGATTCAACTGATCCTCCCCTGGATCGAAGGGACGTCCCGGGTCGTGTTTCGCTACCAGGGAGCGGAAATCGCGGACTACCCAGCCTCCGCCCAGCCTCCGGCCGTCCGCCTGTTGGCGCCCAACGGAGGCGAGACTTGGCCAGCCGAAGGAAGCCAGACCATCCGCTGGGAAGCCAGCGATCCGGACTCGCCCGCGCTGACGTACTCGCTGCAGGTCAGCCCCGACAACGGGCAGACCTGGCGGGCCCTGGTCAACTTCACGCCTGAGAACCAGGCCACCATCGACACGGCCATGATTCCGGGGAGCGAGAACGCTCGAGTCCGCGTCGTGGCCAGCGACGGCTTCCATACCGCGGTCGATACCTCGGACGCTTCTTTCATCGTTGAAGGGAAGGGTCCCTTCCTCTCCATCCTGTCCCCGGAGGACGGAGCGAACTTCGCCGACGGGCGATCGGCGGTCCTGCGCGGCGCAGCGACCGATCTCGAAGACGGCCCCATCGATCCCTCCTCGCTGCTCTGGTCGTCCAGTTTGGACGGCGATCTCGGGACGGGATCGTCGTTGTGGGCGCTGGAACTATCCACTGGCCGGCACGAAATCACGCTGACCGCGACCGACGTCGACGGCGAAATCGCGCGCGAACGGGTGACGATCTTTATCGGCGAGGAAGCCCCGACCCGTCCGACGTCCCTTGCCATGACCTTCACGCTGGCCGGTTTGCTCCTCGTTGCGGTGGCCGGGGTGGGGCTGGTGGTGTATGCCCTGAGAAGGCGAGGGCCAGGGCAGTAGGTACCGCGGTCGGCTGGAAAGGCGGCCCGAAGAGGAATACAATTCGGCTTGTTTGACCTAAATTAGCCAAATGATCCTGGCCCTCCGCCACGGCGGAGGGCCAGACGTTGCCTGAATCCACAAGGAGCCACGCCCATGCCCCGCCGCGCCGCCCTTTTCGCCCTTGGACTTCTGCTCACAGGATGGATCGCTCCCGCTGTCGGCAGCGCCGCGCCGCTGGGGGCGCCGACGGTGGGCGTGATTCCGGCTAGTGGTCCGCCCGGGATAAGTGTCACCGTCATCGGCTCCGATTGGACGCCGACGTCGAACCCTCCCTACATCATCTTCTGGGAGTCCGCCGGCGGAACGCAGCTGGGCACCTTCAGCCCTGATGGAAGCGGGGCCTGGTCGAAATCCGTGACCATTCCGATGAGCGCCTCGGCCGGCGCCCACAGCATCGTCGCCTGCGAGGGTTACGGCATCGAGTTCCAGCAGTGCGCCTCGACGACCTTCACCGCAACGCCGGCCACCGCCACGCCCACACGGACACCCACTCGAACGCCGTCGCGAACGCCCACCGAGGCGCCGCCCGGCTATGTCACGCCCACCTTCACCCGAACGCCCACCTCCGCCTCGCGCCCCGGCTGCATCGACGGCATCATCCGGGTCTCGCCGCTGAACACCGACGACCTGGGGGGAGTGACCGCGGCCGATCTGGTGATGGATGTGGTCATGACCGACCCGGCCGCGTCGCACCTCATCGTCTACGAGCGCAACATCCACGACTCGCCGGTCTACACCCAGTGGCCTGATCCTTTGCCGGGGACGACGGTCGAGGCTGTGCCAGACGCGACGGAAGCCAATCACTGGCGAGTCACCATCCGGGACTTTCCGGTCCGGCTGGGCTACAACCAGATCGGAGTCGCCATCGAGGGCCCCTGTCCCCGGTCGGACAGCTACTATCAATTCAGAAACGGAATCGAACCCACGGGCACGCCTCGGCCCGACGCGTGCGGCGGCCTCGGGTTGCCCGCCGATTCCACCGTGATCAACTTCGAAAGCTCCCGGCCGGATTCCTACTTTGACAACCTGGCCTCCACGGAGGGTGTTCGCTTTGAAGGATCCCTGAACATCACCGATCCTCGGGAGGTCAACCCTCGTTCCGGCTGGCAGGTGGGCGCCAGCATCGAGGGCATGGAGTTCGGCAGCGCCACGCTGCCGATCCGCATGGCCTTCGACCGGCCGCTCCAGGGCCTGGGTTTGTTCGTCGGACTGGAGGATGCCATCTGGGTGAGCGGCGAGGTCCGCGCTTCGCTGAGCGCCTACGGCTACCGCCCCGGGAGCAGCGAGCTTGTGCTGCTCGGTTCCGACGCGACCTCCTTCCCGGCCGAGCCCACCGACGTCACGCAGTGCCTGCGCTTCGAGGCCTCCAAGGGCGCCATCATCACCCGGGCCCTGGTCGAATACACCGATGCCTCGGGCGCCTCGATCGCCGAGCGCCGGCTGATTGACGATCTGACGCTGGTCTACGCCGAGGCCGAGCTGCCTCCCGACGCACCTCCCGTGGTGGAGATCACCTCTCCGACCGACGGCAGTGCGCCCAGCGGGACAACGATCAACCTGCGCGCCAACATTTGGGAAGACCGCGAGCTGGACGAAGTGCGGTACCAGATCGACGGCGGGGAGGAGACGGTCCTGGGCGCGCCGCATTCGCTCACCGATCCCTCGGCTTACTACACCGGTGTCAACTTCAGCGCCTCGCTCCTTTCGCCCGGGGTCCCGCACATCCTGACGATCTCGGCCCTCGACCGGGCTGGCCACTTCGCCTCCGACAGCGTCACCATCATCCTGCCGACGCCGGTGCCGTCGATCGA
>DASSGB010000151.1:0-4957 GCA_035693825.1 Anaerolineales bacterium
GACCAGGCCTGGGCCGCAACGACCTGGCCCAACGCCCCAACTCCCAACCGCCGCGTCAGCAGCACGGTCCCCGCCGCGGTCCACAACAAATGCAGAAGGACGAGAAAGCCGTGCCCCCGCGCCGGCTCGATCAGGAGGAGAAGCCAGTTGGGAGGATAGAGAAGGGCCGACTGCAAGTTGGCCAGGAGAGGCGCGCCCATCCCCACGTAAGGATTCCACAGAGGCACATGTCCCTGGCGAATGGCTTCGACGGCGAAGGAATGCCAGGGGTAGAACTGCAGCAGCGGCGTTCCCCAGAACAGAACCTCGCCGCGCACCAGCATCGGTCCCAGCAGGAGCAATGGCCCCGCCAATGCCAGCCCCCACACGATGTTTTCGCCCCGGCGTGAATCGGGAGGAGTGCCTGCCACCTAGCCTCCCTTCTCTTCGCCGCAGCCACAGTCGTCCGGGATCGCCACGCCGTAGATCGCGTAATCGCCGCCGGAGTAGAGCCCCAGCAAATACCCCTCGGACGCCGGATCCCAGTCGCCCAGTTGCCGTTCCCATGGACCCGCAAAGACGAAACGAATGTCATGTTCGGTCAAGAACTGGAGCCGCTCATCGTCGTCCGTGTCCGCATCGAAGAACCTGGACACTTCGCCTCGAAGATCCCGCAGGCCGATGCTCTCCGGGCCGTGACCGATAGGAACGTGGACGGGGACCCAGGCAGGAAGGATATTTCCACTTTCGAAAGACGCCATCACCGCGTCCCCCGGTCGGGCGCGTTCGGCCAATGCCTCGAAGGCCGAAACGGACTCCGTCGGGACGAATGCCGGATACCCCGGAGTGCTCGCGGCGCGCAGGGCTCCGACCACGAGGATAAGGCTCGACGGAAGGGAAACCGCCGCCAATGCGACCCGACCCCGGCGAGCCTGGTGTGGTTTCCACGTCCGCACCGCCGCGGCGGCCATGATCACGATCGCGACCCAGACTCCGTCAGGGAGCCGGCGCTGAAGGTCGATGGGCGCGTAGGCCAGAAGTGGAAGCAGGAGGATCCATCCGGCGAGCATCAGCGATGGCCCTCCGGAGCGAAGGAGCCTCCATCCCGTCAGCGCCACAGCCAGAAGCAGTCCGTAGGCAATCGCGTAGTGAACCGGATGCGGCGAACGAATGATGTTCTGGGCCGTCCACTCCCTCGCGAACGGATCGGTTGAGCCGAGGAGACCGTAGTACACGACAACGGGTGAGGAAAACAAAACTACCTTCGACGCCGTCCCTACGCGCCGCCCGAGCTCCATGTGCGGTTGGCCTCCGACCACGGCCTCGAGAACGATGTAGGCTCCGATCACGGCCCACGCGGAAACAACGGCCAGGGGTTGGAACAAGCCGAGGGCCAGGAGCCCCGCACCTGCCCAGGCAGCGCGATCCTCGCGCTCGGCAGCATCCAGGAACCAGCCGAGGCAAGTCAGAAGAAGCGCCCGTCCGACGATCAAGTGCGGGAGTCCCAGGTAGGCGAGGAATCCGAACGTTTCGGGAGAATAGAAGTCAAGAGGGAGACTCCCGAGGAGACTCCCCCTGCCGATGACGACAAGGAGCCATCCGAGTCCCCCTCCGACGGTTGCCAGAAGAGTCGACCAGCGCCTGGACGGTTCGTCAGGAAGAAACCGGCTGGCGAAGCGGTACGTCGCCAGGACGCCGACGAACGTCGCCGCGACGCGAGCCAGGTGGAACAGCGCGACAAGCTGGTCGTGCAGCGCCGGTCCAGAAGCCAGCTTTCCCAACAGCAAGTAAGGAAGGAAGGCGAGGATTCCAGTTTGCGGCGCCGTCGTGTAGGGCGTTCGAAACAGCCACGCGCCGTAGGAGCCGGCCAGCATCTTGGCAATGTACGAGTTACCGTCTTCGACGCCGAATAGGAAGCCGGTGAAGTGCCAGGCCTCGCCCTGGCGAAACATGGCCCAGATATAAGGCATGGTCGTCAAACCGGCGAGTGCCGCGCCAAAGGCCAGGCACCAACGAACCTCGCCCCGACTCAAAGTGTGCGTCTCCAGAGGACAAGCAGCGAGGTGAGCGTGGCCAGCGTCAATGCCAGCCCAACGTAGACGGAATAGGGCCGGAAGTCGAGGCGAACGGTGTGAGAGCCGGGCGGAAGGTCGACGGTGCGTAACACGCCGTCCGCTGCCTGAATCGTCGCTTCCTCTCCGTCGAGTCGGGCTTGCCATCCCGGATAGAAGACTTCGCTGAACACCAGGCGGCCCGGTCCTTCGGCTGTGACAACGATGTGGTTGGGCGAGCGGGAAACGATTTCCGCCGAGGTCCATTCGCCCGAGGCGGGATGCTCGACCCATGCGCGGGGCCGTGCGAGAGGGTTGCTGTAGACGTGGAGAGCCCCGAGCGTCCCGTAGCCATGCAGGCCAGGCGCGTCGATCGGATAGTGCGAGACAATCCGCGTGACCGACCACCGGCCGAGCGCGTCGGCATCGATCACCGGCTCCCAATCGTCCTCTGGGTCGCCCGTTGGGAAAGGCGGAAGAGTCACGCTGTAGCCGGCGATGTCGAAGCCTGTGGCCGAAGCCATCGAGGCGACGTACGCGCGCAGCTGCATCGGGTGGACGCCGTCCGCCAGCTCCAAGCCCGACTGTGCCGCAACATCTTGTGGGATGGCGTAGGAGGGAGAAAACACGCGCCCTTCGGTCGCCCATTCTTCAAGCGTCTCGATCTCGACCGGCGGTGCATCGCGCCAGGGGCGAGTGACGATCAGGGACCTGTCGATCAAAAACAAGTCTGCTACCAGCAGCACGAGCCACAGTGCGATTTCGATTCGAGATTCCATCCGACGGCCCAGTGCTAGCAGAACAAATCCCAGAACCGCGGCGGCCGGTCCCGCGAGCAACATACCGCCTGCGGGCGACCCGGGAGGGCGCATCGCGAGCACGCCAAGACCGGCCGCCATGATGGCAACCACCAGAGGAAAGGCAGCCAGGCTGAATCGCCTTCGTCGATCCGGGTCGCGCTGGAGAATCGCCTCCGCGCCGATGCCACCCAGGATCGCCAGCGCAAGCGCGGACACAAACAGCCATCGCGGTGGAACGCGCATCATGTCCCACAGCGGGATCAGCCGGAGCCCTGCGCCGATAGGCGTCGACTCACCGAGGGCCAGGATCCATCCGGCAACTGCCCAGCCTGTCCAGAAACCGACCGCCGGCGCCCGAGAGGCAACCCCGATCAGAGCCAGTATCAAGAGCACGATGCCCGCCGACGCAATCCACTCGGGCCATGCTCCGAATTGGGGCACGAGCAGCCCGATCAAATGGCTGAACGGCAGGGCAAAGCTCGACGATTCGGACTCGAGGCCCGCGCGCGTCGACAGACCGAGCCATTCGACAAGCGGGATCGCCAGCGCTGCCGCCACGCCGATGGCTGCCATGGCGCATGCAGCGGCGGCACCCAGCGCGTAGCGAGCCTTGCCTCGGGTATCCACGGGGTGCCGCAGCCACAGGTACGCCGTGAACGATGCCGTCAGGACCGCGGAGGGGATGGCCCAACGCGGGTCGATGAGGAACACGAGTCCCAGGGCTGCGCCCAGCAGAGCCGCCCAGCGAAGGCTCTTCCCCGGCCACTCCGCCAGGACCCGCATCGACTCGTGGGCCAGAACGAGGAGCCAGGGCATCCAGGCCACGGCATACGTCAGGGTTGCATGCCCGAGGCCGATGTGGCCGATCAGCTTGGGACTTCCGAGGAACGCCACTCCTCCGACGACAGCCGCCGTTGGACTCAGATCCTGGCGTCGCAGGAAAAGCCCCATTCCCACGCCTGCCCAGGCGAGGTGAAGCACGGTCAAGAGGTTGAACGTCAGCGGTTGAGGCAGCGCCGCCGCAAGCCACAGAGGCGGATACCACAAGCCGGAAAGCGGATCCGCGGCGAAGGGCATCCCGCTCAGGATCGTCGGATTCCAAAGAGGGATTTCGCCCCAGAGGCGCAGGGTGCGGTTAAGGAACAGCGCGCTCGGCAGGTGCGCGTTCAGCACGTCCGTGTAGGTCGATCCCGGCGTGTAGGCCACGGACAATGGTGCGACAACGATCGGGAGCAAGAACACAACGGCCCCGGCGACCGAGGCGAGAACCAGGAAGGCGTCAGCGCGCGACCTTCCGTTCACTCCGGCGCGACCTCGTAGACGGTGACCTCACCCTCGGTGAAGACCGCTTCCAGAGATTCGAGCCAGGCGGGTTCTCCGAGGCTTCGCTCCTCGGGTCCGACGTAGATGTAGGTTACACCTCGGTCCCGCAGCCTCGCCAACGCGCCTTCCGGCTCTTCGCTCCAGGCATACATCGACTGCACCCAGGCGAGCTCCCCGGAAGCGTTCGGAGTCTCGAATGGGTGGCCATACACGACGCGCAGGTCGGTGTAGGCGGGAATCCGATTTCCGGCCCGCGGCCCCGCCAGCACCAGCGAGCCGGAAGGCAGCCCATCGTCCATCCAGCGATAGGCCGCCAATTCGTCGCGGCCGAGGACGAGAATTGGATCCCCTTGCTGAACGCTCGAAACCCCCGCGCCGGCGACGATCGCGTGCGATGGGAGGGTCAAGAGGAGGGCCAGAATCGGCAACGAACGCATCCATCGAGAAGCTGCATCCACAGCCATCGCCCCCAGGGCAGCCAGAGGGACATACACCCCCAGGGCCAACCGCCGCTGCAATCCGATGGGGGCATACAACAGCCCGAGGGTGACGATCGACCAGACGGCCAAATAGCGAACGTGCGGCGCGCGCCTGTTGTCCGGATTCGCCAGCGCGACCGCACTGAAGGCCAGCAGCGGAAGAAAGGCTAGAACTGTTTCCAGAAGCGCGGGCGAGGGCGTCAGGTTCTGGCGATTCCAGGCCGCCAGCGCCGGATGGCGTTGAACAGAAACTGCGTCGTAGACGATCAGGGGCAGGGCTGCGCCGATGAATGCCGCCAGCGCAAGCACCGATCGCCGGCGATCG
>DASSGB010000152.1:0-7199 GCA_035693825.1 Anaerolineales bacterium
GGGCAGGTCGCGCAGGCTCACCGGCCGGGCCTCCAGGTTGTGCGCTCGATGCGCATGAGAAACATCTCGATCGCCACGAGGCCCAGCGCCAGGAAGAGGGCGACCGTCAGCGTCAACCCGCGGTTGATCTGCAGCCATGCACAGGCCGAGACGAACAACCCGACCCACAATCCTTCGCGCAGGAGCACTCCGACCGCCGGTGGTACTCCGCCGCTGAAGCGCTGCCGCAAGAACCACACGAACGGCAGCGACGTCCCGGTGGTCGCCATGGTCAGCAGGAAGAAGAAGAGCCAGCGCGGGCCGATGGTGGGCAGCGTGGCGTTCATCAGCACCACCAAACCCAACCATCCGACGGCCGCCAGCACGCCAGCCGCGATCATGAGGCCTCGGTAATCAGATGGGCTTGAATCGGACACCGCTGGGTGCCTTGGTGGACGTGGTCGCGATTATAGCCCACGCTCCCATCGCTTGGCCGCTTCCGAGAATCGGGCCGGCAGAATCCGGCGTGTATAATGCGCCCTCCGACCCCATGTCGCTCATCAGCGCTTCGGCCTTGTCGAAATCATTCGGCGCGCAGGACGTCTTCGCCGGCGTCCAGCTGGCCATCCCGCGCCAGGTGCGCGTGGCCCTCGTCGGGCCCAACGGCGTCGGCAAGACGACTCTGCTTTCCATTCTGGCCGGCGAGGAAACGCCGGACAGCGGGCAAGTGCAACGCGCCCGCGGGGTGCGCATCGGCTACCTTCGCCAGGAGACGATCACCGAGACCGCGGCCGGCCCCACGTTGTGGGATCATGCCCTCGAGGCTTTTGGAGACCTGCGCCGCAGGGAGGCCGAGCTGGCCCGCCTGGAAGCGGACATGGCCGAGCCCTCCAAGACCGTGCGCGCCCTGGCGCGCTACGGGCCGATGCAAGAAGCCTTCGAGCTCGATGGAGGCTATGTCTATGCTTCCCGCGCCCGACAGATTCTCTCGGGCCTGGGCTTCGGCGCGGCGGCGCGCGAACGCCGTCTGGATGAGCTGTCCGGCGGGGAGCGAACCCGGGCCGAATTGGCCCGGCTGCTGCTCGAAGATCCCGATCTCCTGTTGCTCGACGAGCCGACCAACCATCTTGACCTCGAGGCCGTCGAGTGGCTGGAGTCGTGGTTGAGGGACTGGCCCGGGTCGGCGTTGATCGTCTCCCACGATCGGTACTTCCTGGATCGCACGGTGGAGCAGGTTTGGGAGCTGCGCGCCGCAGGCATCGACGTCTATCACGGCAACTACTCCGCGTACGCCGCCCAACGCGCGGAACGGAATGCGCACGCACAGCGCCACTATGAAGCAGACCAGGAGCGCATCCAGCGCGAACAGGAATACATTCGGCGCAACATCGCCGGGCAGAACACGCGGCAGGCGCAGGGTCGCCGCAAACGATTGGATCGACATCTGCGGGAAAGCGCCGTCGATCGGCCCGAGGAGGCGCGCCGGCTGAAGCTCAGCCTCCCCGCGGGCGTTCGGGCCGGCGATCGGGTTCTGGAAACCTTCGGGCTCGTGATAGCCCATCCAGGAACCGGAGAGCCGCTCGTCTCCGTCCCGGACCTCCTGCTCGGACGGGGCGACTGCGCTGCGATCCTCGGGCCGAACGGAGCCGGCAAGACGAGCTTCTTGCGCACCCTGCTCGGCGAACGACCGCCCAGAAGCGGAGACGTTCGCCTGGGGGCCAAAGTGAAGCCGGGCTACTTCGCACAAGCCAGCGACCGACTCGACGCCAGTCGCCGTCTCCTGGATGAGATCCAGAATCTCGATCCGAAGATGGGGACGCAGGCGGCGCGTGACTGGCTGGGACGATTCCATTTCACCGGGGACGCGGTCGAGAAAAGCGTTGGATCACTCAGCGGCGGCGAACGAGGTCGCCTGGCTCTGGCCTGCCTGGCCCTGGAGGGGGCCAATCTTCTGCTGCTCGACGAACCCACAAACCATCTCGACCTTCCGTCCCAGGAAGCGCTGCAGGAAGCCCTCGCCGCGTTTCCGGGGACGATCCTTCTTGTGTCTCACGACCGCTACCTTGTGCGCGCCCTGGCGACTCAAGTCTGGACCATCCGTCCTCGTCAGGCGGCCCTGGACGTCTTCCTTGGCGGCTACGAGGAAATGTTGGCGGCGCGGCGAAGCCAGGAGCCGGTATCTCCCAAGGCGACGCGGTCGGCGCGGCAAGGGCCCTCGCGCGCCCCAAAGGCCAACCGCGAGGCCCAGGGAAGCCTGGAGAGGCGCATCGGGGACCTGGAGCAGGCCCTGCGGGACCTAGAGTTGGGTTTGGCCCGGGCAGGATCGGATCTGGAACAGGTCACGCGCTTGGGGAAGGAGTACGCCAGCGTCGAGGCCGAGCTGGACGTTCTCCTGACAGAATGGTCGACGCTGAGCGAGGCTCAGGAGCCGCCGGATCAAGCCGAGGGCGCGGCGTGATATAATGCGCTTCCGCCGACCGGGATGGTCGGCGGTTTGATGCGGACCATGCGTAGTTCGACCTCACCCACCACGCGGCGCCGTTCGAACGTACCGGATTGGGTCGCGTGGGCGCTGGGAGGGGCTCTCGTCCTGGGAGCCGTCCTCTCCGGTTACCTCGTCTTCACCGTCGTTCGCAACCTGGTGGCGGCGTGGACCGGCACCGGCCCGACCCCCTTCCAGTTCTCGGGCCAGTCGCCGACGACGGCGCCCGGCGAAACGCCGCTTCCGGCCGTGGTCGAAGCCACGCCGGTTCCCTGGAACGGCACCGATCGAATCACCATCCTGGTGATGGGCCTCGACTACCGCGACTGGGAGGCAGGCGTCGGCGCGCCGCGCACCGACTCGATGATGCTCGTGACCATCGATCCGGTGGCCCGCACGGCGGGCATGCTGTCGATCCCGCGCGACCTGTGGGTGGAGATCCCGGGTTTCGAGCACAACCGGATCAACACCGCCTTCTTCCTTGGCCAGAGCTACAACCTCCCCGGCGGAGGGCCGGCCCTGGCCATGAAGACCGTGGAGAATCTCATCGGCGTTCCTGTGCCGTACTTCGCCGTGATCGAGTTCTCGGCCTTCGAGCGCATGATCGATGAAATCGGCGGCATCGACATCCTGGTTCCGGAACGGGTCAAGATTTCTCCGCTGGGCCGAAGAAGTCGGTGGTTGGAGGCCAAGGCCTACCACCTCGACGGGCCGAACGCGCTGGCCTACGCGCGGGCACGCAAGACGGAGGGAGGCGACTTCGACCGGGCGCAGCGCCAGCAGCAGGTCGTGATGGCCGTGCGCGACCGGGTGCTGGGATTCGAGATGATCCCTCGTCTGGTCACGCGAGCTCCGGCGCTGTACCAGGAGTTGCAGCAGGGCATCCGGACCAATCTATCGTTCGATCAGATGGTCGCACTCGGGATGCTGGTGGCGCAGATCGACAAGAGCAGCATCCAGCGCGGCGTGATCGCGCCGCCGGACATGGTCATCTTCCAGATCCTGCCCGACGGGGCCGAGGTCCTCAAGCCCGTCCCCGACCGGATTCGTGAGCTGCGCGATGAGATCTTCACCAACACCGGCGCCATTGGGCCGTCGCTGCCGATTGAGGATCAGGACCCGATCGAAGCCGCCCGCCAGGAAACGGCCCGGCTGGCCGTGCGCAACGGCTCCGGCATCGAGGGCCTGGCGACTTCCACGTCCGAGTACCTCAAGAGCCAGGGCCTTAACGTCACGGAGGTCGGCAACGCCGACCGCCTGGACTACGAAGTCTCGCGAATCCTGGTACACACCGATCGCTATCCGTACACGGTGCGCTACCTGGCGGCGCTGCTCCACCTGAGCGAAAGTCAGATCCTGAACCAGGTCGTGCCCGACAGCCCGGTCGACATCGTCGTCATCCTCGGGCGCGACTGGCAGGTACCGCACTAGGAAGCTGTCCATCATCATCGAGAAGAACGGTAGGGGCGGCTCGCTCCCCACGGGGTGCGAAGCGCGACGAGCCGCCCCTACCGTTAGGAATCACGTCGATCACGGACGACTACATGCCTGCCACCGCCAGCGTGGCCACGCCCGCCAACAGGCCCAGCAAGCCTCCCCCGACGATGTCTGACACGTAGTGTAGCCCCATCGCCACGCGCGCCAGCGCCACCAACGGCGCCCACAGAATCAATACGAGGGCGAGCCAGGCCGGGCCCCAGCCCACGGCCAGCACCGCCAGCAGAACCGCTCGGGCCGCATGCCCGGAGGGGAAGGAATGCGGGTCGGTGAGGCGGTAGATCGAGCCCCAGGTGCCCTCCGGTCGCCGGCGGCGTATCAAAAGCTTGATGCTCATGACCGCCGCAGCGAGGACGGCGATCGAGATCAGTGTTCGCAACGCGATCGTGCGTGCGTCGGGGCTGCCTCTGGCTATGACGATCAGCAGTCCGAGGCCCCAGAACCACGAGTCGCCCGAGTGCGCCAGCACGGCCGCCAGCCGGCGAAGCCAACGCTGGTCCTCGCGCAGGCGAATGGCTTGCGACCATGCGGCATCCAGCTCCAACCAGCGGGAAGAATTCAACCCAAGAGCTCCTTTGCTGTTGTTCGGAATCACGCGCGCCGGGCCATGTCTCGACGGATGATCTCGAGCTGATGCGGCTTGTCGACGTCCATGGCCAACTCGGCATAGGGCGAAAGATGGACGCGAGCCTTGACCCCCAACCTGCCGCTCACAATACGCTCCGCCTGAGACAGGGTCAGTTGGCGGGTGAGGAGCAGGAACAACACGTCGAAGCCGATCAGGGCGGCCTGCTTCAGGGCGCTCTTGCGAGCCGCGACCAGGCGGTCCCACAGCTTCTGATTGGTCGCCAGGGAAGTCCGAACGACGTTCACATCTCCGCCGCACAACTCATACCCGCGGATCTTGACGTAGGATCGCCGCGAGTCTGGGTAGCGGGCTTCCATCACGCTGCGGTCGACCGCGGCATAGTCGAAGTCGGCATCCGCCTCCCGACCGATGTCAATGCGCCAGTCGATCATCTCCGCCGTCACGGCCGGTACGTCGCTCGAGGCCACCAGCAGATGGCTCGAGCTCGGATCGGTCTCCCGGACGCGCCGTACGCCCGCCAGCGCGTTGTTCATCAAGCCCCCCTGGTCGGGCAGATAGCTCGTCGGCCTGCGGCATTCCAGGCCGGACTCGGGTCCGATCCCCACGACGATGACGTTCTCCACCTGGCGCGAACCTCCCAGGGCGTCGAGAACCCACTGGGCCATCGGGCGGCCGGCGATGTCGAGCAGCGCCTTGGGGCGACCGTTGCACTCGGCGTAAAGAGGATCCTCCGGCCCGGGGACTCCCCCGGCCATGACGACGGCATGCATGCCTCACCCTCCTCGATGCGATCGCGATGGCCCTCGTGAGCCAGGGCGCGGCGCCAGGCGGTGGCGGCGCAGCCAGGCGGCGCTCGGCGACCACACGTAGCGTTCCAGATCCACGACCCCCGACGCCTTGAAGCGCACCCCCTCGCGATGCAGCAGGGCGCGCTGGACTTCCGTGCCTCCACCGCGCCGCGGGCTGATCCGCCCCCCGGCGCCGATCACGCGCTGCCACGGCAGACCGTCCGGCGCTCGACCCATGGCGTAGCCGACCCAGCGCGCACGAATGCGCAGAAACGAATGCACGTCCATTCCGCGCGGCGGAGCGAGCAGCTCCGCGATCGCGCCGTACGTCATGACCCGGCCGCGCGGAATGGCCCGGACGATGGTGAAAACGGCCTCATCGAATGCAGCCGGCACGTGGGGGCCCGCGTCAATTCAGCCTTTGAAGCTGAGGCTCCATCTTCAACAGGGCGAGCATCTCCGACAGCTCGAGATGCGTCAGCGGCCTTCCCTTGCCCGCCACGGCCACCAGAGCGGCTTCCATCATGTTCGTCCCGAACGAACGTCCTTCGAGGCGCGGCGTCGAGGTGACCAGATAACTCACGCCGGCGTTCCGCAGGAGTTCGACATCCTCCTGCGTGGTGGTGTTGACGGTAATGACCTTGCCCTCCAGGCGGTCCGGCATGTGGCGCTTGACGTAGTGTGTGTCGCCGCCAATCACGCTCGCCCAGGCGTAGTACGTCTCCCACTTGGGGACGCGCTTCTCCTGCTTCTCCCCGATGGGGTACACCCAGGCGAACGGCAGCCGCCCCACAACCGGCATCAACAGCGCCGCCAGGCGCTTGACGGCCCGCGCCGATCGAATCGGGATGGGAAGTCCCAACCCGAACATGAGATCGCCGAAGACACATTCGTACCCGGCCTTCAGGAACGAGGTGGTCATACCCCAGCGGTCCGCACCGCCGGTCAGGAACGCCCGGCGGACGGGCACAGCCTCCGGAATTCGTGCCTGGATGAACTGGGCCACGCCGGCCTCGAGGGTGTTCTTGAGACCGGCGCCGTCAACCACGGGCGTCTTGTGCACGTCGCGGATGAGCGACTCGACCGAATGCAGCCGGTACCATTTATCGTCGACCAGCAGCCCGAGATCGGCGCCCCCCACACCGAAGGCGTCCACCTTCCCGTCCAGCTCGGTGAACATGCGGGCCGCCGCCTGCATGTCCCCGTCGGTGCCGATGCGTTCGATGCGGACTCGCTCGCCGAGCAGCTCGATCTCGACCGCCTTGTCCCGCTTCGATGTTCCGATGCTGATGCTGACGGCGCGTTTCATGCGGGCTCCTTAAGGCTGTGACGGCGCTTGACTCTACGTCTGCTGGCAAGGTGCGTCAACCGGTCGGAAATCATTTCTCCCCATGGCCCTGCCGGGGACTTGAAGCGAAGTCTGCATCCGGGAGGCCGTCGGGCGAGAGCATGGTCCCCTCCCCCTCAAAGGGTGAGAGTAGGGTGAGGGTGGCGCCTCGACGAAACATCGCGACTCTCCTTCGACAGAACCTTCATTCGGCTGCCGTCCTGTGGATGTCTCATTGAGCAAGGCGTCGGGCGAATGCGTCTTCCCCTCCCCCTCAAAGGGGGAGGGGTAGGGTGAGGGTGGATCCTTGGCCGAGGGGCCGAAGGCCACGTTTCCTCCTTGACTCTACAATCCCTCCCCCGGTTTCCGGGGGAGGGGCAGGGGTGAGGGCGTCTCCAGGCCTACTTCCCACCCGCCGGCTCGGCTCCCGCCAGCATCGGCTCGGTGCCGCGATAGCGGATGAGCTGCGGGTAGCGCAGGCGCACCCACAGCACGGCCAGCAGGCAGCCGATCCCGCCGGTGACGACAGAAATCGGC
>DASSGB010000153.1:0-5495 GCA_035693825.1 Anaerolineales bacterium
AAAGATGAGGACGCTTGCCACGACCGCCAAGGTGACAAGCCGACCGAGGAAAGGTCGACGTTGGATGTCCATGAGAGCCTTGCCCCTTGGGAGACGGTCCGACCGGGCGACCGACGGCCGCCGCGGGCGGAGCGCGCTTGACTGTACGCCATACCGGCGGATGGGGCAACCTGCGACCGACTCCATCGGCTGCATTTCTGGATCAGGAAGAAGACGCACGTCGTTCAAGAGCCGCCGTTCCCCAAGCGCGGGCCAGCAGCGTCTCGCCCTCCCAGAGATCGAGATCCCCGACGAGTGTGTTGACGATTCCGTCCCCGAGGTCGCCATATTCCCGCCCGGCGCACTTGAGCCGCGCGCGAAAGCCTGAGGGATCGCTGACGGTTACCTCGAAGTAGTCCGGCGAGCCAGTGACGGCGAGCCGGGCGGGGGGCGAGATGACCTGACGGGCGACCGGGCCGTTCCGAAAGAAGAAGTAGCCCAGCGAAACCCCAAAGGACGATCCCCAGAGGTGAGAGCGAAGGAAGGTGCACTCGACGGCGATGTCAGCCTCCGGGAACTGGTTGGCCGAGATCCACCACCATTCCCGGGGAAGCCCTCGGCCCCAGTAGTGGGATGCCATGCCCTTGTCCGCACGGATCTCGAATTGCTGCCCCCGATGTTCGATCCGCCCTTCGAAGGTGATATCCGGCAGGCTGACAAGCGACATATCGAACACGCCGAGTTGTTCGAGGGGAAAGATCTGGGGCCGGATCACCGGAGATGCGGGCGTGAGAGCCAGATCCCAGCGAACGGGCCCGTCTGCCCAGCGCGTGTGCCGCGATGCGAGATCGGGCGGCCCGTTGGAGACATCCGGAGGATCGGGCGCAAAGAGCACTTCCCTGCCCGCCGGTGAGTGAATGCTGATGCGCAGATCTCGCGTGCCCGCCGCGCGCCGGACAATCCAGTCGACGAGGAGCGCCACCTTCGGCGCATTGAGCTTGAAGAACCAGTACTCGAGCTTCGCACTCGGGCGGGAAGTCAGCATCCGGGCGAACGCAGAGGGAACCATGGGGAGATGGACGAGGCAATCAGTCGCCGGCCAGGACCAGGATTTCGCGCCAACCGATCCAGGACGGACTCGAGATCGTTTCGATGCGGACGCGCTGCACACCCACGACGGCCCGGGGAGGAACGAGTCGGAGCCACTGGGAGTCGGCGGTGACGCCTTCGAATGTGTGCAGCAGGGAGTATTGGTCGTCGGTTGCCGTACCGCGAATGGAGATGGTGTGCGTGGTGCGACCTGACGGGCTCTGGCTCGGCAAGAGTCGGATCTCGGCGATCGAATAGTTGGCGCCCAGATCGACCTCTATCCACTGGGGTGCGAAAGCCCCGGCACTCCACCAGGAGCGCGGGTTTCCGTCGACGGCGAAGCTGGGAGGGAATTCCTTGAGGAAGAGGGAGGCGGTCGTCGGTGCCCCGCGAACGAGATTCGCTCCTGGTGCGGCAGATGCCAGGGTGGGAGTCGGCCTTGGCGTTCGTGTGGCCAGCAGGCTGGCCATCGTACGCGGCAGCTGGAGCGACAGGAAGATTCCGCCCGCCACGACAAGGGCCAAGAGGCCGGCGATGACGGCGCATGCCGCGCGATCGGCGTGAATCAGCGTTGTGGGCGGTGGGCGTTCGCCCGGCTTCCCCGTCACGTGCACCTCGTGGGATCTTCGCTTACACCTTCTTCCTGGCCCCAGTGTTCACGGCGACCGCGGCGCGCACGAGCGCTTTCAAAGCCGCGGCGTCGATCTTGTCGCCTTGGCGGAAGTCAATGGATCGCATCGTCTTGGCGTCGAGGCCGGCGTTGAAGAGTCCCTTGGGATCCTTGAGGGAGGCGCCTTTGAAGAAGTTGACTTTCACATACCCTTTGAATGCCGAGACGGCGCAAACCAGCCCGTTGTGGCTCCACACCGGCGTTCCCCATTTCCATTCCTCGGTGAGCCCGGGCTCAGCTTGGAGAATGATGGCGCGAAGCCTGGCCACCATCGGCCCGCGCCAATCCGACAGCGACGCGATATACCTCGTGACCTGCTGCAGGGGCTTGGAGCCTTGCGGCTGTGCGGCCTTCTTCACGTCCACCTCCGCTGGAGAGAGACCGATCCTGTCATCATCGTACGCTAGGCACTGAGTCCATCGCCGCCTCGAGGTCCCTGCTCGACGTTGAGCGCCCGCGTCGCGTGCGGCGGAAACGAGCAGTCCTCCCGATCTACCCGCGCGAGGAGCGCCCTCCGATCGCTTGCAGCACCGCGTTAGCCACAAGGGCGCCCGATTGGGCGCGGTACGGCGAACTTCCACCCTGGGTGCCGGCGAGCAGGGCGCCCATCAGTGCGTCGACATTGCCCTGGCCTCTCTGCTTTGCATTGAGGAAAGACATGCCTGCCTGGAGCAAACCGCCGATGTCGACGGCCGGAGCTCCAGCCTCCTGGCCGCCTCCTCCCAGCCCGCCCAAGAGCGCGGCCAGCGGATCCCCTGCCGAGGCCGCCGGAGCTGGCGCCCCGGTCGTCTGCTGCCCGCCCGAGATGAGGATCTGAACCAACTGGAGGATGTTGTCGGAGGTCAGCTTCTGTCCCTGGAACATCTGCGCCGCCTGCGACAGCCCGCCGGCGTAGTACTTCGCCGAACCGTTCTCGCGTTGGCGCAGCAGCTGGCTGGCGTATGCCAGTTGGTCGGCCGCCGACGCGCCCTTCTTCGCCTTCATCGCCTGGGTAACAACCTCGAAGACTTCGACCATGTGGTCGCCGTGATCATGGTTGTAGCTGTCGGCCTGGTTGAGGGCTTGCTTCTGACTGGCGAGCGTGGTGGCAACGGTCTGGAAAACCTTCGCCAGGTTAACCTGTCTGGCAGCCATTTCTGATCCCTCCCGAGTTGTCCGCGTGAAATGCGGAACCGAATGAGATGGAACGGGGACGTTTGGCTTCGAGGGCCGCGATCAGGACCTTGCCCCAGTCTAAGGGTCGAATGCGTGCATGAGCTATCCGCGGCTCCGAGAGGCGCGAAGTCTGCGACTGAGGTACGCCTTCAAAGCTGCGGCGTTGTTGTATTCCTCCTCACGTGACGAGAACACAAGCGTCAGCGTCCCCTTTCGAGCGAGCTGCAAGAGTTCACGCACGCTTTCGGGAGCTGCGCGCAATTCGGCGGCATATCTCTTCTTGAAATCGGGCCACCTGGAATGTTCATGAGCATACCACTTTCGTAGCGACGTGCTGGGCGCGACATCCGGCAGCCAGGCGTGAAGTCGGAGTCGGCTGCGGGATAGGCCGCGAGGCCAAAGGCGATCCACAAGCACCCGGTAGCCGTCGGAAGGTCCGGCCGGAAGATAGGCTCGCTTGATGCGAATGTCCATGGGTCACGCATCTCTGTGAGCGGAGCGGTACCGGCTCGCCAACACCGCGACCGCGAACACCCAAAGCGACGTCCCTAACAGGACGGCGCCGGTCAGGGCCAGCATCGAGGGCGAGCCGATGCGCGGCCAGATGGAGAAAAGGGCCGCCTCGGGCAGGCTCAAGAGGGAGAGGGCATACGCGGGAATCTGGATCCAGCCCGAGTTGGACCGAAGAAGCGCCTGACCCGCGTAGCTGGCCCCGGCGCGCAGAGCGGCGAGAGAGAGCACCAGAACTCCCGCCGTTCGCCAGAGTCTTGTTGGCGGCAGGCGCGAGAACCAGACGAAGAGCGCCGCCGACAGGCTGAGGAAGACGGCGATGACCAAGGGAAGGCACATTCACTTCCTCCGGCCGGGTTGAGGTCGAGTCCGGGTCACGGCCGGGAGGCTTGGAAGGTTGGAGTGCATGCCGCCTCCTCGTGGAGCCGCCTCCATCTACGCTTTCGGCTTTCGCAGCTCAACCATCCGGGCCCGGACGAGCTTGCGAATCAGAGAGGCCGGCAAAGGCTTGCTGGGCGTGAATCGGATGGTGCCTTTGGATTGGTCGTACCCCTTCAGCTCTCGAGTGTGAGCCTGGATCACCGCCGGGCTCATCGGATAGAAGCTGCAGTGGTTCCGGGAAGCCTGATAGCAGACCAGGGGTCTTCCCTCCAATCTGAACGCGGGCAAGCCGTAGCTGAATCCTTCGACCGCGGTCGACGCCGCGGCGCGGATGGTCTTCCGGAGACTCTCGAGAGCCTTGCGCTGGTCCGGCGGGAGTGATCTCAAGTATGCATCGACATCCCCCGGGCCCGCCGGCCTGCTTTTCCTGCGACTGTCGGTGTCCACCACAGGTGCCTCCTCGCTGAGGGCAGCGTCGCCGCGCCCTCGGCGTCATCATTCGACCGACACGAAGGCTTCCCTTCACTCTATCCTGAGCGACCGGCCAGGACAAGTCCGCCATGGGGTCCATGCGCGGGCCGGCTGAGCGACTCGTCGCGCCTCAGGGCGCGATCGACCGAAGGTTGGTGAACTCAAACCAGGTGCAGCACTCGCTGACGGTAGGCCCGAGGAGGCCCCCATACGCCGACCGTCCGTAACGATATTGGGTAATGAAGCCTCGCTCGGCGTCGAACTGGACGCGCAGCGGACCTCCTAGCACTCCGGCTTCCTGCACCTGACGCGCCACGCGTTCGAACATTCGCGCGACCGTCAGATCCTCGTACTTGCAGGAGGAACGGCGCCAGTCGGCCTCGGCCACCGGACGAAGCCCGGATGAGGGCGTGAGGATGTCTTTCCGCAGTCGCAATTCGACGAGTTGATCGTCGCTGACCGTGATCTCGCCGTCGACAAGGCACACCAAGGGCGCCGCGCCTCGAATCTCCAGGCGATAGTCGTGGATGTCCTGGGCTTGCCATCGAGCCATGGCTCTGGGAAGATCGGCGCGCAGGCGGGCAACGCTGAACGCGTCGCCGAGAGCTTCGAGTGGATCGAAGAGGATCTGGACGACAACCATCCCGCCAAGCGCCAGTGCGGCCAGAAGGGGGAATCGCCTCCAGCGCGACTTGGCCGTCAAAGACCCACCCTCCGGACATCGGAACGCCGAATGCTCCGACCAGCCGCCACGGCGCGCCTGCTAGGGGAACTCGAAGTAGCTGTACTCCGTCAGGCAAGTGCCGCCCTGATGGTCTGCGGTGCACAGGGTGATAATGCCGATGCCGTTGCTGCCCGATTTGTGATCGGACACGGGCGCATGAATGTAGCGGAGTTCGCCCGGCCATAGCTCGTTTCCGTGGTCCGGGGGACATACCGGAAGAACGGTGGCTGCGAAAGGATGGCGTTCGCGGCCATAGTACAGCGTGGCCCGGGTGGATAAGTACTGCACCTCGACATAGCCCGACCAGATGCGTTGGCCCCCAACGTTCCTTACGGCAAACACAACGTAGTACGTCGATCCGCAGCTTTCGAAGCTCCTGACGGAGACCCTGAATCCGACCCGAGGCGTGGGACTGGGCGCGGGGGTGAAGACGGGCAGCGGCTCGACATCGCCCTCGACTTGCGCGAACTCTCCCAACAGCCAGCAGCCTTCCGCCGGAAGGTTCTCGCCGGTCAC
>DASSGB010000154.1:0-5334 GCA_035693825.1 Anaerolineales bacterium
GCCGTGAGCAGGACGATCGAAGTTCCTAGTCGATCGGCGGAAATCTGTCGGGTAACCTGGATGCCGTTGAGCACCGGCAGGTTGACGTCGACCAGCGCCACAGTGGGCCGCAAGTCGCGGATCAACTCCACCGCCTGCTCGCCGCTCACCCCTTCCCCGAGGACCTGCATACCTTCCTCGGCGTCGAGGACGTTGCGCACGCCCTCGCGGAAGAGCGGATGATCATCGACGATGATGATTCCGATCGGGTCCATGCGCCTTCCGCCGGTGCACGGTCAGGGCGAGTATAGCATACAGGCAGGTTGCCCGGCAAACGCCTCGGGGCGCCAGGCGTAGACCGCCATGTTTTCGCCGCCCGCCGCGGGGCTGAAGGAGCCTTGCGAGGTGTAGATCGCCTCGCCACAGGCGGCGAGCGCGGGATACCAGCCGGGGAACGTCATCAAGTAGTCGACGCCTTCAGCCCCCATCGCTCCCGCCAGGCCGCGTTCGTCGCGCAGAATCGGGATGAGTTCGGGATCCGTGAGTCCTGCCAGGTCGAGAAGATCGCGCCCGCCGAAGTATCCGACAGCCCCGATGTCATGGGCGGCCAACATCGCCTCTTCCGGCGTGTGGGTCGAAATCCAGCGGGCCGTATCCACCATTTCCGATTCGATGATGGCCACGTCCTGCGCGTAGGCGCGCGCCCCGAGGAGGAGGAAGGCCGCCGCCACGACGGCGACGGCGATGGCCCAGGTCCGGCCGACGACCCAGCGCCAGCCCTTGACTCCCGCCTCGAGCCAGGCCGCGGCACCCGCCCACCCCAGGACGATCAGCACCGGGATGACCGGCATCTGGTATCGGCCGTGTTGGTAGGTCACCGGCAGCCGGACGGCGTACGCCGCGAGATAAGCCATCAGCCATACCAACGGCGCAAGCCGCTGCCATCGCCGGCTGCGAGCGGCCTCGATGGCGTCGGCCATCATCCCCAGCGCGAGCAGCCCCCCTGTGCCGACCAGAGGCGCTCTGGCGACCTCCCAAAGGCGATCGAGCAGAGGCGATTCGCGCAGGATGGCGTACTCGGCCTGCTTGGCGTAGAACGTGCTCGGCCACCAGGAGCCGCCCGTCACCCGGAGGAAGACCAGGTACGGAACGAAGACGCAGGCGACTCCGGCAACCAGGAGCAGAGAATCGCGCCCGGCGCGAGAGGCCTTCAGGTCGCTTCGAACCCACGCACTCCACGCCGCGGCGCCCAAAAGGAGAACGGCGTCCGGCCGTACCCACACTCCCAGGCCGATCACCAGGCCCACGCGAAAAGGGTCGAACGTTTCGGAGTCCAGCATTGAGAGCGACAGCGCGGCGATGCCAGCCAGCAGGATCGTCTCCATCCCGGAGACAGCCGACCACACGAGATGCCACTCGACCGCGATCGTGAGCGCAACCGCAGCCGGCAGCCACGCTCTATCGGCAGCACGGCGCCTGGCCCACCCGGCGGCGACGGCGGCGGTCGCCAGCAGCCCGAGCGTCCCCAAGACGTAGGACCATCCGCGCGGCTCAAGCCTCAACGCGTGACCGACGGCCAGCAGGCCGGTCCACAGCGGCGAGGTCGATCCGGCGCTTTGCTCACCCGGAATGAAGGACCATTCGCCCAGAAGGCCGAGGTTGCGGGCGTACGTCTGATGAATCCACGCGTCGTCGAGTGGAAAACCGAGGCGGTACAGGCTTCGACTCCAGGCCAGAAACAGCGCGGCTGAGGCCAAGGCGGCGGCGACAACGATGACGATTGCCCAA
The DNA here is from genome assembly GCA_035693825.1 of Anaerolineales bacterium. Classification (GTDB taxonomy): domain Bacteria; phylum Chloroflexota; class Anaerolineae; order Anaerolineales; family E44-bin32; genus MGOM01. The sequence continues at coordinate 1,768 of DASSGB010000154.1, forward strand.
GTCGAGCGTCGTCCAGATGGACCGGCGCGACTCGCCGCGTTCATGGTTTCACGCGGAAGAGATACATCGGATGTCCATCGGCGTCCGCAAGTCGCAGCGGCGATTCCAGGAAGTCGTTGCCCGCCGCGCTGGCGAACAGCTGGTCCAGCCCCTTGGGGTGGTTCGCCTCCAGCAAAACCCAGGACACCTCATATCGCTCGACGACGAGACGCAGCGTATCGGGAGTCCCGTTCGGGATGACGACGCCGGAAAGACCCGATGCCGCGAACAAGCCCGGCGGATTGTTGACCGCCACCAGTCCATGAGGTGCAGGCAAGGCCGCGGTCATCTGCGTGTACGTGCGAACATTCCTTTCCCATCCTGCGTTGCGACCGTCGCCGGTCAGACGGGACCACGTCGCCCAGGCCGTGAAAGTGAGCGATAGAACCATCAGCGCTGCGGAAAAGAGGCCATAAGCTCGAGCTGAATCCCACGGCCTGGATTTCTTCACCCAGGCAATGAACGCCTCCAGGCCGTCAGGCACGAGGGCCAGCAGGATCGGTTGGATCGCGGCGCTGGAATGAAAGAAACCCCCGCGCGCCCCTGCGTAAGGAAAGACGAACGACATCGCCGCGAACAGTGCCAGGAGGTAGACCGTCATCGATCGAACCAGGGGCGCGGCCCTTCGTCGCCATACGCCGGCAATCATCAAGGGGGCCATAAAGACCAGGCCGTTCACGAGAAGCAAGCTGCGCAGGTTCGTCGCGGCAGCGGAAACTCGGTCCACCGCCAGGCGGAGCACCCCGCCCGACCACCAACGTGGCGCCGTGAGGAGATTGGCAGGATAGGAGAAGGTTTCATCGTAGCCCAACAACCACAGCGCGCGGCCCGTCCCTTGGGGCCACAGAGACCCGGTGTCCATCATGTTTCGAACGATCCAGGGTGTGAGCACCAGTCCATAGCCCAGGAGTGCGCCGGCCGCCCATGCGGTTCGGCGTTTCTCTCGGGCGGCGATGGCCGCGAGCATCGGGATCCACAGGAGAACACCGTCGGCGCGCGTCAGATGGGCCAGGCCGACGAGTGCCCCCGCCCCCACAGCAACGGGCCACCGGCCTCCGGAACCGAATGACGACACGGCGACCAAGCCTCCCCCGCCGACGAGGGCGTAGATGGCGAACGTGTCCGTCGTCAGCATGAACGGAAAGAACAGTCCGGGAAGCAGACCCAGGATCCCCGCAAGCCTGGCCTTGTGTCTTTCCCGAGTGGTGCTCCAGGCGATGATGAAGCAAAGGAGCGGAAACAACGCCGCCGCGAGCAGGAAAGGGATTTGCCCGGCGCGGAAACCGCCGCCAAACACAAGTTGGCCGAGGCCCGCCGCCAGACTCGCCACCGGCATCCAGTACGTGTGCGAAGGATGGGGCACGCCCTGCGGGTCATCCAGGTAATTCCACACCAGCGGTTCCTGGAATCCGTGACCGGCGGCAAGCTCGCCGCCGGTCACGAGGTAATACTCGGCGTCCATGTACCCCGGGGATCGAATAAGCCCGCCCGCGATGCCGTATACCAGGAGGCCGGCCAGGCCAAGGATCAGAAGATCGCGCCGGCCGGGGCTATCGCTCGAAGTCGTAGACACGAAGATCTCCGAACGAAGTGAAACCACCATCCACGAAGTGCAGTCGCAACCACGTCAGGCGGGGATGGTCTTCGAGACCCATCGACCGGTACTCCTCGATGGCCCTGTCGAAGACAATGAAGAACACGCGCTCCGCACCCTGTGTGGCCGCCTCCAGCGACGCGCTCGGGAACAACCCCAGGGCGGCCTCGGTCGCCGGGGCGAGCGTGTCGTTGTGGGAGCCCGGCTCGTCGGGCAGGAAACGCTGTTCGATTCCAGGCGCGTATGCGTACATAGGAAAGAAGCTGAGCTTGTTGTCGTGAACTACGGCGTCTGAAGGGTCGGCCTGTTCCTCAAGATAAGCCGACGCCTCCGGAAAGGCCGAGCGTGGGAAAGCGCGATACCCATACTGGGACGGCAGTGAAAGGGCCGCCGCGCCCAGGAAACACCCGGCCAACACGATCCGCACAGGCAGGACACGCGCCGCGGTTATGGCCCGGCCGGCCAGGATGAGGTAGGCAACCCCCGACAGCATGAACGCCCGCGGGACGAAGACGGGGCGCATCACGTACGAAACGGCGAACAATGCGGCCGGTGGCACGATCATCCACGCCAGGAGGAACGCGGTCTCCGCAGGCCGATCGCCTCGCCACACGGTCAGAAGCGTGAAGGCCACGGCGATCAGTGAGAGCGCCACGAGTGCCGCCTGCGAGATCGTGGGCAGAGGAAGAAAGCCGTGGAGGAAAGCGAGCGCCTGTATCACCTCGAGGAGACCGGGCTTGGGCGTCCAGAAGGCGGCCTGGATTTTCGCGATCTGGCCGGGAAGATATAAAAGCCACGGCCCGGAGAGCACGAGGATCGTCCCCAGGGCGGCCGACAACTTCTTCAAGAAATCCCACTTCCGGCTGGCAGCGAAATAGACCGCAGGCGCGATGAGCGAGAACACCGCCAGGTTGTGGGTGTACATGGCGGCCGTCCCGGCCGCTACCGCTGCGGCCCAGGGCCACCAGGCAGGCCGAGCCGCCCCTCTCCATGCGACGACCAGCGCCCAGACATAGACGGCCAGGCTGAGGCACAGCAAGACGTACATGCGAACTTCCTGCGCCTGGTAGATCTGCAGTGGAGAGATAGCCGTCAGCAGCGCCGCAATCAAAGCGGCCTTTCGGTCGAACAGTGCCGAGGCGATGGCGTAGGCCATGGCGATGATCGCAAGGCTGAGGACGAGATTCAACAGTCGAATCCCGGCGATCGAATTCGCCACGGCCCCCCAGGCGTGAAGCATAAAGTAGTAGAGAGGCGGCATCGTATCCGCCGCGGTCCCGCGCACGATCTCCACCAGGCTGCGGCGCGAAAGGAGCAGGCTGAACGCGTCGTCATACCAGATGGGGCGCGAGGCGAGACCGATGAGACGCAGAACGAGCCCCGCGCCCAGCGCAACCGCAAGGCCAATCCCGCCTCGCCTCACACCGCCTCCTGACTCAGGCGCAGCCACGGCTTTCGAATCAAGGGCAGGAGGGCGGCCAGGACCAGCGGAATCGGCAGGTACGTGATGGCACTCTCCTGTCGCCCTTGCACGGTGGCCAGGAACAGCCACCAGGTCCCGACGAAGACGATGGTCATCACGATGGCCGGCACGCGATTGCGCCCACCGGCGCCGGTCTGGCTGCGAAGCGAGAACCACAGGAACATCGGGAGCATGAGCGGGGCGAAATGGGTCGTCGCCGTCCGAGGCGCGATGAAATGAGTCAGCACGAGGCTCAGGCCGGTCGTCCACAACATAGCCCTGAACCCGAAACGCCGCGAGCGATACCACTCCCACGCGGCCCAGACGACGAAAGAACCCGTGACCACCCACTCCACCCCGCGAGGCAGCCTCAGATAGTAAGTGGTGATGATCCAGGAAACCGAGCCCAGTTCCGTATAGGAGGTGTAGTCCTTCAGCTGAGCCAGAAAGTCGGATGGCCAGCTTGGCAAGA
>DASSGB010000155.1:0-6887 GCA_035693825.1 Anaerolineales bacterium
GCCGCCGAGCGAGGCCCCGGACTCAGCCCACACACGAGGTCCTTCGGCCGTGTCATCGAAGCGAACGGCCTTGGCCTGGTTGAGCACGATTACTTCTCGCACGCCCTCATCCGCCACCAGCACGTTCGATCCTCCGCCCAGCACACGAAAACCCAGTCCCAGGTCCCACAGAGTCCGCGCGGCCGCCTTCAACTCCTCGCCGCTGCGGGCTTCCACCAGGAAGTCCGCCCGGCCGCCGGTCCTGGCCGAGGTGTAGCGGGCCAGTTCGACGGCTTGTCGCAGGCGCGCCCCGAACGCCCGGCGCAGCGCCTGCTCCGGCGAGGACCCGGGCGTCACAGACGACGGACCCTCTCGATCACCCGGGCCACCAGGTCGCGCTCGGGCAGTTCCGCGACCAGCGGCGACATGCCGCTTGCGGGCCCCCTGTCCTCGGCGCGTTTCGCCAACAGACGCAGTTTCAGCTCCATTCGCCGATCCACCTCGAACACCCGCCGCTTATGCTCGTTCATCTCGTCCCCGCTCCTTTCCTCCGGCCGATATCATTTCAAGGACGCGGCGGCCGACGACATTGGCGTCGCCGGCGCTCAGCGTCACCACCACGGCCGGCGATGCCAGCCGGCCCACGATATATGCGGCAGCCTCCTCCAAATCGGAGGCGAAGTGAACGTCCGGTTGCAGGATTCGTTCCGCCAGAACTCGCCCACCCGCCGCCGGGTCGGGGCGCTCCCGCGCGGCAAAGACCTCGGTCACAACGACGTGGTCAGCCCCGGAGAAGGCCTGGGCGAACTCGTCCGCCAGCGCCCGCGTTCGAGAGTACGTGTGGGGCTGGAAGACGGCCCAGATCGAATGCCCGGGGTAGCGCTGCCTGGCGGCTTCGAGCGTGGCCCGGACCTCGCTCGGATGGTGGGCATAGTCGTCGATGGCAACGACCTGCCCCACCTCTCCCACGACCTCGAACCTCCGGCCCACCCCCCGGAAGTCTGTCAAGGCTTGGCGGACGACGGCCATCGACAAGCCGAGCCAATCGGCCGCGGCCACGGCGGCCAGCGCGTTGAGCACGTTGTGCCGGCCGGGAAGACGGGTTCGGAATAGGCCGAGCACTTCCCGCGCGTGGACCGCCAGGAAATCCATGCCCCCGGTGTTGTTGGGGCGCACCTCTTCGGCTCGCCAATCCGCCGCTTCATCGAAGCCATAGGTCTGCCGGTGCAGGCCCTCGCGCCCCAGCTCGCGAGCCACCGGGTCCTCGATGCAGACCAGCAGCCTGTCCTGAACGCGATCGACGAACTGCTGGAATGCTGCTCGCACATCGGCCGGCGTCGGGAACACGTCGGGGTGGTCGTGCTCGACGTTCGTGACGATGGCGAACTGCGGCGTGAGGCCGAGGAACGCGTAGTCATACTCGTCGGCCTCGATGACGAATTCGGCGCCGGCGCCCGCCTGAGCGTTCGTGCCCAGATCGTGCGGCACACCTCCCAGGATGAAACCGGGTTTCATCCCGGCCTGTACCAGCGTCCAGGCGATCAGGCTGCTGGTGGTCGTTTTGCCGTGCGTCCCGGCCACGGCCACCACGCGTAGACCTTCGGTCAGCTCGCCGAGAAATCCCTGCCGCCGAACCACGCGGATTCCGTTACGGCGGGCCGCGGCCACTTCCGGGTTGTCCTCCGCCACGGCGGACGAGACGAGCACCACATCGGCCCCGACCACGTTTTCAGCCGCGTGGCCGTAGTGGACAGGTATGCCGAGGGCTTCCAGGGCGCGCGAGTAGCTGGTGACGGCCTGATCCGAGCCGGTCACGCGCTCGCCTCGTTCATGCAGCACTCGAGCGATCGCCGACAAACCCGTGCCTCCGATTCCCACGATATGTACGCGTCGCCTCATACGAACACGACGATGATGAACACGAACACGATTCCGACGGCAAAGTACACCTGCGGGATGGGCAGGATCTGGGGCGGCATGTACGCCACCAGGTTGGAGATTTCCGTCGCCAGATCCGAACCCTCCGCCGGAGGGAGGACGAGCGGTGTGGGGTAACCGGTCTTGTGCAAGTAGAACCAGATCGACCCGACCAGGAGGTATCCGTTCAGCACTCCGAGCCCGAGGCCCAGAAGGATCTCCTCCAACCGCTCGCGGGCCAGCTTCGGCTGGAGGGCGCGGATATTCGGCGACTGGTAGCCGAAGAGCGCCAGAAGGACGAGCAGCCCGGCGCGCACGATGAACTGCGTCAGCGGCGGCTGGGAATCCATGGCCGCCTTGTAGGGGGAAATGTAGTTCTCCAGGATGGCCGTCACGAACAAGCCGAGAACGATGGCGCTGGTGACGAGCAGTTCTTTCGCCCAGCCGCGCATGGCGCCCACCAGGCCGAAGAGGGCGACGAACATCCCGAAGACGACGATGAGGCTAACCACGCTGGGCCTCGACAATGCGCTCGATTTCGGCCGCGATGCGCTCGGCCGCATCCGGAGCAGCCTGGCGGCGGGCGGCAGCAGACATCGCCGCCAGGCCTTCCGGATCTTCGAGGAGGGAGCGCACGGCCTGGACGAGATCTGTTTCCAGACGACTGTCGTCCAGAGTCACGGCGGCGCCCCTCTCCACCAGATAGTCGGCGTTGACACGCTGATAGCGCCAGGCATGCGGATACGGAACCAGGATCGCCGGCAAGCCGAACAGGGGAAGCTCACCCAGGGTCGAGGCTCCGGCCCGCGAGACAACCAGGTCAGCCGAGGCATACGCCCGGGCCATCTCGTCGTGCAGATACGGATACGCGTGATAGCGAGCGGCCAGGGACTCGGGCACTGTCCGACGCGCCTCCGAAGCGCGGGGCCAGTCCGCCTCGCCGGTGAGATGGACGATCTGAGCCAGGAGCAGCAGCTGACGCAGCCGCGCCCAGACCGCCTCGTTGATCGAACGCGCTCCCTGGCTTCCGCCGGTCACCAGCAGCACCGGGCTCCGCGGATCCAGCCCCAGCTCGCTGCGCGCCCGGCTTCGGTCCATGGGACGAAGGGTCGGGCGCGCCGGGTAGCCTGTGACGACGACGCGAGCAGCCCTCGGGTGGAACCGCCGCGAGGGCTCGGCCGTCACCGCCACGACCTTGGCCGACCGGGCCATGAATCGCAGCGCCAGGCCCGGCTCGATGTCGGGAACGTAGACAACCTTCGGTACCGTCCAACCCGCCAGGGCCGTGGGAACGCCGACATAGCCTCCGGTCAGGAACATGACGTCGGGCCGAAATCGGCGAATGTGGGCGCCCGCCGCGGCCACACCCCGCGCCAGCTCCATCACGTTTCCTGGCAAGGCGCGCCACCCCACCCCATGCACGCCGGCGGCGGGAATCGAGGCGAACGGAATTCCGGCGCGCGGAACTAGCGAGGTTTCCATTCCCTCCCCGCCGAGCCAGAGAATCTCAGCTTTCGGCCCGAGGGCGGCGGCGATGGCTAAGGCGGGATATACGCCTCCGCCGGTACCGCCAGCCGATACCAATAGTCGAAACATGTCCTTCCGTGCCCGTGTCGAGCGGTTGACGGCGAGAAACGTTCAGCAGCAGTCCGACGGCCGCCAGCGTCGTGACCAGGCTGGAACCTCCATAGCTGAAGAAAGGCAGCGCGTTGCCGGCAAAGGGCAGCAGCCCCAAAAGGACCGACATGTTGATCAGGGCTTCCGCGCCGATCCAGAAGGTGATGCCTCCTCCAAGGAGCATCGTCAGGCGGTCGGGGGCTTCAGTGGCGATCTTGAAGCCGCGCCACAGCAACAACGCAAACAGGGCCAGGATGACCAGCGCCCCGACGAGCCCGAGTTCCTCGCCGATGACGGCATAGATGCTGTCGGTGTGCGGCGCAGGCAGCAGACCGAACTTCTCGCGGCTCGCCCCCAGCCCTCGACCGATCAGGCCGCCGGAATAGAAGGCCTGCAGCGATTGCTGGACGTGGTAGGAGGCCTTCTCGATGTCCACCAGGCCGGCGATGTAATCCTGCCAGCGCGCCCGGCCGGTGTTGGTCAAACGCACGAGGATGTAGCCCACCGTGCCGCTGCCCAGGGTGATCAGAATGGACTGAGACAGGCGGGCGCCCGCCAGGTAGAACATCACCAGGGCCACAATGGCGACGGTCAATACCGCACTGAGGTCCGGTTGAAGCAGAATGAGTCCGCCGACGATGCCGATGATGGTCATGAGGGGCATGAAGCCATAGCCCCATTCCGACAGGCGTTCGCCCTTCGATTCCATCCACACGGCCAGATAGATGATGACGGCCAGCTTGGCCAGCTCCGAAGGCTGGATCGAGCCGGCCAGGAACGAGCGGCGCGGCCCGCTTCCTACGCTGACCAACAGCAGGATGATCAGCGACAACATCGTGAACAGGATGAGCGGCAACGCCAATCGGCGGAACCAGCGGATCGGGAACCGCGAGGCGATCACCATCGCCGCCAGGCCGAAAACCAGGTTGCCCAGCTGGCGAATGAACAACGCGTTCGGATTGCCGAACAATCGCCAGGAGACGTCCCAGCTGGCGGAGTACACCATCACCAGACCGAAGGTGATCATCACCCCGACGAGAGTGAGCAGCCACGGGTCGAAGCCCATGGCGCGGAGGCGCGAGGCCGTGGCGTGTGCGGAGACACCGGCCGCGGTCACAGGGCCTCCACCAGTTCGCGGAACCGGTCGCCGCGGGCCGCGAAATCCACGAATTCGTCGAAGCTGGTGCCTCCCGGAGAAAGCAGAACGACGTCACCCGGCTGCGCGCGACGGGCGGCGGCCTCCACGGCCGCCTCCAGGCCGGGGACGAGGTCGGTGGTATCCGGTCCGTGACCGGCCACGGTGCTCAGGACGGAGGCGATCTTGGGCGCGGCCTCGCCGAAGAGCACCAGATGGTCGACTCTGGCGCGCACGAACTCGGCGAACTCTTCCCATGGAAGGTCTTTGTCGCGCCCGCCGGCCAGCAGGACAATCGGCTGCTCGAAGGATCGTAGGGCAGCCAGGCTTCGCTCGGGCGCGGTCGCGATCGAGTCGTCGTACCAGTCCGCCCCGCGCACCCGGCGCACGAACTCGAGCCGATGCGGCAGGCCCCGGAAGGTTCGCAGCGCTGCGGCCATCGCCGTCGCCGGCATTCCAAGGGCAGCGGCGGCGGCGCATGCGGCGAGCGCGTTGAGCAGGTTGTGATCGCCGCGCAGCACGAGATCCTCCGCGGGACACACCGCTTCGATGCCGTGGCCGCGATCCACGACCAGGCCGCCCTCTTCAAGGAAGGCGCCGGGCACAGCCTCGCCGCGAATCCGGCCGAAACCGAAGACCCGGCTGCGGGCACGGGAGCGCAGCTCCCAGGCCCGAGCATCTTCCCATCCCAGGACGGCGATATCCTCACCCGACTGGAACTCGACCAGGCGCGCCTTGGCCGAGGCGTAGGCCTCCATCGTGCGGTGCCGGTCGAGATGATTGGGGGTGATGTTGAGGACGACGGCGACTTGCGGCGATCGCGTCATCAGCTCGAGTTGGAAGGACGAAAGCTCGAGGACGACAAGGTCGTCGGGTTTCATCGATGGCAGATCGAGCAGCAGCGGCCGGCCGATGTTGCCCCCCACCCAGACGCGCCGTCGGGTGCCCTCGAGCCAGGCCTCGGCCATGGCGCCAAGCAGCGCGGTCGTGGTCGACTTCCCGGCGGAGCCGGTGATGCCCACCACTTTCGCCGGGCAGGCCTCGAGCAGGAGCTGGGAATCGTTCGAGACCGGGATTCCCAGCTCCCGCGCCTGCTGTGCCAGCGGCAGATCGGCGGGAACCCCGCCGGAAAGGCACAGCAGATCGGCCGACTCGAGGACTTCGGGCGGATGGCCGCCCAGGGCGTACCTCACCGGCAGACCCTCCAACTCATCCACGGCCGACGCCAGGTCGCCCGAGGTTCGCAGGTCCGTCACCGTCACTTCCGCCCCCGCGGCCGCGAAGTGACGCGCCAGAGCTTTGCCCTGACGGGCCAGCCCGACGACGACGACCCGCTTTCCGCGCCAATCGTTCAACGCTCATCTCCGGCTCAGGCCGCCTTCGACTCCGCCATCGCCATCTGCCCGGCGCGCGAACGGCTGGACTTCGGCGCCACGACCCGCCGCTCCTCGACGCCCACCAGGAAGTGGTTGGGCAGGATCGAGCGGCTGGTCTGCAGCGTCACGCCGGCCAGATGGCCTTCCTTGCCGTCGGCCAGCGTCGCCGGATGGACCAGGCACATCGTGGGCGAGCGGCCGTACTTCGTGGCATAGAAGCTCACGGCGCGCTCGACCTTGTCCTTCAGCGCCTGCGGTCCGTCATCGAACCAAAGCATTCCTGTGTCCATGTCAACTCCCTCTCAGCATGGCGAGTGCGACCCCGATCATGGCCGTCAGCAGCGCCACCAACCAGAAGCGCTGGACGACCTGGGTCTCGCTCCATCCGGTGAGTTCGAAGTGGTGATGAATCGGCGCCATCTTGAACAACCGTTTGCCTTTGGTCAGCCTGAAGTAGACGATTTGCAGGATCACACTGAGGACGGCGCTGACGGGGATGATGGCGATGATCGGCAGCAGGATCCATTGGCCGGTCATCAGGGAGACAACGCCCAGCGTTGCGCCCAGCGAAAGGGACCCCGTGCCGCCCATGAACATTTCGGCCGGGTGCGCGTTGTACCAGAGGAAGGCGAAGGTGGCGCCGACGACGGTGAAACAGAAGCGCACGAGGAAGATCTGATTCTGGAGAACCGCGATCGCCCCGAAAGCGGCGAAGGCCGTAGCGGCGATCAGCCCGGCCAGCCCATCCAGACCATCGGTGAAATTGACGGCGTTGGTCGCGCCCACAAGGACAAAGGCCGCGATCGGGATGTACCAGAGTCCGAGACTGATGCCCTCGGGGTAGTTGGGCAGGTACAGCTCGG
>DASSGB010000156.1:0-11980 GCA_035693825.1 Anaerolineales bacterium
ACCTGCTGGCGAATGTCGTGTTGGCCGAATGGGAGCTACGCTACGGAGACCGGGCCGCCGGCACCCGGCTCGTCGAAGATCTTGGAACCCGGCCTCGCCTCGAACCCTGGCTGGTGGGGTTCCTCGAAACTCTGGTCGCAACGCCGTAGCCGGCCATCAGCCGTCAGCCATCAGCTATCAGCTGTCAGTCGTCAGTCGTCAAGCATTCTGCCGGTCGATCACGAATCACCAATCACCAATCACGAATCACGGATCTCTCGTTGTCTAGCACAATCTTCTCCTGACGGCCGCCCACCGGCCACTGACCACTGACCACCGACCACTGACCACCAGTCCTAGGCTGTTCCGAACTGCCGGTCCCCTGCGTCGCCCAGGCCGGGGAGAATGTAACCGGTGTCGTTGAGGCGCTCGTCGACGACCGCCAGATGAATGGGCACGTCCGGGTGGTGTCTCTGCAAGTTGTCGATGCCCTCCGGCGCGCCGATGAGCCCGACGTACTTGATCTTGCGCACGCCCCAGCGTTTGAGGATGTCCACCGTCGCCACGGCCGAACCGCCGGTGGCCAACATCGGATCGAGAATCAAGGTGACCGACACCGTCGGCTCGACCGGCAGCCGGTTGTAGTACTCGACCGGTTGGAGGGACCGCTCGTCCCGGTAAAGGCCGATGTGCCACACCTCCGCCGAAGGCATCAGTTCCCAGAATCCCTCCACCATCCCGAGGCCGGCCCGCAGAATCGGCACCAGGCCGATCTTCTCCATCAGCTCGACCCCGCTCGTCGTCGCCAGCGGCGTCTGGACCTCGATGCGGCGCGTGACGAGGTCCTGCGTGGCCTCATAGGCCATCAGTGCCGAGATCTCGCGGATGAGCTCCCGAAACTTCTTGGGCTCGGTCGCCGCGTCGCGAAGTTTGGTCAGTTTTGTGGCCACAAGCGGATGTTGCGAGGCGAAGACCTGAGAGTGCGTCATGCGGGCCTCCGTCAGGCGCTGCGATGCAGTGCCACGATGGTGATGTCGTCGGCGGGTTCTGGATCGCCGGTGAATTCCGCCAGCCGTTCGGTGATGGCGTCGGTGATCCGGGCGGCGGCCCAGTCCTGTTGGGAGAGGATCAGGCTTTCCAGCCGCGGGACCCCGAAGAAGTCGCCGTCGGAATCTTCGCTTTCCGTCACGCCGTCGGTGTATAAGACCAGGAGCGAGCCGGGCGGCATCTCGAGCGTGTGACTGCGGTAGGTGATGTCTTCGCTGACGCCGACGAGCATGCCGTGATCCGTCAGTAACGTCGCCGGCCGGTCTTTCACCAGGAACAACGGCGGGCAGTGCCCGGCGTTGGCGTAAGTCAGGCGGCCGACCGACGGTTCCCACACGGCGTAGAAGACGCTGACAAAGAGCTCCGCCTGGGTGTCGTGGAAGATCAAGTCGTTCAATCGGCTGAGCGTCGGCCCGGGCTCGATGCGACCGATGGCCACGGACCGGAGCAGGGTCCTCGCCAAAGCCATGAACAGGGCAGCCGGAACGCCCTTGTCGGCGACGTCGGCGATGGCCACGCCCCAGCGCGGGCCGCGCGGCCCATCGGGAAGCGGGATGAAGTCGTAGAAATCACCGCCGACGGCGCGCGCCGCACGCCAGGCCGCCGACACGGTCCACGACGGTGGCGACGGCAGCTGCTGGGGGAGGAAACTCTCCTGGATGGCGCGGGCCGTGGCCAGCTCACGCTCGAGCGCCCGACGAACGGCGGCTTCTTCCACCAGGCGGGTGTTCTCCAGCCTCAACGACATCTGGTGGGCGATGCCCGACATCAGTGAGAGCCGGCGCCCCTGCACTTCTTCGCCGGCCAGCAACCAGACTCCGAGCAGATCGTCTCCGACGCTCAAGACGGTCATCGTGCCCCGGGTTTCGTTGACGAGGCCGGCCACTGTTTCGGGAAGTGTGATCGGGACGGGCGTCTCGGCCGGGTATGGCGGCGCAAGTCCCAATTCCGCTGCGGCGATCCGCAAGTCGGTGAGCTTGTCCCTTGCCTGGCGCCGCAAGCCTGCCATCGGCCCGGCGACGAGCTCTTCGTTGCTGTCACCGGGAAGGAAGAGGATCGTCCAGGCCGTACCCGTGAGAAGGGTCGAAAGCTGGAGGACGGCCTGGAGCGCGCTTGCCCAGTCTCCCGGCTGAGCCGCGTGACGTGCCACCTCGAGCAGGACGGTTGTGAACCAGGCCTCCTCTTGCTGCTGGGCATAGTTGGCCGCCTCGAGCGTGGCGATGGCCAGTTGCCCGGCGAGCATCTCCGCCAGGTTGATCTGGATGCGGGCAAACGATCCGTCCCTGCGCGAAATCCACAACAGTCCGAGGATGCGGTCCTGCACGCGCAAGGGGACGGCCAATTCGCTGGAGGCTGGATACGATGCGTCGCTTTGCGCGTCGCTCCACGCCGTCTTTCGCTGCCGTGCGACCTGTTGGAAGAGGTCCTGGACTCGAGGAAGGCCCATGGCCGCCTCGGCTTCCTCGGGACGGGAGGAGGCCAGCAAGGTGAAACCGGTGGGCGTCGTTTCGCACAATGAAACCGTATCACCGCCGAAGGCGCGTGATATCCGCTCGGCCACGCCGGGCAGGACCTCCGCCAGCGGCCGAAGCGGAACCAGAAGTTCCGACACCTCCTGAAGGAGCGCCATTTGCCTTTCGCGATTCTCGCTCTTGGCCCTCAGGGTCGCGTTCTCCAGACCCGCGGCGACGGCGCCTGCAAGGAACCGAAGCCGCGCCTCGTGTGAACGACCAAAGGCCGCCCGGCGGCGACTCTGCACGGCCAGCAATCCGAGGACTTCTCCGCCGACGAAGACCGGGGTGAAGATGGCGGAGCGGGGGGGATCGCTCGAGGCGTAGGTCGGCTGCGCGGGGAGGCTCTGGCGCTCTGCCTCGAAATCCCGGACCACGAGAGTCTGGCCCGTTCGGCGGACCCAGCCCACGAGGCCTTCCGCCGACGAACCCAGGGCGAATTCCTCGTTCGGCTCTCGGTCTCCGTCTCGGATCCAGATAAGAGTTCGGTAGCGATCGCGGAGGAAAAGGCCGAACTGGAAGAAGTCGGTGTCCGTCAATCGAGCCGCCTGGACGTACGCCGCTTCGGCGAGCTCCTCGGTATCGGAGCTCGCGGTAGCGATCGCCGCGCCGATGTCCGCCAGAAGAGACACTTCGGTCAGGCCGCGGCGCCGGTGATAGAGCACCAGGGCCACGGCCGCCACCGCGACCAGAGCCGCCGCCAAAACCACGGTGGCGGAGGTTGGCGTGGGTGGAGGGGCAGGCAGGGGACGAAGGCCCATGTCCGCAACGGTTGGGAAGACAGACATGGGACCTACGATTTCGAGGGGCGAACCCGCTTGCGCATCCGCAGGATGTTGCGGTTGCCGCGCCGGCGATATTGGATCTCGTCCATGACGCGTCGCATGATGAGGATGCCGCGGCCGCCGACCGGGGGGTCCGTCAGAGCCCAGCCTTCCTCCGGAGGCAGCATCGTCGGGTTGAAAGGCGGCGCAGTGTCGACGATGTCGACGGTGAGCTCGCCGGGTCGCGAACGGGTGGTGACGCGGATGTCGCCCCCCTTCTTGCGGTAACCGTGAAGGATGATGTTCTCGGCCGCCTCGCATACGGCCAGTTGGCAGGCGTAGCTCGTCCGGTCGTCGAAACCCGAGGAGCGCGCGCCGAGATCCACCAGGTTGCACAAGGACTCGAGTTGGCCGAGCTGAGCCGGGACCGATTGGCTGTGAAGCGTCAGCCTCGGTCGAGTCTTAGTAGGAGGCAATGGCCGACTCTCGGTCGGGGAACACCTTGAACAGGACGTCCAGGCCGGCCAGATTGATCGCATCAATGGCGCGCTGCGACGGTTGGGCCAAACGCACGTCGCCGCCAACTTTGCGGACGCCTTTGAGGGTCGTCACCAGAACGCGCAAGCCGCTGGACGAAAGGAATTCCACACCCGAGAGGTCGAGCACGATGTTGTTGTGGGCCTCGTTGGCAAGGGCGCTCAGGGCCTTCTCGAGGTCCCCGGCGGTCCCCGAGTCGACGCGCCCGGTCACCGTGACCGCCACGACGCGCTTGTAAACCTGGCTCTTGATTTCCACGACAGCCTCCTGTGGGCTCAGACGGTTCGGTCAACGATGTAGCGCGCGACCTCGAACAGGGCCGCTCGCACGGGGTTGTCTGGAACGGTCGCCAGCATTTCCTCTCCGGCGGCGATGGCCTGACGGGCCTCTGCCAGAGCCTGGTCGACGGCCCCGGAGCGCCGGATCGAGTCCACCAGGTCGGAAACCTCGGCTGGTCCGAGTCGTCCCGATCGCAGGCTGGCCAACAGGCCCGGGTCTTCCTGGCTCTCGATGTAGCACAGCGTCGGCAGTGTGATCAGGCCCTGGCGCAGATCGCTACCCAACGGCTTGCCGACGCGAACCTCGTTCCCGACAAAATCGAGCGCGTCGTCGACGATCTGGAACGCCATTCCCAGATGAAAGCCGAAGCGTCGCATGGCCTCGACCGTCTCGGGCGGAACGGGGCTGAGGCGGGCGGCCCCCTGCGTGGCCATTTCGAACAGCGAAGCCGTCTTGGCGTAGATGCGGTCGAAGTACGCCTGGCGCGGGTCGTCGGACCCCTCGCGGAAGAGCTGCGTCACCTCACCCTGCACGATGACCATGAGCGTTCGGGCGAACTGCTCCATCAGGGGCAGCGATCCGATCCGCGACGCCAGATGGGCGGCGCGGGCGAAAATGTAGTCCCCGGCCAGCACCGTCGCTCCCGCGGGCCACTGCGCGTTCAAGGTGGGATAACCGCGGCGCACGAGCGATCCGTCGATGAGGTCGTCGTGGACGAGCGTGGCGGTGTGCAGCATCTCGATGGCGGCCGCTAGGTAGATCAGGCTGTGATGATCCGCGGCCAGCATTCGACCCGAGAGCAGGGCCAGCGTCGGGCGCAGCCTCTTTCCGCCCGAGGTGAGGAGTTGATCGATGGCGGCCTGCAGGCGCGGCTGGACGCCGTTCGGGGCCTCCCGCATGCGGGCCTCGACCAGCGGCAGGTCATCGCGCACCAGGTCAAAGAACGTGGCGGTTGTCGGTTCCATCAGACCACTGGAAAAGGGCCGCGGCATTGTCCCAGAAGACTCGGCGGGAGAGGCCGGGTTCCACGCCTAAGGTGGAGGCGATCGCATCTCCTACCAGCCGGACATGGGCCGGCTCGTTGCGCTGTCCCCGGTGGGGCGTCGGCGGGAGGTAGGGGGCATCGGTCTCGGTGAGAAGGCGATCCTGGGGCAGAGTGGCGATCCAGCGGCGCAGGCCAACGGCCGAGGGGTAGGTTACCGGTCCCGCCACCCCGATGTAAAGCCCCGCCTGGGCTGCGCTGGAAGCCGCAGTCTCGTCGCCGCCGAACGCGTGCAATACGCCCGGCCTTTCGCGGGGCCGTCCGGTGTTCGTGCGGATCCATTCCGATAGATGGTCGAGCACGTCCCGCTCGGCTTCCCGACTGTGAACCACCACCGGCAATCCCAACTCATCGGCCAGTTCCAGCTGCCGATCGAACGCCTGACGCTGCCGATCGCGCGGAGCGTAGTCGCGATAGTAGTCTAGTCCTGTTTCGCCGATGGCCACGACCCTGGGAGAGCGCGCCAGAGATCTCAACTCATCGTACGCCGCGGCACTCCAGTCGGATGCGCCGTGCGGATGAAGGCCGACGGCGGCGAACAAGATGGGATGAGTCTCGGCCAACTGGACCGCTCGACGGCTGGTGGCCATGTCGATCCCCGGCACCAGAATGCGTTCGACGCCGGCCTCCGCGGCCCTGGCCAGGACGGCCTCGAGGTCTCCGGCAAAGGCCTCCAGGCACAGATGGCAGTGAGTGTCGGCCAGGGGATCTCTCATTCCACTCCGGCCAGCTTCAGGCCGTCCTGCAGGATGGGTTGGACCTGTGCCTCGGAGGTCGTCTCGGTGTAGACGCGCACCAGAGGCTCCGTGCCGGAGAACCGTATCAGCAGCCAGCCGCCATCTTCCAACAGATACTTGAATCCGTCCAGGGTGTTGACGTCTGTGACCCGGAGGCCGCCGATGGTCGAGGGACGCTCGCTCCGAAGCCGCTCCTCGCTGGGCCCCCTCCGCTCGGGGGGCAATGGCCGATCGATGCGGTCGTAGAAGTGCGGGCCGACCCTGGCAAAGAGCGTCTCGACCAATTGCGAGGGTGGCTGCTCCATGCGGACCATCATGTCGAGCAAATACAGGCCGGCGAGAATTCCATCGCGTTCGGGAACGTGTCCGCGGAAGGCATAGCCTCCGGACTCCTCCCCGCCGATCAGCGCGTCGACTTCCAGCATCTTGGGGGCGATGTATTTGAAGCCCACGCCGGTCTCGTACACCGGCACGTGGTACAGCCGACCGAGCTTCTCGAGCATCGACGTCGTCGAAAGGGTCTTGACGATGGGGCCGCGTTCGCCGCGAACCTCCAGCAGGTAGAAGGCCAGGAGGGCGAAGACCCGCAGCTGGTCGACAAAGACTCCGTGTTCATCGCCCAGCCCGACGCGATCGGCGTCCCCGTCGGTGATGAGCAGGACGCTGGCGCCGGCTTGCCTGGCGCGGGCGAGGCCGGCGTCGATGTTCGGCGGAATAGGCTCCGGGCGGCTCATCTCGGGAAAGATGGGGTTGCGTTCGTTGTGGATTTCGACGACCTGCGTCGAGCCTCCATTCAGCAGGCGCAGGAACCAACCGGCCCCGTTGCCCCACATCGTGTCGGCATAGACCAGAAATCCTGCCCGTCGTAAGCTCTCGATGTCGACCAGGCGCTCCAACTGTGCCCGGTAGTCGGGCCCGGCGTCGAAGATCGTGATGCGGCCGTCCTGTTTCGCCTGAGCCAGGGGCTGGCGCGGCACATCCTCGTCGGTTTCCGGGATGAGGGCCTCGATGCGTTTGAGGCCCTCCGGAGATATCGCCGCGCCGGAAGAATCGCGCACTTTGAAACCATTGTCACCCGGAGGGTTGTGGGAAGCGGTGATGTTGACCGCGCCGGCTGCTCCATGGTGGGCCACCGCATGGGCGATGGCCGGGGTGGGCGTGGCGCCATTGGTCATAAGGATCCGCAGCCCAAGGCCGGCGAGCACTTCCGCCGCGGTTGCGGCGAAATGTTCGGAGGCGAAACGTTGATCGTATCCCACGATCACCGGGCGGGTGTCGCCGGCAGTTTCGAGGAGATAGCGGCCGAATCCGTGCGCGCATCGCCGTACGGCGGCGAAGGTGTACGTGTCTGCGATGCGGCCTCGCCATCCGTCCGTGCCGAACCGAATGGCTTGCGTTGACATCGATGCTCCCAGGGATCCAATGGTCTGCGGGAGGCAAAGATTATACCGTAATGCGGTCTCCCACCTTCTGCTTTATCGCTGGCGCCTCGTTTCGGCCCTCGGCCTCTGGCGGCCTCGGGCCTCGCTCCTCGCTCTCGACTTCGATCCGCCTCCGCTTCCGCGCCTCCGGGCGCGACGAAGCGGAACCGAACGCGCCCGCGAGGCCGACCTCGCGCCGCGCCGACCGGCCATGGATTGTCCGGAACAACGAACCTTGCGTTCCTACTTGCGCTGTGGTAGACTGCACACCGTTGCCACGCCGCCCCGGGCGGCGTGCTTTCCGCTCCGCGACGACGCCTCCCGGCGCCGGACGCGGGGCAACTCCGAGGAAAGGAGTATGCCCATGCGCAACTACGAGGTCGCGTACATCGCCGACCCCGATCTCGACGAGCAGGCCCTGGCCGCACTCGAGGAGAAGGTCACCGGCTGGATTCAGTCCGCCGGCGGGAAGGCCCTTCAGGTCGACCGCTGGGGCCGGCGACGGCTGGCCTATCCCATCCGCAAGCGCACCGATGGTTTCTATGTCTTCGTGACGGCCGAACTGCCCACCACGGCGACCGCTGCAATCGAGCGCGATTTGCGGCTTCAGGAAAGCGTTCTACGCTTCCTGGTGACGTCCGCCGTCGTCACAAGCTGACGTCTGGACCGGTGTTCCCCGGACGAGGTTGTGCATGAGCCGCGGACTCAACAAGGTCATGATCATCGGCCATCTGGGGCGCGAGCCGGAAATGCGCTACACGCCCACCGGCCGCCCCGTGACGACCTTCAGCGTGGCGACCAATCGCGCCTGGCATTCGGCGGACGGGGAACGTCACGAAGAGACCGAGTGGTTCAATGTCGTCGCCTGGGGCAGCCTGGCCGAGATCTGCAGCCAGCATCTTCGGCGCGGGCAGCAGGTCTACGTCGAAGGCCGGCTGCAAACGCGCCGCTGGGACGATACCGAAGGCAACAAGCATTTCGCCGTGGAAATCGTGGCGCGAGAAATGATTATGCTGGGCGAGTCGCGCGAGACCCCGGCGACAACCTTCGCCGCCGCCTCGGGCGAGGATGAAGCTTACCCGGAGTGACTTCCCGTTGAATCGGGCCGCGAACGATGGCGGCCAAGGAGACAGGCACGTGGCTGAAGAAGGCGAACGAGAATACGGACCGCCCGGCGACGAACGCGGCGAAGGCCCTGGCGGCCGGCGTCGCTTCGTGCGGCGGGCGCGGGTGTGCCAGTTCTGCGTTGACCAGACCAAGGCCATCGATCACAAGCAGGTCGATCTGCTGAAGCGCATGACGACCGAGCAAGGCCGTATCCGCTCGAGGCGTGAGACCGGCACCTGCGCGCGACACCAGCGGATGCTGGCCCGAGCCGTCAAACGCGCCCGACACCTGGCGCTCGTGCCGTTCAAGGCCGAACGCTTCCGCTGATCCAGGCTGATTTCGAGACCTGAGTCAAGCCCATGCCTCGCGACACCGGCAAGCCGCATCTGACGCGGAAACATCTTGCCCGTGCCCAGCGCGAACGAATGCTGGCCCGCTGGATCGTCGGCGGTGTGGCGCTCGTCATCGTGGTGGCCCTGGGCCTGCTGGTGTACGGGTGGCTGGACGTCAATTACTTCCAGCCGGCCCGCCCGGCGGTCACCGTCAACGGGGAAGCGATCAGCTACCGCGAACTCGCGGCGCGGCTGCGGATGGCCCAGGCCAGCCTGCTGAACCAGCGGCTGGAGATCGAGCAAACCTACGGCTTCCTGGCGGACAATCCCGAGACGCGAGCCATCCTGCAGCAGCAGATCGATCAGATCAACGCCCAGCTTTCCGACACCCCGGGCCTCAGCCTGCGCGTGCTGGGGCAGATCATCGACGCCCGGCTCATACGCCAGGAAGCCCAGCGACGGGGCATTCACATCACGCAGGAAGACGTGGACAAGACCATCGCCGAAGCCTTCGGGTTCTTCCCCGAGGGAACGCCCACGACCGCGCCGACGCCGACCGTCGACGCCACGCTGGCGGCGCAGGCGACTACCACCTGGACTCCCGCTCCAACTTCGACGCCAACCGAGGGTCCCTCACCGACAGCCCGGCCGAGCTCGACCGCAACCCTCCCCGCAACGCAGGGGCCGACACCGACGGCTTCATCCACGGCGACCCCGTACACCAGGGACCTGTTCGAAGAGGACTATCAGACCTACCTCGACGACCTGAAGAACAACCTGAACGTCTCGGAAGACGTCATTCGCAGGCAGTTCGAGGAAGACCTGTACCGGGAACGGCTGCGGGCCAGCGTCCAGGCTTCCACGCCTCGCGACGTCGAGCAGGTGTGGGCCAAGCACATTCTGGTCGACAACCAGGCCGTCGCCTTCGCCCTGCTATCGCGTTTTCGCCAGGGAGAGGCATGGGATGCCCTGGCCGCCGAGTTTTCGACCGACTCGAGCAACAAGGATCGAGGCGGCGACCTCGGATGGTTCAGCCGTGGCGCGATGGTGGACGCCTTCGAAGAAGCCGCGTTCTCCGCTCCGGTGGGTGAGGTGACGGGGCCGGTGCAGACCGGCTTCGGATGGCATCTGATTCTTGTGCTGGGTCATGAAACGCGGCGCCTGGACGACGCGGCCTTCCAATCGGCCATCGATCAGGCTCTCGCCGAGCTCGTTCAATCCCTGCGCGACACAGCCACTCTGGTCTATGACGAACCACTTCGCACGCCGACCCCCACGCCTTCCGTAACCCCCGCGCCGGTGTCCTCGCCGACGGTCGCTCCCGTGCCGCCCGGCTAACCAGCTGCCAGCTGCCAATCACCAATCACCAATCACTAATCACTAATCACTAGTCACTAATCACCTGTCACTGCTCACCAACCAAGTCGTCCTCCTGCCTGCCTTCTCGGCCTCCTTGTAACCGCGCCGCGGCCTCGTTATACTGACAGCTGGAAGGGCGGATGGATCTCGAAAGTATCTTCAAGCTGCTGCCGGAAACGACGACCCCGGCCGATCGAGACCTGCTGTCTCGGGCCTACCGCACAGCCGAGAAGGCCCACGCCGGCCAGAAGCGCCACTCGGGCGAAGCGTATGTCCAGCACTGCCTGGCCGTGGCGAAAATCCTCGCCGAGTTGGGGGCCCCGCCGCCGGTGTTGGCGGCGGCGCTGCTCCACGACACGGTCGAGGACACCTCCGTCACGCTGGATCAGCTGAAGAGAGACTTCGGCCGGGAGGTCGCCAACCTCGTCGACGGCGTCACCAAGCTGACCGAGCTGCCCCGCGTCAGCCGCGGGGACGGGCGGCGTCGGGATGAACGCGCCTCGCGCACGGAACTGGCCAAGGAAACCCTGCGCAAGACATTCCTGGCCATGGGCGACGACGTGCGCGTGGTCTTGATCAAGCTTGCCGACCGACTGCACAACATGCGCACCCTTTCGTATCTCCCCGCCGACCGGCGCAAGCCGACGGCCGAGGAAACGCTCGAAATCTTCGCTCCCCTCGCCAACCGCCTCGGCATCTGGCAGATGAAGTGGGAGCTCGAGGACCTTGCGTTCCGTTACGTGCGCCCCGACAAGTACAAAGAGATCGCCGGCAGCGTCTCCGAGCGCAGGGTCGATCGTGAACGCGCCCTGGCGGAGATCATTCATCGCCTGCAGGCGGTCCTATCGGAAGGGGGGATTGAGGCGGAGGTGCGGGGCCGGCCCAAGCACCTGTACTCGATCTATCGCAAGATGGAACGCAAGGGCGTTCCCTTCGAGATGGTCTACGACGTTCGCGGGGTGCGCATCCTGGTCCCGACGGAGTCCGACTGCTACCTGGCCCTGGGCGTCATCCACAGCCACTGGAAGCCTGTGCCGGGCGCGTTCGACGACTACATCGCCACGCCCAAGGACAACTTCTACCAGTCGCTTCACACGGCCGTCATCTACGACGACGGCAAGACCCTCGAGGTCCAGATCCGCACGCACGCCATGGACGAGAGCGCGGAGTTCGGCATCGCCGCCCACTGGCGCTACAAAGAGGGGCGCAAGCGCGACGATGCCTTCGAACAGCGAATCACCTGGCTTCGGAAGCTGATGGAATGGCGCAGCGACGTGGACACAGCCTCTGAGTTCGTCGACGCCATGAAGTCGGACGTCTTCGACGACCGGGTCTACGCCTTCACGCCGCGGGGCGACATCATCGACCTGCCTTCCGGCTCGACGCCCATCGATTTCGCTTATCACATCCACACCGATATCGGCCACCGCTGCCGCGGCGCCAAGGTCAACGGCAAACTGGTCACGCTCGACTACCGACTCAAGACGGGAGAGACGGTCGAAATCCTCACCGCCAAACGCGGTGGACCGTCGCGCGACTGGCTCAATTCAAGCCTGGAGATGGTCAAGAGCCAGCGGGCGATGGGCAAGATCCGGCAGTGGTTCAAACGGCAGGACCGCGAGCAGAACGCTGCTCACGGCCGGCAGCTTCTGGACCGAGAGCTGCGCCGGCTGGGGATCGACTCGGTGGCCCTGGAACCTCTGGCGCGAGACCTAGGCTATGCGCAGGTCGACGATATGCTGGCGGCTATCGGCGACGGCGACCTGAACGTCGGGCGCATCGTGGCTCGCCTGGCGGTGACCGAGGGCGACAGGCTGGACTTGCCGGAAGCCCCGGTCACGACCGAGCCGCCCAGCGGCGCAGCC
>DASSGB010000157.1:0-3729 GCA_035693825.1 Anaerolineales bacterium
ATCGGCGTTGACAACCACGTACCGAGGGAACACGTCCGGCGTCAGGAAACTCCATTTCACGCCCGCCGGAAATCCTGCGCCGCCTCGCCCGCGCAATCCGGAGGCCTTGACGATGTCAATGACCTCGCCGGGCTTCTTGCCCGTGACCGTCTGTCGAAGGGCATCGAAGCCTCCGTGGGCGAGGTAGACGTCGAGCTTATCGAGATCGGGGATATCCCGATGGCGCAGCAGGATATGCTCAGCCATCGGCCTGGCCCCGGCGAAGACTCTCGACCCACCCCATGGCCGATTCGACGGTCTGCGACTCGCGGTAGTGAATGCCTTCGGCGTCCTGCACCTGGAAGAGCGGCGCCTTGTCGCAGCCCGCAAGGCAGGTGACCTCCTCGACGGTGATCCATCCGTCGGGGGTCGTCTCACCCAGGCGAACGCCGAGGTTGCGACAGACCTCCTGGGCGAAAGTCTCCGCCCCTCGCAGCGCGCACGGCAGATCGGTGCATATCTGCATGCGCACTTTGCCTCCGGGCCGGTCGTGGTACAGGGTGTAGAAGCCGACCAGGGAACCGACCTGCGTCGGCGACGCATCGATCAGCCCGGCCACTTCCTCGATCGCCGCCGGGGTCAGATGGCCGTAGGCTCGCTCCGCCAGGTAGAGCAGCGGCATGGCGGCCGAACGCTTCCGGTCCGCCGGGTAGTGGGCCAGGATGGTTTCGATCTCGGAGGCGTAGGTGTCCTTCAGCACGATGTCACTCCGGGCTCGGCCGAGCTACCGATCGACGTCTCCCAGGACGATGTCCAGGCTGCCGATGATGCCCACCAGGTCTGCCACGAGATGACCGCGGGCCAGGATCGGCAATGCCTGGAGATTGGCAAAACTGGGTGTTCGGAAGTAGGCGCGGTGCGGCCGCGGGCCTCCGTTGCTCTCCAGGTAGCAGGCCAGCTCGCCCCGCGGCGATTCGGCCGCAACGAACACGGCGCCCGGCGGCGCGTTGAAGCCCTCCGTCCACAGCTTGAAGTGATGGATGACGGCTTCCATGCTCGTGCCGAGCTCGGCCCGCGGCGGCGGAACGAACTTGCGGTTGTCGCTGATGACCGGCCCGGGTTCCATGCGCCGCAGCGCCTGTTCGACGATCCGCAGGGATTCGCGCATCTCCTGCATGCGGCACTGGTATCGGTCGTACACGTCCCCGTTCGTTCCGAGCGGCACGTCGAAGTCGTAGTGCTCATAGCCGCTGTACGGTTGGGCTTTGCGCAGATCCCAGTTGACGCCTGAGCCGCGCAGCGAAGGTCCGCACAGCCCGGCGCGGACGGCGTCGGGTCCGGAGATGACTCCGATCTTGCGCGTGCGGTCGATCCACAGCGGGTTCTTCGTCAGGAGGTCTTCGTACTGGTCGATGCGACCCGGCATCACCTCCAGGATCTTCCGGACCGCGGGCTCGAATTCGGGCGGGACGTCGCGCCACAGTCCCCCGGGGCGGAAGTAGGAGGTCATCATCCGCTGCCCGGAGCAGATTTCCATGACGTCCATGATCATCTCGCGCTCGCGGAAGCAGTACAGGAAGACCGACATCGCCGCCAGGTCGAGGGCGTGCGTGCCGAGCCACACCAGATGCGAGGCGATGCGCTGGAGCTCGGTCAGCAGGACGCGGACCGTCTGCGCCCGCTCGGGCACGTCCAGCCCGACCAGCTTCTCAATCGCCATGACGTACACCAGCACGTTGCCGATGGTGTTCAGGTAGTCCATGCGATCGGTCATGACGATCGCCTGGGTGTAGGTCTTCGACTCCATGTTCTTTTCGATGCCGGTGTGCAGGAAGCCGATGTCGGGAATGCAGTTGACCACGACTTCGCCGTCCAGCTCCAACAGCAGGCGCAGCACGCCGTGCGTGCTCGGGTGCTGCGGCCCCATGTTGAGCAGCATCGTCTCGCCTTCGACG
Organism: Anaerolineales bacterium; assembly: GCA_035693825.1. Classification (GTDB taxonomy): domain Bacteria; phylum Chloroflexota; class Anaerolineae; order Anaerolineales; family E44-bin32; genus MGOM01. The sequence goes on from DASSGB010000157.1 coordinate 1,935, forward strand.
GCGCGACCCGAGACGAGGTGCTTCAGCTCTTCGACCGTCACTTCCATCCGGCTCACACCCATCGGCGCAATCCCTTCCACCTACTCGCGGGCGTACGGCTTCCGGCGGTCGATCTCGTCGTAGTTGAACGTGAACTGCACTTCTTCATAGCCGAGCGGCTGGTCCTTGCGCAGCGGATGCCCGACCCAGTCGTACGGCATCAACAGCCGGCGCAGATCCGGATGGCCGGTGAAGGTGATCCCGAACATGTCGAAGACCTCGCGCTCGTGCCAGTTGGCGGCCGGATAAACCGGAACCAGGCTCGGCGCCTCCGGCGACTGGCCGGAGAGCCGCACCCGCAGACCGAGGAAGGCATTGAACGACATGCTGTAGAAGCGATAGATGACCGAGAAGCGGGGCTCATCGGGCCAGCGATCCGAGGCCGTCAACGCCGCCAGGTAATCGAAGGTCAAGTCCGGCGATTCGCGCAGGTGCCGCGCGGTCTCGACAAGATCTTCGCGTGCCACCTCGACCGTCGTTTCGCCGCGAAACTCGTCCACCGCCAGGAGCCTCTCGCCCAGGCGGGCACGCAACGAGTCGACGGCCTTCTCCAAATGGCTCATGGTCACCGCCTTGAAGGCCGGATCCCGACCGGGCTAGGCCCAGTCGGCCAGTTTCTCTCCGCGTACCTTCTCGTGCAGAGTCAGGATCCCGTGAATCAGCGCCTCGGGCCGGGGCGGACATCCGGCGACGTAGACATCGACCGGCACGACTTCGTCCACTCCGGGCACGATGGCGTAGTTGTTGAACACGCCTCCGCAGGAGGCGCAGTCCCCCATCGAAATCACCCACTTGGGATCCGGCATCTGGTCGTACAGACGGCGCAGCACGGGGGCCATCTTGCGCGACACCCGGCCGGCCACGATCATCAAGTCGCTCTGGCGCGGCGAAGCCCGCATCAACTCCATGCCGAAACGACTCAGGTCGTAGTCCGAGGCCTGGGCGGCCATCATCTCGATGGCGCAGCAGGCCAGCCCGAAGAGCATCGGCCACATGGCGTACGACCGGCTCCAGTTGACCGCTTTCTCCAGCGTCGTGGTGACGACGCCCATGTTCCCGAGTTTCTGCTCTACTCCCATTCCAGCGCTCCCACCTTCCACGCGTAAACGTACCCGACCAGCAAGATCACCAGGAACAAACCCATTTCCACCAGCCCAGCCGCCCCCAGCTGCCGAAGGACGACTGCCCAGGGGAGGAGGAAGACGATTTCGATATCGAACAGGATGAAGAGGACGGCCATCAGGTAGAACTGGACGCGCACCCGGCGCTGCCCTTCACCGTAGGGGCGCATTCCCGACTCGTACGGCTGTCCCTTCGGCTCGGTCGGGCGCCGCGGGCCGAAGAGATGTCCAATGCCGATTGCCACAAACCCCAAGAGGACAGATAGAACCAAGATTACGAGAATCGGCAGGAAATCACTCGGCATACGCCCTCTCGGCATTCCGGGCCTGGGGATTAGTATAAGGCAGGTATGCGAAAGTGCGTACATTCTATCACAAAGGGTTCGGCGAGCGGGATGAGGATGGTCACTGGGGTCTGGTTCGAGTGTCAGCGGTTGGCGGTCGGCCATCGGCCGTCAGCCGTCGGCCAATCCGTCGGTAGGGGCAGCTCGCGAGCCGCCCCCACCGGACAGAGAACCGCGGCGGAAACGGCAGGTAAAACGCCCTTACCGCCATCAAACGGCGGATCAAGGCCAGCCCCATCTCCAGGGCGCGCTGAGCGAGGGCCTACGCTGAGGAGGTCCGAAGCCTGTCCT
>DASSGB010000158.1:0-4675 GCA_035693825.1 Anaerolineales bacterium
GACCGGTCCCACGGACGAGAGATGGCTTTCGCGCGAGGTGATTCCGTGCTTGGGGTAGGCTCCGCTTTCGACGATCACCTGGCATTTGCCGCAGGTCTGCCTTCCACCGCAAATCGATTCCAATTCCACACCCAGCGTGCGGGCTGCGTCCAGCAGGGTCGAGCCGTGCGGCACCGAACCTCGACGGCCGGAGGGCATCAGGACAAGCGTATGAGTGGAAGAGACTTCAGCCATCAGCCGTCAGCCTGCCTCAACTAGACCAGGCTGAGCAGGGTTGAGCCTTCTTCCTGAGCAGATAATGACGTCTTCAACCGAGCGACTAGTCACGAAGCCCGAATCACGATCCCACGGCATTTTCATCCTAACAGTCCAATCGCGGCCACGCCGGCTGCGACCAGACCGGCGCCCAGCATGCGCATCGGCCCACCCGGTTCCTTGAGCACGAACACACCGTAGGCCGCTCCCAGGACGACGCTCACCTCTCGAATCGCTCCGGCGTAGCCCGCCGGTGTTCCCGAGGCCATTGCCAAGAGCACCAACCCGTACGCCGCCAGGGTGGTGAAACCCGCCACCACGGCGCCCGGCTTTGAAATTCGCCACTCCTGGCGCAGTCCACTGGCCCCAACGAACCACGCCGTCCAGGGCGCAAGCCAAAGCAGCGTGATCCACAGCGCCACGTAGGTGTACAGCAGCGGCGGAACGTATCCGATGCCGACCTTGTCGATGGCAGTGTAGCCCGAGATGCAAATCCCGGCCGCCACCGCCCAACGCGGCCCGGTCTGTTTGAGGGCGGCGATGGGCTCGCGCCAGGCCCCAGGACGCGGCAGGTTCACCACGTACAACCCCAGTGCGATCAAGCCCACGCCGAACATGCCGCCGGCGGTCAGCGGCTCGCGCAGAATCAGGACCGACCAAACCAGAAGCAGCACCGGCCCGGTCCCGCGGGCCAGCGGATAGACCACCGAGAGATCCGCGCCGCGGTAGGCCAGAGCGATGGCGATGAAGTAGCCCGCCTCGAAGATCGAGCTGAGAAACATCAGGGCCCAGCCGATCGGCGGGATGGCGGTCCAACCGAAGACGACGACGGGCGAAAACAGGATCAGAGCCCACAACAACATCCAGGCGACGAAGGCCGACCGATCGCGGCTGCGTTTGAGCGCAATGTGGGTGACGACGTGCAGGCAGGCCGAAGCCAGTAGAAGGAGAAGGCCGTAGGGAGTCATGGAAGGAGAGGCGCCGCAACCCGCTCACGCGGCGGTCGCCTCCGCCCGACGTCGCCTGCGCTCGCTTCGCTCCGATCGTCCGCGCCCGTCCAGGCCTTCCGGTCGGGTCCAGCCCGACGGAGGTTTGAGCCCGGTCTCCAACAGGCCGGGGAATTCCGCCCTGAGGGCGGCGTCCACCTCGGGTGTGAAGCCGGCGTGGCTCTCGCGAGTCAGAATATCTCGGGCGCGCTGCATCGCCCGGGCGTTGGCGTCCAGCCCGCCCATGTCCTGCCACAACTGGCGCGGGTTGCGGTCGGCGATTTCGGGCAGGAACCCGGTGGTCTTCATCCGCTCGACGGTGTGCAGATGGTCGGCGAACATGCCGCCCGGCCCGATTTCGGCGATCAGATCCAGGGCCAGGTTTTCCTCGCTGAACTCCATCCCGGCTGCCACCTTCTTGAGCATCATGGCGATCTCGTCGTCGATCAGCGCCTTGGCGAAATCGAAGGACATCAGCGCGTCCAGCAGCCCGGCCATGTTGAACATGTGCACCCCGCCGAGCAGGCCGGCCACCACGGACATGCCCGTTTCGTATCCCGACTGGGCGTCGTTGACCTTGGCGTTGGTCAGGCCGATGTAGCCCCCGCAGGGGACGTTGTAGAAGCGGGCCATCTGGGCGGTGGCGACGAAGAGGATCCCCGTCTCGATCGCGCCCGGCGCATAGGCGCCGGTGCGCATGTCGGCCACGGTGGGCAGGCTGCTGTAGATCGTCGGCTTTCCCGGGCGCACCATCTGTTCGAGAACCGCGGCCGCCAGAAACTCGGCGTTTCCCTGAGTCAAGGTACCCATCAGCGTCAGCGGCGAGGTGAGCCCGGCGTTGGGCACGATGGTCGGATAGCAGGGCAGGCCCTGTTCGCTGAAGAACAGCAGCATCTCGGTCGAGTCGAAATCCATCGTCAGCGGCGACACGACCGGGCAGTAGTGGTGGGTGATAAAGGGATGCGCCCGATAGGCCGCTTCGCTGCCCGCGACCAGGAAGCCGAAGCGCAGGATCTTCAGAGCGTCGTCGGGCGGGCCGCTGGCACGGACCGGTTTCAGACAGTATTTCGACGAGGGGTAGAGGCGCGTCAGGGTGAAAAGGCCCGGAGGCGCATCATCGGCCAGAGTCGAGATGGAGAAGACGTCGTACCCGGGGGATTCGTGAACCAGATGGGCAATGCGCGCCAGGTCGTCGGCGCGGGCCCGGCGCTCCTGCCCGGTGACGGGGTCGACGATGTTCGGCGCCGACGAGCCGGTGACGACCACCGGCGAGTCGTCGGGCAGGGTGCGATCGAAGCGCGGGTCGCGCCCGTAAAAGGTGAACGTCTGCGGGATCTGGCCCCGAAACTCCTCCACGACGGCCGAAGGGAGACGCACGCGCTGCGTCTCCGCGTCGACGCGGCAGCCGTGACGGGCGAACAGGTCGCGCGCTCTGGGATTGCGCACGAGCAGGCCCACCTCGCCCAGGATTTCGAGAGAGGCCTCGTGCACGCGGCCGACCTGGGCCGGCGTGAGCAAGTTGACGTGATCGGGGATCATGGCGTCTCTCCTGGCGAGCTAGCCTTCGCGGGGCGCGCGCTCGGTGACGAATCGAAACCGATCGCCGCGGTACACATCGCGCCCCAGCTCGACGGGCCGATCCTGGGGGTCGAAGGACAGGCGGCGTTCGAGCATCAGCGGCGCACCCGGCGCGATGCCCAACAACTCAGACTCCTGAGGGCCGGCGACGATGGGCTCCAGACTCTGCCGGGCGCGGGCGATGCGCGCGCCGAACTCCGACTCGAGCACTTCGAACACCGAGCGGCCCTGCAGATCGAAGCGCTCCAGGCCGGCGAAACGCCGCTGGCTGAGTGTATAGCGCTCCAACAGAACGGGCTCGGCGTTCATGGTGCGCAGTCGCTGGATCACGTAGACCATTTCCGAGACGGGCAGCTTCAGGTCCCGGGCCTGCGGCGCGTCGACCGGCTGGGTGGTGATCGACAACAGACGGGTGCCGGGGGTCAGGCCGCGCTGCTGCAGGCCGCGGGTGAAGGAAACCAGCCAGCCCGCCTGGCGTTCGATCTTAGGCTCGGCCACGAATGTGCCGATGCCGGGGCTTCGCCGCAGCAGACCACGTCCCTCGAGTTCTCGAAGCGCCCGGCGCAGAGTAAGGCGGTTGACACCCAGCGACTCGCTCAGCTCTCGTTCGGGGGGCAGCCGGGCGCCAGCGACCAATTCGCCGCGCTCGATGCGGCCCAGCAGAGCCTCAGCGATTTGAACGTAGAGAGGAAGGCCGGCGATCAGGCGATCGACCGGCGGATCGAGCACAAAGTCTGATGGCCGGGTACCGGATAGGCTCGCCATTCGTGTCCTGGTTCACGATTGGTCTATTGGTGTAGACCAAGTGACACCAGCATAGCACGGCCTCTGTGCGCGGTCAATCAGCGACCCAAACCCGTTTTGCTGGGCAAAACGGGTTTGGGTCTAGCCCAGGGGCTGTTCCCTCATGGTTTGCGGAATAGGGATTTCGAGCAGGCGGCACAGGCTGGGCGCAATGCATAGCTGCGAAACTTGGCGGCCCGTGTCGCCCTCTGCCTGGCCTTCGGCCGGGATCCAATACATCGGCACGTTGCGGACGTCGGGCCGCGTGCCTCCGTGGAGCTTGTCGGTGTTGATGCCGTGATCGCCGGTTACCAGAACGGTGTAACCGCGTTCGAGCCAGCCGGGGATGAGATTCGCCAGGGCCATGTCCTGGAAGATGGCGTTGTTGCGGTATTCGGGCGAGTCGGCGCCGTGCGCCTCGCCCAGGAAGTCCATGCCCATGGGATGGATGAGGACGTAGTCCGGCTGAAAGCGATGCACCAGGGTCGCTCCGGCGGCGAACACCTCGCGATCCGGCATGTCGTCCTCCACATAGAAACGCCCATGCTGAATGCCCAGGGCCGCGTCGTCGACCTCTCGATCCGCCACGCGATCGTACGGCACCCGGTTGTAGAGCTCGGAGAACCACCAGTAGGCCGAGGCTCCCGTCGTCCGGCCGTGACGCACCGCCTCCTCGAAGACGTTAGGCATGGTCGACCGGCGCACGACCAGGTTGTTGGTCACGCCGTGAACGCTCACGGGGACTCCCGTATGCAGGGTCTCATACATGGGGCGCGACATGGTGGGCAGTTCTCCGATGACGGTGTAGCGCGTCGCCAGCCTGGCCCCCACGAGATGCTCGAGGTAACCCATCTGGGCCCGGGCGGTGTCGTCGCGCAGCGCATCCGAAACGACCATGATGACTTTGCCCATATGGCCTCCGCGGTCTCTGCCCCGTCTTCGAAGTGGAGTCGGTCAAACCCGTCGGCGTTTGGCCCACTTCACGGCGATGGGTTGACCCGAATGGCTTGGTCAAGGGTTAGATGAAAGTACGCGGCATCTTCGACCAATCCTTCACTTTTGCCGAAGTAACC
>DASSGB010000159.1:0-16222 GCA_035693825.1 Anaerolineales bacterium
TACTCGGCCGCGACATGCGTGTAGATGCGGCAGTGGCTCCGAGCGGACTCATCGTTCTCATAACCCAAGCATGTCAGGCCCTCGTTGATGTTGTCACCCACCGAACGGTCGATGAACAGCATGGCCAGATCCGCGGCCGCATTGAGATAGGCCTCGGGGATGGTGTCGAAGAGGGCGACCGAGGTGTGGTCGACGACGATCGGACCGGTGACCTGTGGCGGAGCCGTCGGCGTGGCGGTCGGCAGGGGACCGGTGCCTGTCGGCGTGCGGGTCGGCGTCGCGCTGGGAGCGAACGTCCGGGTGGCGGTTCGCGTCGCCGTTCGGGTGGCCGTCCGCGTGGGAGTCCGAGTGGCCGTGCGCGTCGCTGTGCGCGTGGGAGTCCGAGTTGCGGTTCGCGTGGCCGTTCGCGTCGCCGTGCGCGTGAGAGTCCGCGTGGCGGTTCGCGTGGCCGTCCGCGTGCCGGTCCGCGTGGGAGTCCGAGTCGCGGTCCGGGTGGCCGTTCGCGTCGCCGTTCGCGTGGGCGTGCGGGTCGCGGTCCGGGTGGCCGTTCGCGTCGCCGTTCGCGTGGGCGTGCGGGTTGCGGTCCGGGTGGCCGTTCGCGTTGCGGTTCGCGTGGGCGTGCGGGTTGGTGTCGGAGTGGCCGAGGCCGTCGAGGCCTGCAAGAGGGGCCGAAGGGACCGCCTGGCTTCCCCGATGGTGTAGCAGCCTGCGGCCACGGCGAGTACGCCGACGGTCACGGGCAGGAGCCATCTGGCCCCCCTTCGGGGCCTCACACCCTCATTCACAATGGGCCTTCACGATCCCTCCGGCAGGAGGCTTGTGGATATCGGGCTCCATGGTAGGTGAGACATCCGTGGAGGGGTATGTGACCAAGGTAGGATTGCCACGATGCCACAAGAGAGTGCTCACGATCGGTACGCCGGGGCTGCGGCCGCCGGAGGCAGAGACTTCTCAAGGTCTTCCAGGTAGATATCTTCCAGCGAGGCGGCGATGGCGGCCCAATCGTGGTGCTTCTCTACGTAGGTGCGCCCGTTCTCGCTCAACGCTTGCCTCAGCGCACCATCATCCAACAGATGGAGAATCGCCTCGGCGAAAGACGAAGGATCTTCGGCGACCATCCAGTCATGCCCGGTGTGTGCCGTGAGCGCCGACCCGGCCTGGGTCGAGGCGACCACGGGTGTGCCGCTGGCCATGGCTTCGAACACTTTGAACTGGCTGCCGGCGCCATACACCACCGGCACCACCGCGACCGACGCCTTCCACAAGTAGGGGCGCAGATCCGACACCGTCCCCGTCACGACGACGTGTCCCGCATGACGTTCGCTCAAGGCGCGCACCTCCGGCGGCGGAGACTTGCCGGCCAGCACTACCTTGACCCCCGGCCGCTTTGCCCAGACTCGCGGCATGATGTCCTCGATCAGGTGCAGCGCGGCTGTCAGGTTGGCGTGGTAGCTCATCTTGCCCGTCAGGACCAGCGTGTCCGGCTCGCGGGCCGTGCCGTTCGGGTGAAAGTACTCAAGATCGACTCCATTGGGCAGGACCGATACCTCCGGGCTATCGAGACCGTCCCCGGAGGCGGCCAGTCGCTCGAGGGCGAGGGCATCCTCCCGACTGCTGGCGAGCACACGCGGAAACTTGCGCACGAGCATGCCTTCCCACCGGCGCGTTCGCGGCAGCTCGAGCCGGGCGATCCAACGCCGGGAGCGCGATCGGCTGTGTCGGGCCGCACGCTCGAAGAGCATGCTGATGCAGTCGACACTGTCCCAAACGATCGCCGATGAGGAGGCCATGCGGCGGGCCAGTGAGAGTATCTTCAGCCCATAGACCGAGCCGCGCAGATGCTCGATGTGGATCACATCCGGTCGCCCGTCGCCGCTCAACCTTCTCCCGACCTCACGCGCAAGATCGGGATGCCAGCTGTACGCCGCCTGCAGGGGTTTGCCGCTGGCGAGGCCTCCCACCAGATTGAACCCGACGCGCCCGCGGCTGAGTCGAAAGGCCACGACGCGCACGCCTTCCTGCTCCAAGCGGCGCAGCGCCGGAAGCTCATCCTCGTGTTCCCACAGCGTGACCAGGGAGACTTCGTGGCCACGACGTGTCATCGCCCGGATGAGACTGTACGGGCGCGTGCGGATCAGGTTGGGTGCGTAAGGAACGACATACAGGATCTTCACGGAGTTGCCTCAGGCCTGCGGCTCGACGCGGGCCGGCTGATCGCCTTTCGCCTCGCGCGGAGCCACGCGGCGCTGACCCCTGGATCGCATCCGGCGGAGACGCGCCAGAAACGCAGAGCCGATCCCGAGGATCTGCCCGCGCATGCCCTGCATGACTTCATCCGGCGTTTCCGGGAGTCGAACGGGCGCGGAGCGGCTGTAGTACGCGTCGTAGTAGGTCGGCCGCCCGACGACTCCGTTCACCACGACTCCCAGCACCGCCACGGGCACGGATTGCAGCTGGGTCTTCATCCGCTGGATGGCCTCGACCGGCGTCCGGTCGAGTCGCACCACGGTGATCAGGCCGTCGACCTTGGATGCCAGAGCCAGAGTGTCGGGCACGAACGTCGGCGGGCCGTCGATGATGATCACGTCGGAGACGGCCTGGAGGTCGGCGAGGATCTTCAGCAGATAAGGCTTGCTGAACATGCCCACGGCGGTCGAAGGCGCCAGGCCGGCCGGAAGGATATACAGCCGGCCGCGGTAGGGCGAAATGAGGTAGTCGGTGGCGCTTCCGCCCTCTTGCAGCAAATCGCTGAAGCCCTTTCGGTCCGGATACGTCAGGCGGGGCCGGTGGAAGTCGCCGTCGATAAGAACGACTCGGCGGTCGGGCGTGGCCGTCGCCAGTGCCAGATTGAGGGCCACCGTCGACTTCCCTTCCGAGACCGACGGCCCCGTGACCAGGACGGTCTTGATGGAGTCGCCCATCCCGGCGAGCTCGAGGCTGGTGCGCAAACTTCGGAAGGAGGCCGCGATCCGGGTATCGGGATGTTCCTCGACATAGCCGGCCGGATTCTCCTCGGCGGGAATGTTCTCGATCTCGCCCACGATGGGCCAACTGAGCAAGCGTGTGACTTCGTGAGGATGACCGAGCCGGCGGTCGAGGAGCTCCACCAGGTAGGCTCCGCCCGCGGCCAGGCCGGTGCCCATGAGCATGCCCAGGAGGACGGTCAGAGGGCGATTGGTGCCTCCCGAGCGGGTGGGCAGGTTCGCCGGCTCGAGGATGGTGAGGGTGTTGACCGCGCCGCGCGGCGTGCCTGAGACCAGGCTGGCATAGGTCCCCTGCAGGGTGCGGAGTTTGTCATCCAGCGCGGAGATCTGCCGCTCATAATCGGCGATCTCGCGTGCGCCGCTCAGCCCACCCAACTGCGCCGTGAGGTTCTGGATCTCCTCCTGAGTGGTGCTGATGTCGGCCTGGAGCCGCGTGAGTTGGTCATCGACGAAAAGCTCCCGCTCCTGATCCTCCGGGTTGACGCTGGTGGGTGTGCGCAACACCAGCTGGCGGGCAAGCTCGGCCGCCACGGCCTGGGCCCGGTAGGGATCGGTGTCACGCACGACGATCTCGACTATCTGCGTGTTGGGCAGCGCCGTGACCGTGTAGTCCGGCATTCCGGTCAGTCCCAGAGCCTCGGCCGCGGCTTTGCGGACCGGCTCCCGCCTTCCCATGTCGGCGTAGAACTTGGCCAAATCCTGTTCCAGGTAGAACTGGCTGGTCGAGGGGTTGGGATTATTGAAGGACTGACCGATCATCAGAGTCGTGCGCGACTCGTAGACCGGGCGCTGGCCGATCGTCGCCAGCAAGGTGGAAGCTCCGGCGACGAGCGCCGCCAGTCGGATCAGCTTCCACCATTTGACCAGCGGGGCGAAGTAGTAGGTCCAATCCATGGCATTCTCACTTTCCCACAGCGTCGGCATTGCGCGGTCCGGTGGAGCCGGCTGCGGCGGTGCTCCACCCCAAACGAATGCGGTCGGCGATGTCGGCCGTACCCGCGCCAGCGAAGATCAAGAGGACCGCGTCCACCGGGAGGCGATAGCGGATCAACGACCAGGACAGAAGGTGGACGGCGGTGTAGGACAACACGAAGGCGATTAACAACGCAATGGAGGCGCGGCGATTAAGGCCGGTCTGCCGCCCGAAGACGGTCAGGCCTACTCCGTACAGCATCACGGGCCACAGCAGGCCGAAGCTGGCCACGCGCGACAGATTGCTGATGGCGGACGACTCGGACGACGGCCAGAAACGAAAGTAGTCCGCGATTCGGCTTGCGGAGAGAAGCAGATAGCGCTTCGGATCGTCGCGGACAAAACCCAGGCCGCGACGAAGGAGTTCCTGATCCAGCGCCGCTTCATCGAGGCCAACGAGTTCCTCGGGGATCAATGCCCCGTAGCTCCCTGACTCGGGCAGGAGGATGGACTGGAAGCTCGTTCCGTGAATCGGGTGGTTGGCCCAGAAGAAAGCGAAACCGGCGTTGGTGTTGAGCAGCACCAGGCGACCGAAGCGCTGGTAGTTGTAGGCGGTGAAGGGCAGGATCATGGCCACGACAAGGCCGGCGCTCAGGCCCACTCCGAGGGCGCTCGATCGAAGGCCTCCCCGTTTCCATCCCAGCATCAGGATCCACACCAGCAGGAACGGGATGAAGAGGAGAATCACCTGTCGCAGCAGAACGGCGGCCCCCAGGGACAAACCAAGGCCGGCCGCTGTAATCGGCCAGCGACGGGGCGGAGCCGGCGCCCTCCCGGCCCTCGGCACCAACTCCAGCGCCAGCAGAAGCGAGGCCAGGACCGCCACGATGTAGAACGCCTCGGTCATGAGCGTGGCTGCGTAGTAGATGAAGTAGGCGTACAGGGCGGTCCAGGCCGCGCCCAGCAGCCCCACGCGGCCCGAGAAGAGACGGCGGCCGAGGTGGAAGATGAGCAGCGGCATCCCGATCCCCGCCGCGACCGCCTGCAGCAATCGCGCCGCCAGAGGATGCACCCCGAACAGGGCGTACACGCCGGCGAGGAAGAAGGTGTACAGGTAGCTCCAGTGGGCCGTTGGCGCGCCAGCGCGCGTCGCCGGCCACCACGGTTCACCGAAGGAGAACCCGTGCCCTTCGAGCACGCGCTGGGCCAGCGTGTGATAGGAGAGCTGATCGGCTGTTCCTGGATCGTTGCCGATCGTATCGCCCAGATACACCGCCGCTCCCATCCGCAGCGCGATCGAGACGACCAGGATGACGACCAGCCACGAGCGTTCGTCGCCGCGCCATGGCCACGTGCGGAGGTTCAGCCCTTTTCCATTGGCGTTCACAGGATCACCTTCGTCCGCCGGCCGCGGCGTAGACACGATCCAGGGGCCGCAGAGCCGTCCGCCAGTCGTACCTGGCTTCGACCAGGTTTCGCCCGCGGTCGGCCAGCCGCTGCTGTAACCCACGATCACGGAGCAGCCGGATCAGCGCGGCGGCAAAGGCCTCCGGCTCATCGGCTACCAGCACCTCTTCCCCGTCGTGGGCATCGATGCCCTCCAGGCCCACCGAGGTGGTCACCAGCGGCCGGCCTCGGGCCAGCGCTTCCAGAATTCGGACGCGCATCCCGCTTCCGGCCAGCACCGGAACGACAATGACCGCCGCCTGGGCGAAATAGGGCGTCACGTCCGGAACGTAACCGGTGAGATGGATGGCGCCCGGCATCCTGGCCGCGAGCTCACGGAAGTCGGCCGGTGGGTTTCGACCGACGATCGTCAACTGCGCGCCCGGCACTGCCTGCCGGACCAGGGGAAGGACGCGACGCAAGAACCATCGGATTCCGTCCGCGTTGGGTGCGTAGTGGAGAGTGCCCAGGGTCAAGATGGCCTCACCCTCCGGCGCGAGATCAAGTTTCGGGTACTCATCGGAATCGACGGCGATGGGCATTACGCTCACCCGACCCTGTCGACCAGGCATTCCCTCTGCCGCGTCTCCGGCCGCGTGCAACAGCGCCTCCCGATCGATCGATGTCACGGCCAGCGTGTGATCAAACGTCCGGACCACATGGCCCTCGAAGGCCCGCACTCTTGCGGCCTCGGCGGCTAACAGCGGGCGCGCGAGCGGAGGCACGCTGTCGAGGCTCCGGCGCAGGATGGTCCAGGTGGCGTTATGCGCGTCGAAGACTCGGAAGGCGTTCCCGTTGGTTTCCTCGGGAAGGGCGAACTGAGCCATCGTAAGCTGATCTGCGTGAACCACGTCAAACCGGCCTGACGCCAGCTCCTCACGGACGAGCGCGCGCATCTCCGCCTTGTCGTCACGCTGCACCAGAAACGGTCGCCCTGAGACAAGGCTTCGCAAGGCGTCGCGAGCGTCCGAGAGGCGCGACCGGCGAAGCGGCACCGGCAGGACTCGTTCGCACAGGTCGGCCAGGATCGGCAGATGGGGCCGCTCCTCGGGTCGGACGAAGGTTGCCAGAGTCACCCGATGGCCGCGCTCGTAGAGATAGCGCAAGACGTACCAGGTCTTGACACGCGGCCCGGCGTCGGGAGGGTACGGCACGATCTGAGTGAGGAAGAGCACGCGCCGCGGGGCATCCATCGGATTCGAAGCGACCGGCGGGCTGTTTTCGACCATCGGCCGGCGTACATCGACGGCGGTCATCGTGATTTCGCCTCGCCGTCCGGAGATACCGAAGGCGCCGGATACATCTGCTGCAGCGCCACCACCGAGCCCAGGAAGAGCCAGGCCAATGAGCTGGCCCGGAACCCTTCGAGCCCGACGTTGTAGACGAACGGGATGAACCAATCTCCCAACATCCCGGCAACCAGCATTCCCGCCAACCCGCCGGCGGCCCCGTACACGTAGGCCCGCGGGAATCCCTCGGGAACGACGGACAGGAATCGCCACAGCTCGCGCGCCATGGCCCAGGCGAACCACACAAAGCACGACAGGCCGGCCAGCCCGGTCTGGGCGGCGATATCGATGTAGTTGTTGTGCGAGTTGAAATTGACCCAATAGCCGAGGATGTCGTACAGCGGCGTGTAACCGTAGTAGTTGGCCGGGCCGACGCCCAGGATGGGATTCAGTTTGATGATCTCGAGCAGGATGCGCCAGGCTTCGAAGCGCGTCGACAGGCTGTACTGGTTGTCCCCGCCCAGGAAGATCCCCGAGGCGACCCCCGGAATGAGGAGCATCGCGCCCACGACTGCGCCGCCGATCAGCAGCCATTTCGGCCGCCGCAATCCGACGATCGTCAGCACCGCCACCAGCGCAGGCAGCCAGCCCGAAGTCCAGGAGCCGCGGAGCATGATGGCGAAGTAGAACGCCGCCGCCACCACCAGCCCGCTGAGGATCCGCCAGCGCAGCCGCAGACGGCGGTTCACCACCGCCTGCCCGAAGGCCAGGGCGACGATCCACGTCCAGAACATGGCGTCGATCGCGGCCCGCTGATAGACCTGGAGGGCGATCGGTCGAAGCGCGGGCAGGCTGACGCCGATCACGAAGATCGACCCCAGCCCGATGAAGAGCCAGACGGCCCACTGCAGGCTGCGCAGGTCTTGAAATCGGTGGGCGGCCAGCAGGAAGGCGCCCGGCGAAAGCAGAAAGAGGGCCAGGCCTCCCAGTTGCGCTGTGATCGGCGCGCGCTGGGCCGGCAGCCAATCGAGCTGACCGAAACCGAGAGCGAGAACACTGACCGCCATCAGCCAGATCAGTGGCCGGAAGGTGGGCGACTCGATCAGCCGCAACTCGCGTCGCGCGGCTACCATGTCGAAGATCCACAGCCCGATGAAGAAGACGACGAGCAGCAGGGTGACGTTCAAGCCCGTCTGTCGCCCGGTGCCGATCGACAGGGGCACCAGCAAGCTGGCGACCACGATCAGGGGCAGGCCCGCCGCCGGCCATTTCGCCAGCGCCATCAGCCCCAGGATTCCCAGCGGCAGGGCCAGGGCGACCAGCGAAAAGGGTTTCCCCTGGGCCGCTCCAGGCGCCAGGAAGACTGACCCGAAGATCGCGGCCACCACCAGGCCAAGCCTGAGCCAGAAGCCCATTCGGGCTCCGGCCAGGCGCCATGGCTCGTGCAGGGCGGCGTTATCGGTCACGCGGACTGACTCCATCGAGCGACTCCAGCATGTGCACGAACCGCGAGCCGATGTCCGCCCAGTCGTAACGCTCACGCACGAGCTCCGCGGCGTTGGCGATCAGCCGGCGCCGCAGGTCGGAGTCGCCCAGGAGCCTCAACGTCTGGCGGGCGAACGCCTCCGGTTCGTCGGCGATGAGCACGTGCTTCTCGGATTCGACCGCGAGGCCTTCCGCGCCTTTGGTCGTGCTGACGACCGGCGTCCCCAGGGCCATCGCCTCGAGAATCTTGAGGCGTGTCCCGGCGCCCTTTCGCAATGGCACCACGCACACCGCGCTGCTGGAGACCATCGGTCGAATGTCCTCGACGTAACCGGTGAACTTCACACGGCTGTTGGCCCCCAGCGACTCGAGCGGCACGCCGTCGGTCCGGCCGGTGATCGCCAGATGGGCCTCCGGCATGGAGGCATGAATGTGGGGGAAGATCCGTTTCACAAAGAATTGCATCGCGTCCAGATTGGGCTCGTAGGTGAGGGCGCCGGTAAAGATCATCTTCCCCTCTTCGGAGGCGGCCCCGTTGCGGCGATAGAACTTCACGTCGACGCCGTTGGGGACGACGCCGATCTGGGCCGGGCGCAGTGGGATGGTTTTGCCGATCCGGCGCGCGTCGCCGTCCGAAGTCACCAGGCACAGGTCGAAAGGACGGTAGAGCCAGCGCTCGTAGTTTCTGAACTTGAGATAGGCCAGATAGCGCCGAACGCGCCCCAAGCCCGGCGCGGAGAGGGCAATCTCCTCGCGCAGCATCTCCGCCAGTAGGTTGTCGACATCCACCACGCGCCGTGCGACGTCGAGCCGGCGGGCGTAGGGCGCGGTGACGAAGGTCATCGCCACCACGGCGTCCGGCCTCCAGCGCCGCGCCGTGGCCTCAACCGCGGCCTGCATTTCCTTTGAAGTGCTATCCAGGACGGCGCGCGGTCGGATCGACAGCCAGCCGGTCCAGCCGGATCCCCGCCCTTCGCCAAACGGCTTTCGCTGGACGACTTCCACCGAGGCGCACAGATCTTCGACGGTCCGGCGCCACGACTCCTGGACGGGCGCGTCCTCGAAGGAAACCAGGGCCACGTCGTGCCGCTGAGCCAGCGCTTTCAGCAGGTGA
Source organism: Anaerolineales bacterium (assembly GCA_035693825.1). Lineage (GTDB taxonomy): Bacteria > Chloroflexota > Anaerolineae > Anaerolineales > E44-bin32 > MGOM01. The sequence continues at coordinate 9,171 of DASSGB010000159.1, forward strand.
AAGGCGCGGATCTTCGAGCCCTGATCGGGCGGATAGGGAAACCATGTGGACAGGTAGAGAACCCGCATGTCCGCGTCAGTCCTCGAAGAAGGCGGCCCAGGGGCTGCCCTGGAAGCGCCGTTTCAATTCGGCGTAGTTGGAGATCGCCTGATCCAGCGGTTCTTGCGCCTGACGGTGGGTTTGCGGCCGAGGGGTTTCCAGCGGCAGGCCGAGGAACTCCTGAATCCGGCGCAGCTCGCGCGCCAGATCGGCGGCCAGCGACTCATACAGGACCCTTCGTTTCGGCTGAGCCTGGAAGAAACGATCGAACTCCTCCTCCCAGGTCCGGGTCTGCATGAAGTCCTGAAGGCAATCTTCGTAACGCAGCTCGATCGGGGCGCGAGTCTCACGCTCGCCGGTCAGGTTGACCCAGCGGTTGTCCCGCTCGGCGCGGGCCCGCGAGAGATGCGTCCGGAGGATATTGGCGCGTTGGATGTGGATGACATGCAGGTCCGGCTGCCGCCGCAGGTGTTCCCAGACGGCGCGCCGGGACTCTTCCTGCGCGTGGTAGTAGAAGAGTTTGAAACCGACCGCTCTCGATCGTCGTCCGAGCCCGTCAAAGACGCAGGAGTCGAGGAAGCGCACGGGATCGGCCCGATAGAGCGCCAGCGCGCCTGGCGGCTCGGCGATCCCTTCCATCCCCCATTCGATGCCCTGCGGATTCTTGAAGATCTCACCGAGGACCAGCACACCGCGCTGAGAGTTGAGCAGGCCGCGCAAGAGATTGGACCCGGTCCGCGATCGACCCAGAATGATGAACTTGACGCAAGCCTGGCCTCCTTCGCGATCCAGCCCGGGGACCATTCGTCGAGCGGTGTGCCATGCCCGTTCCCAGGCGCGCGTGGCTGCCGAGGTCGGGGTTTCGCCCAGGCGATCGGAAGACGAGAGTGCCGGGGAAGAGGCTTTGACCATCACCCGCGATCCTAGACCGGGCGCATTCCCCAGCGACAGCGGACGAAGTCGCGCGCGCCCTGCCACATGGCCTGACGGTGTTCGCGCATCTCGCGCCAGCGCGGCCGCAGAGTCCAGGCGAGCGAGGTGCGCAGAATCCAGCCACCGACGGAGAGCCAGGCCCAGACGGGTGCGCGGTGCTTGGCCAGTGTCAGCAGCCAGTTGCGAGTCCAGTAGTAGGTGACGTGGGGCCCGGGCCGGTACGTTCGGCGTACGCCTTTGTGCCAGATCTTGGCCTGAGGCACGATGACGATCCGCCACCCGGCCCGGCGGGCTCGCAGGCACCACTCGGTTTCTTCCCAGTAGTAGAAGAAGCGCTCGTCGAGCGCACCGACCATCTCGACGACTTCGCGGCGCACGAGCAGCGCGCAACCCGAAATCCAATCCACGTCCCGTGGGCCGTCATACTGCCCGTGATCGGTTTCGTTCTGGCCCCGATGCCGCGAGCGCCAGCGACCGTCGAGCACCCCGCCGGCGGATTGGATGACCGCCGGTTCGTCGTGGTGGTACACCATCGGCCCGGCGATCCCGACGGTCGGGTCGTCGGCGACGTTCTCCATCAGCCGGGCAAGCGCACCCGTCCCGACGACGACGTCCTCATTAAGCACCAGCACCCAATCCGCACCGCGCTCCAGCGCGGCGCGAATCCCGAGGTTGTTGTTGCCGGCATATCCGAGATTGCGAGCCAGGTCGAGGACCTCGACCTCCGGGAAGGCCGCCCGCACCGCCTCCACCGATCCGTCGCTCGAAGCATTGTCCAGCAGGAGGATCCCCAGGTTGGGATAGCCGGCCTCGCGCAACGAGGCCAGACACGCCAGGCTGTCGTCGCGGCGATTGGTGTTGAGGATGACGGCGACCACGCGGGGAGCAGACATCGACGTCAGGCGACCCAGGCCAGGGGCAGATTCTTCTCGATCTCGATCTCGTCGAAGCGCCGGCTCTCGCGCGCCCCATGCCGTCGGGCCCACTCCGCCATGCGCGCCAGTCCGTCCTCGAGCTTCCACGGCAAACGGCGGCCGAAGACTTCGGCCAGCTTGGCGTGGGACGAGTAGGCGTCGACAACTTCGTTGCGCGGCGGAAGGTGCACGAGGCGCGGCTCGACGCCCATGGCCGCGGCCACGGCCCGGGCCAGCTGGTTGACACTGTACGGCTGATCGGCGCCGATGTTGAAGATCTGGTTGTAGGCGCCCGGGCGGTCGATGGACTCGGCGATGACAGGCCCCACATCCCCGATGTAGCTGAAGGCGCGCGTCTGCTCTCCGTCCCCGAAGACCGTCATGGGGCGACCTTGCAGGATCTGGTTCATAAAGATGCCGACGACGTTTCGATACTTGTCGCCGATGTTCTGCCGTTCACCGTAGACGTTGTGCGGCCGGAAGATGATGTAGTCCAACCCGAACATTTCCTTGCACGCCCGGAGCTCCTGCTCGACGGCCAGCTTGGCGATTCCGTAGGAATCTTCCGGATGGGGCGGTGTGGCTTCGGTCATCGGCAGGCTGGGGCTCGCCCCGTAAACGGCAATGGACGAGGTGAACACGAAGGCTCGCACGCCGGTGTTGACCGAGGCGTTGATCAGATTCACGCTGCCGATGAGGTTGTTCTGATAGTTGAAGCGCTTGATGAAATGGCTGAGACCCTCGGCGGCGTAGGCCGCCAGATGGAAGACGAATTCGAAACGTTCGCGATCGAACAGCCGTGGCACGAGCTCGACGTCATCGACGCTGCCCCGGACGAAGCGGATCCCGTCGACCAGGTTGTCCTCGAATCCGCCGCTCAGGTCGTCGAGGACGACGACATCGTGCCCTCGCCGCAAGAGGGCCTCGGCCACATGCGAGCCGATGAAACCGGCGCCGCCGGTTACCAGGACCTTAGCCACATCCACCTCGCGTTGTGACGGTTCATCATCCGAAGAGATAGCCGTAGGCCCGCCGCGCCGGAGAGTTGCGCACCAGCGCCATGAGGACCAGCGGCAGGCCGAGCCCGGCAGCGATCAGGAGCGGCTGATAGAGCACTTGAGAGGCCAGCGCCCACGGGGCTGCGTGATAGATGACCTTCGAGAGATAGGTCAGCACGACGGAATGCGCCACATACACGCCGAAGGCGCGGCCACCCAGATCGCTGAGCGCCCGATAGCCGGGAACCCTTGAGACTTCGAAGCCCAGGAAGGCCAGAAGACAGAGGAGGCTGAAGACGGTGTCGAGGAGGGTGTCGGTCGAGCCGATCCACTGCTGGCCGGAGGCTCGCAAGATCGTTTCCCACTCGAGAACGCCCACCGGCAGGAGGAGCGCTGCGCCTATGAGCCAGAGCCAGCGTGCGCGGACCAGCATGAGCTTCACCTTCTCGAAATGGAAGCCGGTGATCGTCCCCCACGCGAACCAGAGCAGGTTGCCCGGGAAGAACCACGACGAGAGGAGAAACGACCAGGCCTCCCTGCCGGGCAGGTCGACATTCAACAGGATGGCGTAGCGCGCCGCGTGCAGGAACACCTGGAGGATCGCCGTTCCGATCAGCAGCGCCCGGCCATGATCGCGCGCCAGCGGGACGATCCAGGGCGAAAGCAGGTAGAGCTGGCACAGCAGCGGCACGAAGTAGAAAGCCGGCGTGGCCCCTCCGACCAGCAGCCGCCGCAAATACTCGCCGGCTGAATAGGTTTGGCCGAGCGCAGCATCTCCGCCAAGAGTCAGAACCGACCAGATCAGATATGGGATCACCAGCCAGTAGATGCGCGTCCAGGCCCAACCCCACGCCGGCCGCGACTGCCGCCCCGAAGCGAAGGCGACGAAGAATCCCGAGACGAAGAGAAAGGCCGGGACGCTGGCGGTGATCAGCTGCTCGATACCCCGCAGCGCGAAGTAGGCCGGGCTGCCCATGGCACCGAAATTGGGGGCGACAACCGGCGCATACCGGTCGGCCCACCAGAACATGGCCACATAGCCCCACCCGGCGGCGTGATTCAGCACCACGCCCACGATGGCCAATCCGCTCAGAAACAACAGCTTTCGTGTCACACGATCACCGGTTTGTCAGAAGTGGGGGCTTTGCGGGATCAGCCGAACAAATAGGCGTAGGCCGGCCGCAGGGCCGTGCGGCGGGGTAGTTCCATCATGACGAGCGGCACGCTCATCCCGAAGACGATCAGGATCGGCTGCAGCAAGAGCTGTTGCGAAAGGATCCAAGGCGCCAGATGGTAGAAGCCCCGGGCGAACACTTCCATCACCGGAGAGTGCACCAGGTAGATCCCATACGAACGGGATCCGAGAAACGCCAGTCCCCGCCCGACAGCGGCACCGGTTTCGCTCGAGGCGATGAACCAGAAGATGAACGCCAGGGCGTAGAAGCCATCGACGAACGTCGTCCGATTCTCGAGCCACGGCCGGCCGGAGAGCCGCAACAACGCCTCCCATTCGACCGCACCGCCTATGAAGCCGGCGAGCGCTGCCGCGCCCAACCAAGGTCGCCAGCGTTTCAAGGTTTCACGGAAGCGCGGCGCATGCGAGCCGAGCACCATGCCCAGGGCAAACCAGAAGATATGAACGATGAAGAGCCACTTGGGCAGCAACGCGCTGAGGCGGTAGACCGCCGAGCCTTCCGGAGCGATCAGGTTGGCGTACTGCAGGCCGTACACGCCAAGCTGAACGAGCCCCAGCACGATCAGCAGCGCTCGCGGACTCGAGCGAGCGAGTGGCGCCATCAGAGGCGCCAGGAGGTAGAGCTGGACCAGGAGCGGCACGAAGTAGTAGGCAGGATTCGTGGCGCCTGTCATGAGGGAGACCAGCCATTCCGCGGCCGAGAATGAGCGGCCCTGCAGCGATATCCCCGCCAGGAGGAGGATCGACCAGATCAGGTAAGGCGGCAGCAGCTCCTTGAGCCGAGGCATGATCCTTCGCCATCCACCGCCGATCCCGTCCGAAGCCGATCCCGCCGCGGCGAACGAGGCAAAGAAACCGCTCACCACGAGGAAGGCCGGAATGCTGAAGGTCACGAGCTGCTCAATGAGACGCAGCCCGTAGTACGCCGCGGATCCCATCTGGTCGTAGTTCGGCGAGGCCACCGGCATGTAACGATGGGCCCATGCGAACATGGCGGTGAAACCCCAGCCGCCGGAGTGGAACAGGATCACCCCCAGGATGGCGAGGCCGTTGAGAAGGAGAAGTCGTCGAGGCATGCGCGCCGGGTCAGTCCGTGACGGTTCCGCCGCCGAAGTCGTCCAGCAGCGTGTTGGTGGCACTCGACATCCACAGGCCGACGTATCCGGGAGCGCCGGCGTTCGCCCAGCCGCTCGCGTCGCGGGTGGCCACCAGGTTTCCGTTGCGGAAGATCTCGACCATGCCGTCGGCTCGGGCCCTGGCGCCCAGCACATCGCCGCTGGCCACCGCCATGGTCACGTTGGATCCGCGCTGCACCCAGCCTTGCCCGGCGGTCAGCGTCCAGACCTGGGCCAGTTGGCTCGACGGGCTGAACATGACTCGCAGGGCGCCGTCGGTCGAACCCGTGCTGGATTGAGACTTGAGCACCAGGCTGACCGAACCGCTTCCGCCGTCAAGCGCGGCGATGGTCACGAAGGCTTCCTGATCGGCCCCGAACGAGCCGGCGTTCCACTGGATGCTGCCGTTGGCATTGACGTCGAGCCGATGGCCCGCGACCGCGTAGGCACTGACACTGCCCGACCAGTTGGAGCCGATGACTCCGTCGGCCCGATCGAAGTCATCCAACGTTCCGGTCACGGGGAAGGAACCGGGCAGCGGAGTGGAGGAGGCCGTCGGCGTCGGAACCACGATGGTTTCCGTGGGCGTGCTTGTCGATGTGGGCTCGACCGTGGGCCCGGCAGGCGTGGCTGTGGCAGTGGCACTGGCCGTCGGCAGCGGGGAGGCTCCAGACGATCCGCCGCCAAAGTCGTCCAGGACGACGTTCGATGCGTTCGACATCCACAGGCCCACAAATCCACCGCTCGCGGCGAAGGTCCAGCCCGTTGCGCTGCGCACCCCAAGCAACGCGCCGTTGCGGTAAACCTCGATGGACCCATCGGCCTTTGCTTTCGCGCCAAGTTGATCCCCGGCGGCCAGCGAGGCGGAGAGGTTCGTCCCGCGCTGCACCCAGCCCTGACTGGATGAATAGCTCCAGATCTGGACGACCTGAGTCGCCGGAAGGTACATGACTCGCAGGACCCCACTGTTGGCCGTGGTATTTGCCTGGGACTTGAGCAACAGGCTGATCGAACCGGCGCCGGCGTCCACCGCCGACAGAGTCACGAAGGCTTCCTGATCCGCGCCGAACGACGTTCCGTTCCAGAAGATGCTCCCGTTGCCGTTGACATCCAGGTGCTCAGAAGCGATGGCATACGAAGACACGCTTCCCGACCAGGCGGCGCCGATCGCGCCGTTCGGCCGGTTGAACGCGTCCTGGATCCCCGTCGTTGGAAACTCGCCCGGCTGTCCCGGCGTGGGCGTCGAGGAGGCGATGGCCGTCGCCGTCGGAGTGGACGTCTCGGTCGGGGTCAAGGTTGTCGTCGGCGAGACTGACGGCGGGCCCGTGATGGTGGGTGTGGGCGTGGAGGACGTTCCACTGAACGCGTCCGAGAGGATCCACGGCGCCGGTCCGCCGTTGGGCGGAACGCCCTGCATCCCGTCCAGCAGCGCCCCATTCCAGTCGGCCGGGCCGTCATCCGTGAGGACGACGCCCGAGCCGTCCGACATCGCGTAGTAGGCTCGCAACCCGGGCTCGCTCCCTGCCAGCGTTCGGAACATATCTGCCTGGACTTCGGCCTCCGTGCGCGCCACGTTCCACAGGCTGACCTCGTCCAGGACGCCCTCGAACGTCCAGTTGCGGCTGGTGTTGTTGATGATCCCGCCCAGATAGAGATGCGTCAGGGCCCCGCCGGTGGGCTGACGAGTCGCTCCGCTGGGAGTGCCTCCTACCTGGACCCCGTTGCGGTAGGCGCGCAGCGATCCCGCACCGTGAACCAAGGTGACATGGACCCATTTGCCCGGGACGTAATCCACCGGCAGGATGTCGAAGGGCGATCCGGAGCTGGCGTCGTAGTTCCACACCCACAGTCGATCCTG
>DASSGB010000160.1:0-7273 GCA_035693825.1 Anaerolineales bacterium
ATACGTCTACCCCCTCCGCGACCCGCACGCCTACCAGCAGCATGACGCCAACCATAGGACCCAGCCGGGTGTGGAAGGTTTCAGGAACGATGGATTCGTCCTTCCTGGGCGCGGATGTCAACGGCGCTGGTGACGTGAACGGAGACGGCTATGACGATGTCATCATCGGCGTCACCGGTCACAGGGAGTTTGAGACCCGCGAGGGCGCGGCCTTCCTCTACTTCGGCGCCGATTCTGGGCCTGGGCCCGTCCCCGATTGGAGCGTCCAGTCGAATCAGACTTCAGGCATCATGGGCAACGCTGTCGACCTTTCCGGAGATGTCAATGGAGACGGTTTCGACGATGTGCTCGTCGCCGCCATGGGCTACAACCACGGCCTCGATGCGGTGGGCGCAGTCTTCGGCTACCTTGGCGGACCCACGGGGCCAAGCCAAACCGCTTACTGGTCCGCTTTCGGCCAGCAGTTCGGGGAGTGGTTCGGGTGGAGTCTCGCGTATGCCGGAGACGTGAACGGCGATGGCTTCGATGATGCCCTTGTCGGCTCTCGGTACTTCACCAACGGCCAAGAAGAGGAGGGGAAAGCCTCGCTCTTCCTCGGATCTCCTGCCGGGTTGCGGGCGTTGCCTGACTGGACGGTCGAGGGGGATCTGCCCGGGGCCGGCTTCGGATACTCTGTGGCTGGAGCGGGGGATGTCAACGGTGACGGATACGACGACTTCCTGGTCAGCTCCTACACTTACGTATACAACGTCACCAACGGCGGCAAAGTCTTCCTGTATTTCGGGTCCCCCGAGGGACCATCGACCACCGCAGACTGGATTGGCGGCCCGATGACGGCTTTCGATGGCTATGGACACGATGTGTCCGGCGCGGGTGATGTAGACCATGACGGTTTCGATGATTTCCTCGTGGGTGCGCACGGGGAATACAACCAGGTCGAAGGCAAGGCGTATCTCTATCTGGGCTCCCCGCAAGGACCGTCGTCCACACCCGACTGGGCAGGCCAGGATGGAGTCATCTCCTCGCTCTATGGCTACACCGTCGGTGGCGGCTGCGACATCAACAACGATGGATATGACGACTTCGTCGTTGGCGACGAGAACTATCCGCGAGGAGGAGCCGCCTTCTACTACCTGGGCGGGCCGCTTGGGCCTGGCCCGCTAGCCTCCTGGAACACGCGCGGCGCTGGGGCCTATACCTCAGCCATCGGCAACGCAGGCAGAGTCGATAGCGATGAGTACTGCGACATCCTGATCGGTGCACCGGTAGACAGTTACGGCAGAGCCTATCTCTACTTCGGCTTCTCGCCTGACCCGGCGATTCCGACGGTCACTCCTTCGCCCGTGGTCCCGCCGACCGCCACCTACACCCGGACACCGACATCGACCCCTACCACGACGCCCGAGCCGCTCTTCGCCGATGGCTTCGAATCCGGTGAACTCTCCGCCTGGTCCACAGCTCAGACAGACATGGGCGACTTAAGCGTCTCGCCGGACGCCGCCCTCTCAGGCAACTATGGCCTCCAGGCGGTCATCGACGACAAGAAGTCGATCTACGTCGTCGACGACACGCCGGCCGCGGAAACGACCTATCAGGTCCGTTTCTACTTCGATCCAAACGGCATTTCCATGGCCGACGACGACGCCCACGTCCTGCTCACGACGTTGAGCAGCACAGGATCTGTCGCCTTCCGCGCCGAACTGCGGCGTTACCCGGGCGAATACCAGATTCGAGTCACCGCCATGCTCGATCGGGGCCGGTACTCCACGCCCTGGATGACTCTGACCGACGCTCCGCACTTCTTGGAGATCGGCTGGCAAGCGGCTTCAGGCATCGACACGCGCGACGGCGCGCTAGGGTTGTGGGTCGACGGGGAGCTGAGGGATGAGAACGCAAGCCTCGACAACGACTCACGGCGGATTGACTCCGTCCATTGGGGCGCCGTCAGCGACCTGGACGCCGGTACCCAGGGGGTCTACTTCTTTGACGCGTTCTTCTCAACCAGGGGCATTCCGATCGGCCCAGAGTGAAATCGCATGCCTCCCGAGCGAAGGTGAGGACGGCTCGCGAGCCGCCTCTGCCCTGCATAGTGCCGGTGTAGGGGCGTTCAAATGAACGCCCCCATTCTTCGCCGGACGACAAGAGCTCGCCCTCACCCTTCCCTCTCCCTCCGGGAGAGGGGAACACCGGCCCTCGCCCGACGGCGTCTGGGATGCCGGGCCTGGCTTCAAGTCCCCGGTAGGGCCCATCAGGCTGCCAATTAACTCCTGGTTGACCTCGCCCCTGAAGTATGCTAACGTAACGCCGTTCTGCCCTGAAGGATTGCACCCCATGGTGAACATCCGCCGTGTCCGAACCGCTCTGAGCTTCCTGCCTTCCGGCGGGATGCCCTGTTGGAGTGCGCCTGATCCCCGGTAGACACCGGTGCCGCAGCCATCACCGCGGGCGCATTCCAGCGCCCGCGGTTTTGTTTTCGGTGGGGGTTGGATCGGGAGAGGCAAAGTCATGGAACCACTGGCGATTCACGCAATTCAGGTGACCAAGTTCTTCGGGGCCGGCGGCTGGCCGCTGCGCCGCAACAGCTCGCGGCGAGTCGTCGCCGTCGACCAGGTTTCGTTCGACGTCCATCCGGGGGAGATCTTCGGCGTGCTGGGCCCCAACGGCTCGGGCAAGTCCACGCTCATCCGGCTCGTCGCCACGCTGCTCCTGCCGGATGAGGGCCAGGTGCGAGTCTTCGGCCACGACGTCGTTCGCCAGCCGATGCAGGTCCGCCAGCTGCTGAACCGGGTGTCGGTGGAAGCTGCTTTCTTCAAGAAGCTGTCACCGCTGGAAAACCTGATGTACGGCGCCCGGCTGTACGGCCTGGAAGGCGATCAGGCTCGCGCCCGCATCGGCGAGATCCTCGGCCGCCTGAGCCTCGAACGGCGGACGTTCGATGAACCTATGGAGCAGATGTCGCGCGGCATGCAGCAGAAGGTCGCTATCGCCCGGGCCGTGCTGTCACGCCCGGCCCTGCTGCTTCTCGATGAGCCCACGACCGGCCTCGACCCGCGCTCCAAGCGCGAGGTCCAGGCCTTCGTCAACGAGCTGCGGGATGAGTTCGGCACGACCATCTTGCTGACGACGAACGACATGACCGAGGCCGACGGGTTGTGCGACCGCATCGCCATCCTGGAGTGCGGGCGCATCGCCGCCCTCGACACGCCCGCCGGGCTGAAGCGTCTGGTCGCAGGGGGAAACGGTCATGAACCCACGCTCGAAGAGGTGTTCCTGCAGCTGACGGGAAAGACGCTCGTCAGCGAGGAATCTCCGGTGGCGGAAGGGGCTGTTGCATGATCCGGGAAGAAAGGCCGTCTCGCCCCGGCGGGCCGGGGGCTCGCGGCCCGAACGGGGGACGCGCAGGCATGATCCCTGCGCCTCGTCGCGGGGAAGAAAGGTAAGCGCAGGGATGATGGCACTGGCGCACGAAGCAAAGGCATCCTACGCCTTTATCGAACGCAACTTCCACCTGGTCAAGCGCTACTGGTCGTGGGAGATCGTCTGGCTGGCCTACTCGACGGCGAACTGTCTGTCGATCGGGTACATCGGCCTGGGGATGGAGCAGATCGGCAGCCGTCAGGTCGACGGCCGCTACCTGGTCTTGTACCTGGTCGTCGGCGCCCTGGTGTGGCGCTACCTGTCGCTGATCTTCTACTGGATCACCGACATCATCGGCCTGGAACGCTGGGAGGGCACCATCGAGTACACCCTCATGGCGCCCATCCACCGGCTGACCCACATGGCCGGCCAGACGGTCTTCTCCATTGTCTACAGCCTGGCATCGACCGGGCTGGTGCTCTTGACCGCGGCCCTGCTGTTCGACCTGGATCTGCGCCAGGCCAACCTGCTCGGCGCCACGGTCGTTCTTCTCGCCGGAAGCCTGTCGTTCGTCGGCGTCGGGATTGTGGGCTCGATCCTGCCCCTTCTGTTTCCGGAACGCGGGGCGCAAATGACGCACGTCATCATCGCCGTGTTGCTGCTCATCTCCGGGGTGTACTATCCGGTGGAGGTGCTGCCGGCGGCCTTGCAGAAGATGGCCATCTTCTCGCCCGCCACCTACGTGCTGGAAGGCGTTCGGGCGGCGCTCCTGGAAAGCGCCGGACCGGCATATCTTTGGAGCCAGATCTGGCCCGCTCTGCTCATCGGCGCGGCGTCGATCCCGGTGGGCCTGCAGGCTTTCGCCATGGCTGAGCGCTACGCCAAGCGGACCGGCCGGCTCCACCGCAATGGGTAAACTCATGCAGCGAGCACCCGCGTCCCCCCCGATGGCCGCAGCTTCCATGCCGCTTCCCGCGCCGCCGACGATTCCCGGCCTGCGATTTCGCCCGCTGGGAGGAAGACGCGACTACGCCGGCATGGTCGCCGTGCACCGAGCCTGCGCGGAAGTCGACGGGCTGGACGAGGTTGTGACCGAAGCCGAGCTGGCCAACTTCGTCGAGAACGCGGACAGCCTTGATCCTTCGCTGGATATCACTCTGGCCGATGTCGAGGGCCGCGCCGTGGCCTACTCGTGGATCAGCCACCGCCTGCAAACCGCCGGGGACGAGCTTCACTTCCACCGGGGCTATGTCCACCCGGCCTGGCGCAGGCGTGGCCTGGGAGCGGCGATGCTCCACCAGATGACCCGGCGGGCGGAAGCCTGCCGGCTGGGGTCTGTGGGCCGGCGCTTCCTCCAATCGTACATTGCCGACGGAGAGGTGTCCGCGGCCGCCCTGCTGAGCAGCCGCGGATACGCTCCCGTCCGCTACTCTTTCAAGATGGTCAGGGACTTGTCTCAGCCGATTCCCGATCTGCCGCTTCCGAGCGGCCTGGAGGTCCGGCCGGCCGAGGCCGCACACTTCCGCGCCATTTGGGAGGCCGAGCGCGAAGCCTTCCAGGACCATTGGGGGTATGCTCCTTGGCCCGAAGAAAACTATCAGCGCTTCCTGGCCTTCCCGCACTACGATCCGAGTCTGTGGCGCGTGGCCTGGGACGGTGATCAGGTGGCGGGATCGGTGTTGAGCTACATCCATCCGGAAGAGAACTCGGAGCACGGACGCCTGCGAGGCTATACCGAAGACATCAGCGTTCGGCGGCCGTGGCGCCGGCGGGGCCTGGCCAGCGCGCTGATCGCGCGCAGCCTGGCCGCCCTGAAAGAGCGCGGGATGACCGAAGCCGCGCTCGAAGTCGATTCCGAAAACCCGACCGGCGCCCTTCGGGTCTACCAGCGCCTCGGATTCACGGCCATCTGGCGCCGAAGCCTCTTCCGGCGCGCGCTCGGTGCGCCCGCCGCCTGACGAAGGAGGCCTCCCATTCCCTCGACCGATCCTTCACGCATCCTCGCCGTCTTCTGGGATATGGGCGGGGTCATCCTTCGCACGCGAGACTGGCGGCCGCGCCGCAAGTGGGAGCGCCGCCTTGGGTTGAAGCCCGGGTCGCTGGAGCGCATGGTCTTCGAAGGCGAAGCAAGTCAGCGGGCGATGATCGGCGGGGCGTCCGTCGAGGACATCTGGGAGTCCCTTGCGGTCGACCTGGGCCTTGGTCGCGACGACCGGGAGGCTCTGCGCAAGGATTTCTTCGCCGGGGACTTCATGGACCAGGAGCTCATCTCGTTCATCGAGAGCCTGAGGCCTGGGGTGAAGACCGGATTGATCTCGAACGCCTGGCCGAACGCCAGGGAGTTCCTGGAGGCCTCGATCTCCCCGGGCGCCTTTGACCAGATGGTGATTTCGGCCGAGATCGCCATGGCCAAACCGGATCCGGGCATCTACCGCCTCGCGCTCGATCGGTCAGGCGTACCTGCCGAAGCGGCGCTCTTCGTCGACGACATGCCGCGCAACCTCCGGGCCGCAGCCGCTGCAGGAATTCGCCCGATCCTTTTCAATGGGACCCGCCGCACCGTCGAGGCCGTCCGGAAGGCGATGGCTGCCGCGTAGACGGCGTCGTTTCGCCTTCCTTGGACGACAATCGTAGGGGCACGCCATGCCGTCTCGCACCGGCGTGCCGCCGGGCTTCGCGGCACGAACGGTGGCGTGCCCCTACACATTCCCACGCCCTCACCGCCGCCGGAGGCCGAACACAACCCCCGCGGCCAGCAGCGTCAGGCCAATTCCGATCATCGCCCAGCTCGCGGGATTTGGCGGCGTCTCGAAGGGGACCGGTGTGGGCGTGGGGGTTCTGGCGCGGCGGGGTGAGATCGACGGTGTTGCCCGCCGGCCGGCCGAGGTGCGCGGCGTGTTGGAAGCCTCCGCGACGGTTGGCGTGGGCGGGAGGCCCCGGCGCACGGTGATCTTGTCCCCCGGATGCAGGACGGCGGACCCCGCGAGCCGGTTGAGCTCGAGCAGTTCTTCCAGTTCGACGTCGTAAACCGCAGCGATGGTCCACAGCGTCTGGCCCGTCTCCACGGTGTGCACGATCGAGCCGTCGGCCTGCGGGGTCGCCTTGATCACGGGCGCCGGGCCGACCGGAAACGAAAATCCGCCCGCGGGAGCCGTCGAGCCGGCGCTGTAGCCCCCAGCGACGTAACCGGTGATCAGGGTGTAGTAAGAAGACCCATCACCGTCCTGACCCACTCCCGCTCCGACGTCACGGTAGTAGGTGCCGATCATGGTGTTGAGGTGCGGCTCATCCCCGGTCCACGCCTGCACCGCCCCGGCCGCGGTCAGGTCGGTGCCCATGGCGATATTCTCGGAGATGAAGACGGTCGCGCCTCCGCCGTAGCCGGCGGCTATCGCCTGTTGTTTGGGACGGGAACCGTCGGGCCCGTAATGGGTGATGAATCCGATGGAAATACTGTAGTTGTTCTGCGCCTCGGCGACCGCCATGAGGATCGGGTCGATCACCAGGGGCGCCATCCCGTATGACGCCCGGAACTGGTTGACGGCCTGGATGAGCTCCGAAGCGCCATCTGCACTCACGGCTGCCTCCGCGCCCGAGCGTGCTGGCGGGGAGGCGAGAGCAACCGCGGCGGCCAGTCCCACAAGTGCAGCAAGCGGGGCGAGCTTAGCAAGCCCCGCGACGCGGCCAGCGTGCCGCCACGAATTTCTACCGGCAATCCGGATCAGCCTGTCGTCCACTTCATCTTGCCGAGCATCAATCGTAGCCGATTCTGGGGCGGGGATTAGCTGGAGGCTGGGAGGGTGTCCGACCGGCGGTCGGGGAGCGTGTTAAAGGGGAGAGCCCCCTGCCAATCCAAAGGGCGGCCGGCACTGCCGCTCTTGCCGGAAGGCCCCGCTGTCACACCGTACGGAAGGGC
>DASSGB010000161.1:0-14104 GCA_035693825.1 Anaerolineales bacterium
GCGGTCAGTTCCTGACCGCTGGCCGCGGCATGACGATACACACCCTGCCAGATCTGGTCGAGGCGATACGAAGGCTCGCCCCATTCGGCAAGAATCTCAGCCAGCCGAGGGCGTGGCGTTTCGAGGATGGAGAAGCGCGTCGTCATCCTGCCGAAGCGAGCCAGCCGGCCAGGTCGTCCAGGGCGTCGAACACGAGATCCGGCTTGACTTCGCTTTGATCGAGCTGGTCGCGTTGGGTGACGCCGGTCAACACCAAAGCCGTCGGCATATCGGCTCGGCGGCCCCCCAGGATGTCGGTCTCCAATCTGTCGCCTACAACCAATGTCGCACCTGGATCGACCCCGAGCCGTTGGACCGCCTCCAGGAAGAGATGCGGCTCAGGTTTGCCGACGATGATCGGCGTGATCCCGGTGGCAGCTTCGAGGGCCGCCAGGACGGCGCCGTTCCCCGGGCCGATGCCGCGCTCCGATGGAAAGGTCCGGTCCGGATTCGTCCCGATGAAGGCCGCCCCTCGCCGGATGGCCAGGGTCGCTTCCACCAGTTTCGACCAATCGAGCGAGCGATCCATTCCAACGACGACCGCCTGCGGCGAATCTTCACCTGAGACGGGGACATACCCTGCTTCGCGTAGGGCGCGCGTCAGAGGCGCCTCTCCGATGACATGGACGCGTAGTTCCGGCCCGTAGGTGCGCGCCAGATAGCCGGCGGCGGCATGCGCCGACGTCACGACCCGGTCTTTCGGATAGTCGACGCCGGCCGCCGCCAGACGTTCGACGACGGAATCGGGCGTCACCGTGGCATTGTTGGTGGCGATGGCCGTCGCCAGGCCGCGCCGTTCGACGACCTCGAAGAGTCGTCCGACTCCGGGCAGCAGCTCACCGCCTCGCCAGAGGACGCCGTCCATGTCGAGAATCAAGGCGAGGATGTTACTGGGTTGGAGCAAGCCTACCTCGTGGTCAAGTGGTCAGTGGTGAGTGGTCAGTATGCAGAGGCTGACAACTGACCACTCGCCACTGACCGCTGCTCTATCCGACCTTCCTCACCAGATACTCAAACGCCGGCCGGTCGATCGTCCCCTCTTTCAGATCGAAACGATCTTCGAAATTCTCGTTGCCGAGGAATCGAGTCAGGGCACGTCCGGTTGCCTCGTCCAGTCCGGCGCCGGTTGGGGAGGGATCGTATCCAAGACGCTGGAGTATCCCACGCAATGTCTCGAGGGTTTCGCCTTCCAGCGGGAGACGATCCTCGGGGCGGCTCTGGTCGAAGAACAGATGGTGGATCTCGAGCAGCTCCGCCAGGCGGGGCACCGGGTCCTGGTGATCGTCGACGCGGTAGTCGATCCAGCGATCGTTGAATCCCGCGTAGCCCGCACCGGCTCGCACGACGAGCAGAGCCGCGCTCTGCCGGCCGCGGCGATCTCCTCCAGCCAGGTCCCCGGCGAGAAGCGCGGCCAGTAGCCGTTCCGGCAGAGGGGCGATGGTCGATTCGAAGGTAGACGCCATCGCGTCGACCACCTGCGGGCCGACGAGGATGTTGCCCTGTGCGGCATAGCCATCGCCCGTGCGACCGCCAGCCCAGGTCAGGCACTCGCTTCCTGTGAACGAAGCCGCGCCGCCGCGAGGGTCCACCAAGCCGACCTGGCGCTGGATTCGCCCGTCGTCATCCTCGAGCAGTCGTTCGAGCGTTTCAGCCGCCGAGAGTCCTTCCGCCATCAGGGCCAGCCCACGCGGCCCGTAGGTTGTGTTGGCGTACGACTGGGTCGCGACCGCGCCGGCTCCGGCGGCCGCCAAGGGCACGACGGCGCCCACGGCCGGGAATTTCGAAGCCACGGCGATTCCCCAGGCGGGGCCCGACGGATCCCAGGCGACAATCGAGAACGTGGAGAGGCGGGGCCTGGCCATGCGCAGCGCTCCGGCCGCGCTCAGGCGGCGTCGGACAGGCTGCTGGGCCGGTCGAGGCTCAGATCGGCGCCGGAGCCATCGAAACGGCGCGGAGCGGCACGCCCTTCGATGGCGTCGGCGTCGACGACGACGCGGCGGACATCGGGGTGCGAGGGGATCTCGTACATCACATCGAGCAAAATCCCCTCCAGGATCGAGCGCAGGCCGCGCGCGCCGGTTTCTCGTTCCATCGCCAGGCGCGCCGCGGCGTCCAGAGACTCGGGCGTGAAGACGAGCTCCACCTGGTCCATGTCGAACAGGCGTTGGTACTGTCGGACGAGGGAGTTGCGCGGCTCGGTCAAGATAGCCCGCAGCGCCGGCTCGTCCAGTGGATCGACGCTGAC
Source organism: Anaerolineales bacterium (assembly GCA_035693825.1). GTDB lineage: Bacteria > Chloroflexota > Anaerolineae > Anaerolineales > E44-bin32 > MGOM01. The sequence continues at coordinate 2,285 of DASSGB010000161.1, forward strand.
GGTCAGCGGCAGACGGCCGACCAGCTCCGGGATCATGCCGAAGCGCATGAGGTCATCCGGAATGGCCAGACGCAGCAGGTCGGCCTGGGTGAGCTCAAGGGCATCGTCCGAGCTGCGCGTGCCGGCGAAACCGATCCGTCCGCGCTGCCCGACTCGCTCGGCGATGATCTCCGACAGGCCGTCGAATGTGCCGCCGCAGATGAACAGGATGTCGCGCGTATCGACCTGGATGAATTCCTGCTGCGGATGCTTTCGGCCGCCCTGCGGAGGCACGTTGACCACGGCCCCTTCCATGATCTTGAGCAGGGCCTGCTGGACGCCTTCGCCGGATACGTCGCGAGTGATGCTCGGGTTGTCGCCGGTCTTGCGCGCCGTCTTGTCCAGCTCGTCGATATACACGATGCCGTGTTCGGCACGCGGGATGTTGAAGTCGGCGGCCTGCAAGAGGCGGAGCAGGATGTTCTCAACGTCTTCACCCACGTAGCCGGCCTCGGTCAGGGCGGTGGCGTCGGCAATACAGAAGGGGACGTCGAGGGTGCGGGCCAGGGTCTGCGCCAGGAGCGTCTTCCCGCAACCGGTGGGGCCGATGAGCAGGATGTTGCTCTTGTCCAGCTCGACGCTGGAAACGCCCCGGCTGGCGATGCGCTTGTAATGGTTGTAGACGGCGACCGAGAGCACGCGCTTGGCGTGCTCCTGGCCGACGACATACTCTTCGAGTTTGGCGTAGATCTGTTGAGGCGGAAGGGCAGGACGGACGTAGGCGGAAGTGCTGCCCAGGTGGCGTCCGTCGCCGTCGATGATGTCACGGCAGAGGTCGACGCATTCGTTGCAAATGAACACGCCGTCGGGGCCGGAGATCAGGCGATGGACTTCCTGCTCGCCCCGGCTGCAGAAGGAGCAACGGCGGCTGGCGCTGGCGGCGCTGTCTTTGCCCGGCACGTTCCCCCGTTCGCTTTCCTCAGGCCTTTTCCGGTTCCCCTACGGGATGCAAGACGTGGTCCACAATGCCGTAGAGCTTGCCGGCGTCCCCGTCCATGTAGAAATCCCGCTCGGTGTCCCGCTCGATGACCTCGCGCGGCTGACCGGTGTGCTTGACGAGTATATTATTGATTTCTTCCTTCAGGCGCAAGATCTCTTTTGCCTGGATCTCGATGTCGGTCGCCTGCCCCTGGGCTCCGCCCAACGGCTGATGCAGGTGGATGGTGGCGTGGGGCAGGGCATAGCGCAGCCCCTTGGCGCCGGCCGCCAGCAGCACGGTACCGAACGAAGCCGTCACTCCAACCGCCACGGTCGAGATGGGCGCACTGACCTGCTGCATCGTGTCGTACACCGCCAGACCGGCATAAATGGCGCCGCCCGGGGAGTTGATGTACATCCGAATCTGCTTCTCCGGATCCTCGCGATCCAGGAACAGGAGTTGGGCGACGATCAGGTTCGCCACCTGGTCGTTGATGGGCGTTCCCAGGAAAACGATGCGCTCCTTGAGCAGCAGGGAGTAGATGTCGTAGGCGCGCTCGCCGCGGCCCGACGTCTCGATGACCATGGGGATCAGGGATTCGGCGCGTGGTTCAAGCATGGGTACCCTCGTCTTTCTTCGTTTCGATTTCCTTCTCGGGAGCGCGCCCGCGGGCGATGTCAGCCAGGCGGCGGACGGCTTTGTCGGTCAGCAAGTCCAGCTCGATTCGATGTCGGCTGGTGGGCGTGTCGAGCAGTTTCTTGAGACCGTCGGCGCGTTCTTTCAGCGGGGCGGACATGCGTTCGATCTCGGCGTCGATGTCTTCGGGCGTGACGGCCAGGCCCTCCGCCTCGACGACCTTGCCGAGCACGAGCGATCGAACGAGCCGCTCGCGGGCGCGCGGCTCGAGCTCGGTCCGCAACTGCTCTTCGGTCTTCTTCTCGATCTTCAGGTAGTCGGCGAGCGTCAGGCGCTGGTCGCGGAGACGTCGATCCAGGTCGCGCAGGAGCCCGTCGAGTTCTTCCTGAAGCAGAACCGGCGGGAAGTCGACTTTGGCCACGGCGACCGTCTGCTCCACGGCCCGATCGCCGTACGCGGCCTCCGACTGGCGTGTCGCCTGCTCGAGCAGGCTCTGCCGAAGCTTGACGCGCAGGTCGAGCAGATCGTTGAATTCGCCCAGGTTCTTGGCCAGGTCGTCCGACCACTCCGGCACCAGCCTCGATTTCACTTCCTGGACCTTGATGTCGAAGACGGCCGGCTTGCCCCTCAGCGCCTCGTTGCTGTAATCGTCGGGAAAGACGTGATCCAGACTCTTTTCGGCGCCGGCTTCCAGTCCGACGAGTTGGTCGCTGACTCCCGGGACCGGGAAGTCGGTGGTGGGGGCAAGGAGCACCGAAATGCCGTGCTCATCGAGAAGCGCACCTTCGGGGCCGTCTCGGAGTCTGCCGTGCACGTCGAGCACGACGACGTCACCCATCTGCGCCGGCCGGTTGGCGGGCTCGATGAGCGCCTGCTGCTGGCGCAAGTCTTCCAGGACGCGTTCCAACGCTTCGTCGGTCACGGAAGGTTCTTCGAAGTCCAGACGAATGTCGCGGTACGTCCCGAGATCGATCTCGGGGGTGAGAGGAACCGTATAGCGCAGGATCAGCGGATCGCGGCTGACGACTTCCTCGAGCGAGCCGGGGGCGATCGGCTCGACGGCCGAATCGGCCAGGGCCTGCTTGTAGACTTCCTGGCCCAGGTGATCGAGAGCCTCCTCGAACACGGCCTCTTCACCGAGCTTCTGAAGAATCAAGTCGTAGGGAGCTTTGCCGGGCCGGAAACCTGCGATGCGCGTGCGCTCGCTCAGGTGCCGGGCGGCGCGGTGCATGGCGGCTTCGATGCGATCGCGCGGAACTTCGACGGTCAGCTGTAGCTGCCGCTCCGCCAGATCCTGGGTCTCGATGCGTAAGGTCACCGGTTGGTCCTGTTCATCGTGCGCTGTGGAGGCCAGACAGGAGTGGGGAAGGAGGGACTTGAACCCTCACGCCTCGCGGCACGTGATCCTAAGTCACGCCTGTCTGCCAGTTCCAGCACTTCCCCAAGCGCTGCATTCTAACATTGGGGTAGGAGGCGCGCAAAGCTGTACGAAAGGTGGGGTCCGGAGGCGAGGATGTTGCCCTCACCCCAACCTCTCTCCCGCGCAGCGGGAGAGGGGCAAGACGGGCCGGGAGATTCGCCCCTCACCCCAGCCCTCTCCCCGCTGGGGATGCATTGTAGGGAGGGCTTGCGAGCCGCCCCTACCATTGACTGAGCGCAGTGTCTCGCCTTTGGTGGCTACGATTCTTCAATCGCCGCGACAAGCTCGCGGCAGAAATCAGGGATGTCCGGCACGACCCGGCCCCACACCAGGTTTCCGTCGCGAAAGGCCGGCGTGTCTTCCCACTTCGCCCCGGCGTTGACCAAGTCGTCCTTGATCCCCAAGGAGCCCGTGGCGCGGCTGCCGCGCACGATGCCGGCCGAGATTCCGACCAGTCCGGCATGACAGATCATGCCGATGATCTTCCCCTGCGCATGCACGCCGCGCACCAGTTCGACGACCGCCGGGTAGCGGCGCAGCTTGTCCGGCGCCCAACCTCCGGGAACGACCAGGGCATCCACATCCGAAGGCAGCACTTCAGCCGCGGCACGCTCGATCTCCGCCGCCAGTCCGCCGCTCTTCGCCCGCACGACCGCGCCGCGTTTCGGCCCCACCGAAAACACTTCAGCGCCTTCTTCCTGGAGCCGCATGTACGTCACCCAGTATTCGAGGTCCTCGAAGCCTTCTTCAACCAACACCGCGATGCGCTTGCCCTTCAATCGCATGGATACCTCCGTCCAGTCCTCAGCCATAGGCTGCAGGTTGTCGGGCCACGCCGAAACCCAAACCCGGTTTGCCCAGAAGAAAGCCCTCGACAGAGTCGCGTTTGTGGCCAAACCGGGTTTGGTCTTTGCCGGGTTTGGCCTTTGCTGCCAGCAGTCCTTATTCCGCCTGTGCCGTGGCGGCGCGGAGGTCGGCCAGGTGGACGAGCTCGTGCTCGGCGGAGGTCGAGAGGACTTCCGCCAGGGTCGTCGGACCGAGGAGGGCGTGACGTGCCGGGCGCGCCCATTCATCCGGAGCCAGCGTTTCCAGGGAGTCGAGGAGAAGAGCGCGCTGGTCCGCGAGCTGCCGGAACGCCGGCGGCCCCGATTGCCTGGCGTATTGCCTGTCGACCACCCATCTCGTCGTATCCGGGGCTGGGAGAAAGGGGTTGTGCTCGCGGCGGATCGCCTCGAGGCGCGGCAGCGTGACTTCTGTTTCCATGTCCCTCAAATGGCAGACGATCTCCACCGGCGACCGGCCGGCAGAGTCCGGGCGGCGCGTCCAATCCGCCGGGGAAAGAAAGCGGGTCAGATGGTGGAGCGCCGCCATCTGACCGCGGAGCCTCCCGATGATGCCAGCCGGGAGGGGCGCGGCGTGCGCCGGGGGTGAGTCGACGCGGTTGCGAATCCATTCCGCGGCTGCATGCAGGTCGCCCTCGGCGACGTCGCCATTCGCCGCCGGCCCCACGCGAAACACCGCCATGCCCACGCTCGCGGCCGGCTCGAGATCGGCCGCCGGGTCGTTGCCAACCATCACGGCGTCGCCGGGGCGCCAGCCCATTCGGCCGAGGATCTCGCCGAAGTAGGCCGGATCGGGTTTGGCGAAATGGAAGTCTTCATAGCTCGTGATGAGGTCGAAGGTACGGGCCGCGTGGCGCAAGCCCGCCCAGTCCAGACGATGCAGCACGGCCGGCTCGGGCATGAGGGGATTTGTGGCCACCACGATGCCCAGGCCCAAGCGGCGAGCCGACGCTATGAAGTCCACAGCGGCTGGACGGGGAGCCGTCAGCGAGCGAAGCGCCGGGAAGACGTCACGGTAAAACGCCTCCACCTCCGGCCGCGAGGCGTCTGCGTCCACACCGAGGGCAGGGTAAAAGATCGAGTCGAAAACGCCCTTCAACGTGCGGAGCGGGTCCTGGTTCTCCATCATGCGTTTGCTGGCCCGCAGAAGATGTTGAAGGACGACCTCCGGCGCGCCGCGGTGGCTGAACGATTGCCCCAGCAGTTGAAAGTAGGCCGGGAGGAATCGCCCCATGTCGTTGTCCAGGAGCGTGTCGTCGAGATCGACCAGCAGACCGCGGATCATCCTGCCTCGGGTCGAGCCAGCCCCGCCTCGAACAACTCATGGCAATGGCCGCAGCCGATCTCAGGCTCAGCCACGGCCGTTTCGTACCGGGGACAATGTGCGGTCACGACGACATGCCGCCCCAGGCCCAACACACCCGGCTGGATGGCCGCCGCCAGGCGAAGGTTGGGGCAGGCGTTCGCCAGAACGATGCGCGGCACCGGGCAGCGGCCGCAATCCGATGGCTTCCAACGCGGACCGGCCGGGCCGACCAGGCGGCACTCCTGCCGCTGCCGGCCGCGGTGGAAATCCGCGTAATAGTGAGGGCATTCCTGCCCTGCGGGAGTCCGCATTGCGTGTCCGGACCTCTGGGTCAGACGCGGGTGAGGTAAGCGCCGGTGCGGGTGTCGACGCGGATGGTGTCCCCGGCGGAGACGAAGAGCGGGACGACAACTTTCAGTCCGGTCTCGGTCGTGACGGACTTGGTGGCACCGGTGGCCGTGTCGCCTTTGACCGCCAGTTCGGCCTCGGAGACTTTGAGGTCGACGGAGGTGGGGAGTTCGATGTCTAGGGGCTCGGTGTCGTAGAACGTGAGCTTGACTTCCATGCCTTCGGTCAGGTACTCGACGGCGTCGCCCAGGTGATCCTTGGGGATGGCCGGCTGCTCGTAGGTCTCGGTGTCCATGAAGTGGTAGAAGTCGCCGTCGTTGTAGAGGTACTGGACGATGTGGTGGTCGAGGCGGACGTCCTTGACGCGGTCACCCGAGATGAAGGTCTTCTCCAGCACGCCGCCGGTGCGCAGGTTGCGGACGCGAGTGCGGATGGTGGCGTTGCCGCGGCCGGGTTTGTTGTGGGCGTATTCGAGGACCTTGAACAGGTTGCCGTCGAGTTCGAAGGTCACTCCCTTGCGGAGGTCGTTAACGTCGATCACGGCTGCTGTAGTTCCTTGGGATGAGTCTGAGGGCCGAATTATATCGCAGACAGGCCGTCAGCCATCAGCCATCGGGCGTTACCTGATTACAGGTGCGGTCCTGATTCATGTGAATGACTGGCCACTGACCCTTGACCACTGACCACTGACCACTAGATTCCCAGCCAGCGCGCCGCCTGCCGCGGCAGATCGGCCATCGGACCCTGGCGGACGGTGCACACGGGAAGCGAATCGAGGAAAGCCCGGCCGTACTTCTTGGAGAGGACTCTGCGGTCGAAAATGGCCACGACGCCGCGATCGGCGCGCGTGCGAATCAGGCGCCCGAATCCCTGGCGGAAACGCAAGATGGCCTCGGGCACGGAGTACTGATCGAAGGGAAGCTCGAACGTCTCCGAACGCGCGGCGACGATGGGATCCGTCGGCACATCAAAGGGCAGACGGACGATGGCCAGCACCGAAAGGGCCTCGCCCGGGACGTCCACCCCTTCCCAAAAGGAACGCGTCCCCATCAGCACGGCCTGGTCGGTCGATCGGAAGGCTTCGAGCAGGGCGTGGCGTGAGGAGCCTTCGCCCTGTTCGAGGACGACGATTCCGTCCTCCGCCAGGCGGTCGTTCAAGGCGCGCGAGGTCCGACGGAGCTGCTCGTGTGAGGTAAACAGCACCAGGGTGCGGCCGCGTGTGGCGCGGCACAGGCTGAGCAGGCTGCGCTCGAGAGCGCTCTGGTATGCCCCGCGTTCGACGGGTTCGGGGATGTCGTTCACCAGGTACAGCAGCGTCGAGGTCTCGTAGTCGAAGGGCGAGCCGAGGGCGAGCTCGTCGGCGGCGTCGGCATGCAGGCGACGGCGCAGGTAATCAAACTCGCCGGCGGCCGTCAGCGTGGCCGAGGTCAGGACGACAGTGTCTTTGGTGTTCCACAGATGACGCTCGACGAGGGGCCCGATATCGAGAGGCGCCGTGTGCAGCGACACGCGGTCGAAGGTCGAGGCCGACTCGATCCAGTAGATGCGCTGTGGATCGGGTTCGAAGAAGAACTGGTCCAGGTTGTCCTGAAGCTCCGTCAGGAGGCGAGCCGTCGATCGAAGACTCAATCCGATATCGCCGCCGGCGGTCGCGCCTCCGCCGCCGAGGCCGGCCAGAGTTTCGGCCAGCGGGGTGAGTGCCTGAACGACACAGCCCAACGGTCCGCGCAGCTCGTCCCAGGCGATTTCGACCGGAGACCAGGCCGGCACGGAGCGAGTGGAGGGGGAGATGCGAACCTGCTCGGTGAAGGCCGGCGCGGCCTGGCCGTCCCTGTGGGACTCGAGGAAGTCGCGCAAGGCGACGAACAGGCGGCCGGTCTTCTCGGAGGCTTCACGGCTGTTGTTGACGATTCCGTCGATGACCTTCTTGACTTTGGCCGCGCTCTCGTGGTCCATCGTGCGGCGAGCCAGGGCCGCCGCCGAGCCCAGCACGCCGGCGCCCAGGCTGGACAGGTCGCGCAGCGGGCGGATGAGATCGGTCTCGGAGGCGTGGAAGCTGAGGCCTGTGGTCGTAGCGGCTTCGAGATGGTGGCCCTCGTCGACGATCAGACGTTCGTATTCGGGGATGACGCGATTTCGCGTCAGGATGTCGGCCATGAGCAAGGCGTGGTTGACAATGACGACGTGAGCCGACTCGGCCGCCAATCGGGCGGAGTCGTACGGGCAGCGCGCTCGCCCGTGATCGAGGCAGCCTTCCGAGGCGCACTCCTCGTTGTCGGCGGAAAGGCGCGACCAGGCAGCCAGTTCGCCGGCGGTGTTGAGGGTGATCTCGGCCCGGTCGCCGGTGCCGCCGGCGGACATCCAGACGAGGACCTTGGCCAGAACCCGCATTTCCTCGGTCGTGCGTGCGCCGAGGCGGCGCAGCGCGGCCAGCCTGCGTGGGCAGAGGTAATTCGCCCTTCCTTTCAGAACGGCGGCCTGCAGATCGGCGCCAAGGGCTCGACGAAGCTCGGGGATGTCCTTGCGGATGAGTTGGTCCTGGAGATTGATGGTGTTGGTCGAAATGACGACGCGCTGGCCGTTCCTGGCGGCCCAGGCGAAAGCCGGAACGAGATACGCCATCGACTTGCCCGTGCCGGTGCCGGCCTCGACCAGAAGATGGCGCGAGCCCGAGAGGGCTTCGCAGACGGCGCGGGCCATCCGAAGCTGCTGAGGACGGTGCTCGTATTCGGCGTGGGCCCGGGCCAGCGGCCCGCCGGGGGCGAGCACGGCTTCGATCTCGTCCGGATCGAGCGGCTGCGGCTCTTCGACGGGCGTCAGCGGCGTCCCCGCAGGCGGCCGCGAGGGGAACAGTTTCGACTCGAGGTCGGGGATCTGCTCATGAAGCAGGATCTGCTCGTCGACTTGGCGCAGAGCCTCGTCGAAGAGCCAGCCGCCGCCCCATTCGAGGTTCTCGCCGAGGCGGACGATCTCGCGCAGGATGTATCGTGGGAGTTCCCCGGCCCGCTCCGCCAGTCGAAGAAAGATCTGATAGGTCATGCGGGCGTCGGGAAGGGCGCGATGTTTTCCCTGGACTGGCACGCCGAGCGCGGCGGCAAGGGCCGACAAGCGGTAGCGGCCGGCGCCAGGCAAGACGACCGAGGCCAGGTCGTAGGTGTCGAGCGAATGGTTGTCGATGAGGACACCGCGCGGCCTGAGAAAGGAAAGGTCGAAGGCGATGCTGTGTCCGACGATGGGCGCGTCGCCGACGAAGTTGTGCAGGTCGCCCAGGACGCGCGACAGGCGCGGCGCATTGCGCAGCATGTCGTCGGAAATGCCCGTCAGCTCGACGATGAAAGGCGAGAGAGGCCTTCCCGGTTGGACGAGGGTGGACCATTCGCCGTCGATACGCGTGCCCTGGAAACGCACGGCTCCGATCTCGATGATGGCGTCGGTCTGCGGGTCGAGGCCGGTGGTTTCGATGTCGAGCGCGACGAGAGGCTGCATGAGGAGGAGTCTATCATTCGCCGGAGGAGGGTGCTTCACCCGTGGGTGCTATACTGCGGGCCAGTGGCCAGTGGTGAGGGGTCGGTGGTCAGGCGGGCTTCGCCACGACGGTATGCCGAGAAGGAGTTTCGGACGCGGACTTGCTCCCCGGAGGCCGAGCCCGAGCGATGAGCGAGGGCGCAGGCCGAGGGGGCCAAAGCACAAAGAACGAATCATCGAGGATGGTGTTCTAGTGGATGGACGGACGAACCCGGAGGCGAGGCGTGCCCGACTCCGGGGATGAGCTCGAACTAGTGCAGCGGGCCTCGACGGATGCCGAGGCCTTCGGGTTGCTGTACGAGCGGCACGTCCGCCGCATTTACAACTACATCTACTACCGCACCGGGAACTCGCACGACGCCGAGGACCTGACGGCGCGGGTCTTCCAGCGGGCGTTGAGGCACGTGGGCGCGTTCGAGGACAAGGGGGTACCGTTCTCGGCCTGGCTGTATCGCATCGCCCACAACCTCGTCGCCAACTGGCATCGCGACCGCAGCCGGCGCCCGGTGGTGCCCCTCGACGAGCATGAGGGGAGCCTGGGCGCAGCCGTGCATCCGGAGGCCGAGGCGGTCGCGGCCGAGGAGCGGGACCGGTTGCTGGCGGTCGTGCGGCGTCTGCCGGAGGACCGTCAGCAGCTCCTGATCTTGAAATTCGTGGAGCGGCTGTCGAACGCGGAGATCGGACAGATCATGGGAAGGACGGAAGGCGCGATCAAGAGCCTCTACCATCGAACATTGAACTCGCTGCGCGAGGAGCTTGGCGGGGATAGCAGTGGTCAGTGGTGAGTGGTGAGTGGTTGGTCTTGCGGTTGTCGGGGGCTGAGGCCGGGGACGTGTGATTCGTGATGACTGGTTCGTGGCTGAAGCCTTCTGACTACTGACGACTGACGACTGAAAGAGGTTTCGACAGGATGAGCGCGGGTGTGGGGCGGATGAAGGTCAACGAGCTGGAACGATGGCTCGAGCGCGTGTTGGTGCCGGTGGAGCCGAGCGATCGATTCGCGCAGCGGCTGAAGGCGCGCCTGGTAACGCTGCAGGGCGCCGGGCCGGGCGAGGGTTGGGTTCTCCTGGCGGCGGTGCTGATGGGCGTGGTCATGACCGTCGCCTGGATGGGGGTCGCGCTGAGGATCGCGCTGGGTGTGTTGGCGCTCTTGGGGATCGTCCAGGGGAGCCGGCGGGGAAAAGCGCGGAAAGGATGATGATGGCCCTCACCCCAACCCTCTCCCCCCTTCGGGGATCTTCGGCCGCGGAGCGGGAGAGGGCCAAGAAGCGCGAGGCGTGAGGGGGCATTGGCTGGCCCTCACCCCGACCCCTCTCCCCCGCGGAGCGGGAGAGGGGCCAACAAGCTCGACGCGTGAGGGGGCATTGGCTGGCCCTCACCCTGACCCCTCCCCCGGCGAAGCGGGAGAGGAGCTAGGACGCGCAAGGCGTGAAGGGCATTGGATGGCCCTCACCCGACGCCTCCCCCGGCGGAGCGGGAGAGGGGCAAAGAGAGGCTGTGCATGACCTCGTCTCCGAATGCGTGGATGGGGTTGTGAGAGGGGCATGCCCGCAATTCGTTTGGCCGTGGACGGGGCTGTGAGAGGAGCTTGCGTGCATCTCGTTTCGCATTCCATGGATGAGCACAACAGGGCGTGCCTTTCCCCTCTCCCGCTCCGCGGAAGAGGGGCAGGGGTGAGGGCTCCAAGACATCCTCTCTCCCAGACCTCGCTGACCACTCACCACTGACCACTGACCAACTGCCTGTGGCTTACTATTCCCAGATCACCGATCCCGGCCTTCAGGAAAGAATTCAGAAGCGCTACGGCGAAGAGGCGGCCGCGCTCCAGGCGCTCGGCTTTCGGCACTTGGCGTACTGCATGGAGCTCATGGGGAGCTTCTCGGCGGTTCTTCAGTTCCTGGTTCTGATCCTCGCCTTCTTCCACCGGGAAGTTCTCGTCGTTCGCTCACCCCTGCGCCTGGGAACGCTTTATCCCCTTTTGGCGTCATCCGATCCGCCCTCGGTGGCGCTGTGTATGGGGATGGGTGTCAAGTTCTACACGCCGTTCACCGACGGGACATTGCTCATTTCTTCGAGCTTCACGAGCGAGTCGAGGCCGAAGCCGGAGTCTCGGATCGTCAGGCTTCCGCCGGCAGGGAGTCTCGGAGAAACCTGGCTGGCCCACAGACGGCGCAGCCTCGAGCTCGCATCGGACACAAGGCGGCTGCCGGGTGGGGTCGGATTCTCGGACTACGTCGAGATGTCGCGAGTGGAGGAGGATCTGGCGCAGTACGAGTTGGGGTAGCCGTCGGATGAGGACTCGGGCTTTCAATGGGGCTGGCCCGTGCGGCGGGTGGGAAGCGCACGGATCGTCCGAACGAAACGGCTGCCAGGCAGGCTAAGGCTGCGAGTTGTTGGTCGGGGGTTTCAGGCGGCCCGGCGGCCGGGGCGGGGGAGATGCAGCTGTATGACTTCGAGAAGTTGGGCCGCTGAAAACGGCTTTGCAAGGAAGCTGCTGGCGCCTCCAGAGATGGCTTCGGCCCGGTCGAGGGGCATGGCTCTCCCGCTAACCGTCACGACGGGGATGTCCTTCAGGCGGTCGATCTTTCGGAGAATCCGGATCAACGAAATACCGTCCGGAAGCGGCATCGTGTCCGACAGGATCAGGTCCGGGGTGGTGTCGGCCAGAATCAGCACCGCTTCCTGGACGCTGGTCGCGCTAAGCGCCTTGAAGCCGGCAGCCGCAAGAATCTCAGCTATGGCGGCACAATACGTGACGTTATCGTCTACAACGAGGATGACTTGG
>DASSGB010000162.1:0-9187 GCA_035693825.1 Anaerolineales bacterium
CGATTCGATGTGGCGTTCGACCTCGGCCCGCGTCCCGACCACGCCCAGCCGCTCGAACAGAAGACGGAACTGATCCTCCCAGGCGCGACCCACATCGTCCAGGACGTCGCCCGGAAGCTCCCACAGGGTCTTCTTGAAGGGACCGAGCGCGTTCTTGCGGACCTTGTAATAGAACTGCTCGTCGGTCATATCGGCCTTGCGCTCGCCGGCGAAGTCCCTGTCGAGAAAGGCATACATCTCTCTGCGGACGCCATCCGGAAGACGATCGAAGAGCATCGTCTGGAAGTTCGTCGCCAGATGCACTTCGCACGCCGCAGCTTCGGCGAATCGACTGAAGGCCTGTTCGGGCAAGGTGGACGCGCCATGCTGCACGGCGCCGGCCAGTCCGTAAGCGGTGCGGGCAACCTCGGACAACTTGCGCAGCGTGTCGAAGTCGACCTTGACATCGGCAATCGATCCGTCGGGAAGCACGACCCCGCCGTGAGAGGTGCCGGTCTGGATGCTGATTTTCGACAGGCCCGGCGCGCCCGGCCGCAGGCGGCCGAACACCCGGTTGAATCCGTCCATGAAGGCCCGCAGTTCTTCCTCGGTGCTGTTGCGTCCGCCGACTTCGCCGATCTCGCCACCGATCGAAACGGTGAGGCCCTTCGGCTCCAATCGGCGGACCTCCAGCGCCAGCTCGGCGCACATCTGGACGTTGAGTTCTTGCTGAGCCTCGAGGCTTGCCTTGCTCAGGTCCACCAGGGTCGAGGTGTCGATGTCGATGTTGAAGAAGCCGGCCTCGAGCGACTCGGCGACGAGGGCCCGAACCGCGTCCACCTCTTTGGCGGGGTCCTCGCCGAAGCGCTTGGGGCTCATCTGGAAGTGATCGCCTTGAATGAAGACCGGGCCGGTGTGCCCTTCGACGATGGCCGCCGCCAGGACGCTGGAGCTGTATTCCGAAGGCCTCTGAGCGGTGTAGCCCATCTCCGACCGGGCGATCTCGAAGATGATCGCCTTGGCTTCGACGGCGCGGGCGGCGCGAAACACGGCCCGCGCCGAATGGTAAGCCAGGGCCCGCAGGTTCATGGCGGGCACGGTGAAATTGGTCCGGGTTTCGCCGCGCCCGCGGGCGCGATACAGCGCGTCGATCGAGGCCGGGTGGATCCCCACGTCGGCCGCGGCCGAGCGGATGACCCAGCGCGCCAGATTGGCTTCGGGCGCGGCGCCCAGCGCGGCGATGCGAGCCAGCCGATCCATTTGACGGGACAGGTTGTCGCGGCTGACGACCTTCACCGAGGGGCCGGGTCCGAGGCGAAAAGCGTCGCCGAAGGGTTCGACGACGCGTTGTAGAGCCTGCTGAACGGACATGTCGCGCTCCTTGGGATGTACGCCGAGGATTATACGACGCACCGTCAGCCAGGGGTCAGGCTTTCGATTGCATGCGCGCCGTAGGGGGTCTATAATGGCTCTGGTGTGCACCGGCACTCGATGGAGGCGCGCATGACGAGCAGCGTAGATCCACTGGGTAAAGTCACCGAGGGCAAAGATCTCCTCGGGAAAATCAGAAGCTTCCTGTCCGGTTTCGTCGGCTACATCAAGCGCGAAGACCGGCGGGAGGCCGACAAGTTGCTGCGCGAATCGATCGCGCTGCGCTATGAGAACCAATGGGCTCGGATTTCGGCGCTCCAGCGCCAGCTCATCGGCGGCGGCCAGTTGGAGCTGGTGGACGATCTGGAAGCGTCCGCCATCAAGCTGCGCGCGTTCATCGACCGGGTCAAAGGAGCTTCCTACGGTTATGCGGGCTTCTTCGACGCCGTGCGCATCAACCAGGCCGAGCTCGACAAGATCTACACCTATGACCTGGCGCTCCTGGAGAACGCCGAAAAGCTGACTCACGCCGTCGACAACGTCGAAGCCTCCATCGGCACCGACGGAATGGCGGCCGCCGTCCGCAACCTGGTGACGGTCAGCCAGGACGCGGTCGACGCCTATGACCGCCGCGACGAAATCCTGATCATGGCCGCCTAGGCCGGACCTAAGGAGTAGCAACCATGGCTCGAGTCTTCGACGTCGTCGAGTATCCCAATGAGATGCGGGATGAGATCGTCCACCGCTTCCCCGAGAGCGGGGCAGGGGACTTCCGCATTGGTTCGCAGGTCATCGTGCGTGAGGCCCAGGCGGCCGTCTTCTTCCGCGACGGCAAGGCTCTCGACACCTTCCGCGCCGGCCGCCACACTATCACCACGGCCAACATCCCGTACCTGATCGACTTCGTCGGGAAGGCCTTCAACGACCGCTCGCCCTTTACGGCCGAAGTCTTCTTCGTGTCGCTGCGAGAGTTCGCCGATCAGAAATGGGGGACGCCTCAGCCGATCATCGTCCGAAATCCAGGCATGGCCCTGGGCGTGGCTCTGCTCCAGGGGTATGGGACCTACTCGTTCGTGGTCTCCGACCCTCAGCAGTTCGTGACCCAGGTGGTGGGCACGACCGGTCAGTACAAGACCTCCGACATCCAGGCGCGCCTGCGCGCCATGCTGCTCTCGAAGCTCCAGGACCTGCTGGGCGAAACCACAAAGGCCAAGGACGTCCCGTCGCTGATCGGGTTGGTGGAGGAGATCGGCGCCGGCGTGCGGGCCAAGGGTCAGGACGACTTCAAGGCCCTGGGCCTGACTCTCAAGTCCTTCTACGTCGAGAGCCTCAAGCCGTCCGACAAGTCGGCCGAGGAATTGCGGGCCATGGGCATGCTCGATGTCCAGACGTACACCCAGTTGCAGGCCGCGGATGCGATGCGCGACGCGGCGCAGAACCCGTCCGGGGGCGCGGGGCTGACGGCCGGCATCGGCGCCGGAATGGGCATTGGCAACGTTCTGGGCCAGACCCTTTCCGGGATGCAGGGGAGCGGGGCCAAGCCCGCGGCCGAGATACCGTCGGTCATGACTCCCTCCGAAGCGGCCCAACTCCTGCGGGTATCGGAGGAGGACATCCTTTCGGCGATCAAGGACAAGTCGCTCAAGGCCAAGAAGATCGGCGACTCGTACCGCATCAGCAAGGAGTCCCTCGAGGAATATCTCAAGGGCTGATCCGCGGGCCAATTTGCGGTTGGGGGCGGCCCCCACGCGTTTGAACCAATGCCAAACCCGGTTTCCTCAGGAAACCGGGTTTGTCTTTCTTTCATCCTCCCCGTGGAAGGGGGAGGGTAGGGTGAGGGTCGATCCGCGAAGGGAAATCAGGCTGCGAACGCGGCATGCGTAGTTGAATTGCGTGTCGAGGAAGCATTCGGTTCGGGCCGGACGCAGGCTGAAGCCTGCGGCTACAAGGCCAATGCCAAACCCGGTTTCCCTTGGGAAACCGGGTTTGGGTTTCTCCAGCGCGCCCTCAAGACGGCCTGCGCCCCGCCAGCGGGGGAGGAAAGCGTTCTGCCATGCGGTCGACGTCGGCTTCGGAGGGGCCCGGGTGGCGCGGCATCTTGCGAACGAACTCCTTCAGCTTCTTGACGTGAACCGCCGCAGGTGAAGAGCCTTCCGCCTCGAGGCGGGTGTTTTCGGCCAGGAACACCGCCACCGGCGTCACCCTCCCCTCCGCATGTTCGGGAATGGCCCGCTCGAGCCGCCGTTCGAGGGCGCGCGCCGCCGACTCGGCTTCCTGCTCCAGGCCCACGAGCTCTCGCCGCTTGCCGTCCGGCTGCCCGCGGCGATAGCGCGTGATCCACCACCGGTCGTCGGCGTGTTCGATCAGGCCCACCTCGCTGCGCGGGACGAGAGCCACCGCGCCGGCTGGGCCGATCAAGACGTGTGGCGTTCCGAGCAGGTAGTGGAACAGCGCGAAACGCCCATCCAGGCCCTTCAGGGCCTCGTCGATCATCAGGTCGGCCCGATCGCGGCGATTCCAGCGCGTCAGGAAGATCGTGCCGATCTGGGAAGCGACCATGCCGATCAACGACACCGGCAGGACCAGCCCGATGGCGGTGGGCCGGGTCAGCGACACGATCAGCGCCACGACCAGAATCCCGATTCCGCCGAAGGAGAGCACCTTCCCCAGAAGGGTGTTGCGCCGGACCAGCCGCTCGTGGGTGTAGCGTCGCATCAGGCCTCACTTCGACGGAGAACGAGACACGCGTTCTGCCCGCCCAGACCGAAGGAATTCGACAATGCGATTTCGACTTTCGCCTCCCGCGGCTGGTTGGGCACATAGTCCAGATCGCACGCGGGATCGGGGTACTCGTAGTTGACCGTGGGATGAATCTGGCCGCGGGAAATGGTGAGGGCGCACACCGCCGCCTCCACGGCGCCGGCGGCTCCCAGGGAGTGTCCCACCATCGACTTGGTGGCGGACACGGGGATGGCATACGCCCGTTCGCCGAAGATGCGCTTGATGGCCGCCGTCTCGACCGCGTCGTTCACCTGAGTCGAGGTGCCGTGGGCGTTGATGTAATCCACGGACTCCGGCGGAACGTCGGCATCCAGGAGCGCCAGGCGCATCGTTCGCGCCGGTCCCTCGGCGGAAGGGTCGAGGGATGCGATGTGATACGCGTCGCCCGAGCTGGCGTATCCGAGGACTTCCGCGTACACGCGGGCGCCGCGCTGCCGGGCGTGCTCCAGACTCTCGAGCACAAGGACCGCCGCCGCTTCGGAAAAGACGAAGCCCTCGCGGCGCGCGTCGAACGGACGCGAGGCTCGCTCGGGGGACTCGTTGTAGTTCGTGGGCAGCGCCCGCATGACGGCGAAGCCTCCGAGGGTGAAATAGCGAATGAGGGCTTCCGCGCCGCCGGCGACCACAACGTCTGCGCGGCCGTAGGCGATCGCCTGGGCGGCCTCGCCGACCGCCTGCGTCCCGGCGGCGCAGGCTGTGGTAAAGGTTGCGTTGGGGCCGACGGCCCCCAGGACCTGTGTGACATGGAAAGCGGGCATGTTGGGCAGCGCCGCCGGGAGCGTGAAGGGGCTGACGCGGTCGAGGCCGCGCGTCCGATAGATCTCAATCCCTTCGTCGACCTTGTCCAGCCCTCCCATGGCGGTGCCCATGTAGACGCCGACGCGTTCGGGGTCGCGCAGGGGCAGGGGCAACCCGGCGTCGGCGACCGCCTTCTTGCCCGCCGCCACCGCGATCTGGGATACGCGCGCCATGCGCCGCGCCTCTTTCGCCGGTAGATGGTCTTCGGCGCGGAAGTCCGGAATCACACCCGCGATTCGGCAGGGGAAGCCGTTGACGCTGAACTCTTCCACGCGCCGGATGCCGGATCGACCGGCCATCAGGCCCGACCAGAAAGCTTCGAGCGTCTCGCCCAACGGCGTGACGACGCCGAGTCCGGTGATGACGACGCGCCCTTTCATGAGTCCACGGGAGACCGGACCCCGTGCAGCTGCTCACCGATGGCCGTCCGCAACGCCTGGAGAAGATTCCGCTCGACGGCCTGGCGCGCCGTGCGCAGCGCGCTGACGACGGCGCGCGCGTCGGAACGCCCGTGCCCGATGAAGACCAGTCCGTCCACGCCGAGCAGCGGCGCGGCGCCAACCTCGGCCGGGTCCATGAGCCTGCGCACCCGCCGGAAGGCCGGCATGGCCAGCAGCCCGCCCACCGAGGTCATCAGGCCGGATCGGATCTCGCGGCGCAGGATGTCGACGAGAAAGCGAGCCACCGCTTCGCTGGTCTTCAAGAAGATGTTGCCGGTGAACCCGTCGGTCACGATGACGTCCACCTCGCCGGCGAAGAACTCCTTCGATTCGACATTTCCCACGAAGTTCAAGCCGGCCTGCGCCAGGAGTGGGTGAGCTTCCTTCACCAGGGGGCTGCCCTTCCCGGCTTCCTCGCCGTTGGACAAGAGACCGACCCTCGGGCTTTCGACACCGAGGGCGAATTTCGCATAGACAGAGCCCATGATAGCGAACTGGACCAGGTATTCCGGCCGGCATTCGGCATTGGCGCCCAGGTCAACCACAACAGCGTGACCGGTCTGCACCGGAAAGAGGGCCGTGAGGGCAGGGCGCTTCACGCCCCGAATGCGTCCTAGTCGCAGCAAGGCCGTCGCCATGGCGCCGCCGGTGTTTCCGGCGGTGACGAACGCGTCCGCCTCGCCTGAGCGCAGCATGTCGATGCCTACGGCCATCGAGCTTCGGGATTTGTCGCGCGCCGATTCGGCCGGATGGTCGGCCATTCGTAACACTTCCGGCGCATCGACGATCGGAGTCTGCGCCGCGGGGACTCCTTTGGCGTCGAGCAAGGGTCGCAGGATGCGTTCGGGGCCGGTCAGGATCAGCGGTTCCGGCCACAAGCGGACGGCGGAGGCGGCCGCTTCGATCTCCGGCGCGGGATGCGCGTCGCTGCCCATCGCGTCCAAGACGATCCGCATGCGGTCCTCCCCGTTCGCCTGCACCTGTGCTGCGCTTGTTGCGGCGCAGGCGGGCCGCGAAGCCCCGGTTCGCCGGGGCGAGACGGCCAGCGGTGTTCGATTGACACACCCTTGGGCCGGGCTATAATACCGCGGTTCGAGACACTCGCGCTGGTGCTGGAACTGGCAGACAGGCATGGTTGAGGGCCATGTGCCGAAAGGCGTGGGGGTTCAACTCCCCCCCAGCGCACCTCAACAGCAGTGGTCAGTGGCCAGCGAAACTACAGACCACTGACCACTCACCACTGACCGCTTGCCTTTCCACCATCACCGCCCACGGGCCGGAGCAGATCTCCGGTTCAACAAGAAAGGTGGGAACGCATGACGCCAGCCGGCTCGACAAGCTCCACGACCGGCGCCATCGTAGCGGCATTGGCCGTCGTCGGCCTGACCGCCACCGTCATCCTCCTGAGCAATGCATTCGAATCGACTGACACTCCGGAGGGCCCTGGCTCGGGTGAGGAGATCGATCTGAGCGAGCCCGAGGGTCCCGGCTCGGGTGAGGAGATCGACCTGAGCGAGCCCGAAGGACCCGGCTCGGGTGAGGAGATCGATCTCAGTGAGCCCGAGGGTCCCGGCTCGGGTGAAGAGATCGACTTGAGCGAACCCGAAGGACCCGGCTCGGGTGAGGAAGAAGCTCCCGAGCCTGCTGGCCCCGGCAGCGGCCAGGAAATGAACGAGGATTACTTCCGCGATCTGGCCAGGGGCTCCTGCAACGCCATTCCAGCGCACAGCACATGCATCGAGTACATTGGTTCGCAATGGGTGGATGTGAACGCTGCCCGCACGCAGTGCGCCGACGGGGGCGTCTTCGCTGCGGAACCCTGCCCGCGGCCGACGATGGGCGGCTGCCGCATCGGTGCGGATACGGGTTTCGAGTTCATCACGTGGTTCTACGGCTATGGCGGCGATCCGTTCAGCTCGGAGACGGCCTCGAAGGCTTCCCAGTCCTGTACCACGGCCGGCGGAATGTGGGTCTACGCCCCCTGAAACCCTCGCGGTCGATACAAGTAGCAAGAGGGCCATCCCATGCGGATGGCCCTCTTCGTTTCGGGGGACACGTGAGCCCCGAGGCTACTCTTCGATTCGCATCCGCTGCTCGATGAAGCGCACGACCGCCGAGAGCAGCATGGTCATGGCCAGGTAAAGGTAGGTCACGACGTTGAAGGTTTCGAACACGCGGAAGGTACTGGCGCGGCGAAGACGCCCGAGTTGGGTCAGCTCGTTGACCGCCAGCACCGTCAACAGCGACGAGTCTTTGAGGCAGGCGATGAAGTCATTGCCGAGCGGGGGCAGAACGCGCCGGATGGCCTGCGGAAGGATGATGTAGCGCATGGCCTGCGGATACGTCATGCCCAGCGACCGGGCGGCTTCCATCTGGCCCCGGCTGATCGATTGGATTCCGGCGCGGAAGATCTCGGCTTCGAAAGCGCCATAGCCGATGGCCAGGGCGATCACCCCGCGCATCTCGGTATTGACCTGGCGGATGCTCAGCCCCGCCATCGAAGTGAAGAGGGGGGTGAGAAACGGACGCTCGAGGTCCACGCCCCACTCGCCGATGAAGTGCAGCACGGATACGAAAGCGGGGATGATGATATACGCCACGTACAGCATCAGGACGATCAGTTGAATCCCGCGCGCCGTCTCGACGTACAGCGTGGAGATGGTGAACAAGACCGGGTTCTTCGACGTGCGCATCAGGCCGGTCATGAGGCCGATGATTGTGGCCAGAAGATAGGCCAGGAGGGTGATCCGAATGGTCACCGTCACGCCGGCGGCCAGGAACTCGAACGTCTGGCGGTAGGTGGGGTCGGCCAGGATGGAGTACGTGAGGAACAACCCGGTGGCGATCAGGATCAATCCCCACCAGGGGAAGCGCGACAGGTCGAGGACGCTCGGCGCGGCTCCCGCGGGGACGACACCGCGCCGCGCGGACGGGGCTGCCGTGGTCATGCGAGGTTTCCCGGTGGCGCGCAGGCAGGCCGCGGATTCCGCGGCCTGCCTGCGGCTGGACTACTTGACCTCTACGGGTTGAACCACTTGTCGTTGATTTCCTCGAGTGTGCCGTCCGCCTGCATCGACTCCAGCGCAGCGTTGACGGACGCGGTCAGCTCCGACCCCGGCGGGAAGACGAACGCCAGCTGCTCGTCGGAGGTCAACTGCGGCCCGACCGCCAACTGGCCCTCGTTCTCGGCGATGAAGCCCAGGGCCGAGACGTTGTCGATGACGATGGCGTCGATGTCGCCGGCCAGAAGCGCCGCCGTGGCGCCGCCGAAGTCCTCGAAGCTCTGGACGCGCTCTTCGGGGAAGTGCTCCTTGGCCACGATCTCGTTGGTCGTCCCGATCTGCGTTCCGACCAGCTTGGTCGAGTCGGCCTTGAAGGCCTCCAGGTCATCGATCGGGGCATCGGTGCGGACCATCAGCACCTGCCCGATGGTGACGTACGGGATCGAGAAGTCGACGATCTCGTCCCGTTCGGCGGTGAAGGTCACGCCGTCGGCCAGCATATCGTATTCGCCGGCTTGCATGGCCGGGAAGATACCGTCCCAGGCGGCCTGCTTGAACTCCGGCACGCAGTTCAAGCGTTCACAGATTTCGCGGACGGCGTCGTAGTCCCAGCCCTGGACCTCCCCCGTCGCCTCGTCGATGTTGTTGAACGGGGGATAGGCGTTCTCGACGGCGACCGTGATGGTTTGCCCACCCAGGTCGGGTAGATCGCCGGTGGCCGGCCCCTGGGTTGGCTCAGGCGGAGCTTCAGTCGGAGCCCCGCCGCAGGACGCCAGCAACAGCCCCGTCAGGGCGACCAGCGTCAGCAGAGCATTT
>DASSGB010000163.1:0-3130 GCA_035693825.1 Anaerolineales bacterium
GGAAAGGAAATCCTCCTGCCGGCCATCACGTCGGTCATCCGCACGATCGATCCCGAGACGGGGGAAATGCGTGTGAGGTTGATGCCGGGGCTGCTCGACGAAGAAGAATAGCCGCCGGAAATGCCGTCGTCCGTTTCCGTCATCAGTCCTCCGCCGTCAGTCCTCAGTCAAGACGAATCGTTGCGGCTGACCCCCGACACGAAAAGGCTGCTGGCCACCGGCCACCGGCCACTGGCTGCTGTCTTGCCTGCCTCCCCTTCCTATGCTAGACTTCACCAGTGCCCCGATCGTCGCGGTCACCAGGTGGATGATGGATAAGACCCGCAAGGACCAGCTGGTCCAGCGTTTGCGCGAGTTGCAGGGCAACACCACCGACGTGGAAGCCTCCGCCGTCGTTTCGGTTGACGGTCTCATCATCGCCTCCTCGCTGCCTGCGGCGGTGGAGGAGGATCGGGTTTCCGCCATGTCAGCGGCCATGCTCAGCCTGGGGGAACGTATTGCGGGCGAGCTGGGTCGAGGCGGGCTGGATGAGGTCTACGTCCACGGCAACACGGGTTACGTGATGTTGATGTCGGCCGGGCCGGAGGCCGTGCTCACGGTCCTGGCTCGAAAGCAGGCCAAGCTCGGCCTCATCCTCTTGGAGATGCGCCGAGCGGCCGAGGATCTGGGGAAGTTGGTCGCATGAGAGCGGTAGACGGCCGGTTCCGGTCAGAGACGCCGACGGTGGGGAGGTCGCCAGAAGAACGGCCCTCCCCACCGCCCTTTATGGCGGATGAACGTTGCGAGGAGGTAGGGCGATGACGGATGGAACGAAGTACGTCTTTCTGACGGGCGGCGTTGTGAGTTCGGTCGGCAAGGGGGTCACGGCCGCGGCCCTGGGCTTGCTGCTCAAGGAGCGCGGATTTCGAGTCTCGATCCAGAAGCTCGATCCGTACATCAACGTCGATCCCGGGACCATGAGCCCGTATCAGCACGGCGAGGTGTACGTGCTCGACGACGGGGCGGAGACGGACCTGGACCTAGGTCATTACGAGAGGTTCATCGACACCAGCCTGAGCCGTGTCTGCAACGTCACCACCGGGCAGATCTACTCGGAAGTCATCACCCAGGAGCGCCGGGGGGACTTCCTGGGCGGCACGATCCAGGTCATCCCGCACGTGACGAACGAAATCAAACAGCGCATCGGGCTCGTGCCGCGCGAGACCAACGCCGAAATCGTCCTGGTCGAGGTCGGCGGCACGGTGGGCGACATCGAGTCCCTGCCGTTCCTGGAGGCTCTGCGCCAGATGCGGGCCGACCTGGGGCGCGAAAACACGGTCTACATCCATGTCACCTGGCTGCCGCACATCGGAGCCACCGGCGAGCTCAAGACCAAGCCGACGCAGCACTCCGTCCGTGAGCTGAGGTCCATCGGCATTTCGCCCGACGTGATCGTGGCTCGCTCGGACTATCCCGTGGGCGAGGATCTGCGCGAGAAGATCGGGTTGTTCTGCGACGTGGAAGCGCGGGCCGTCATCCCCTTGGTGACGACCAACGTGCTGTACGAGGTCCCGCTCTTGCTCGAACGCGAAGGGCTGGGGGACTATGTGTTGGGCCGCTTCGGACTCCAGGCGCGGCATCGCCCGGACTGGAGCGCCTGGGAGCGTCTCGTCGCGGCCGAGAGGACGCCGCGGCCGCCGGTGAAAGTGGCGCTGGTCGGCAAGTATGTGGAGTTGAAAGACGCCTACATGTCGGTGCGCGAGGCCGTGCGCCACGCGGCGCTGGCCGCCGGAGTGGAGGCTGAGATTGTATGGCTGCACTCGGCGGAGCTCGAGAAGGGGAAAGGCTGGAAAGAGCTCCAGGGCTCGGACGCCGTTATCGTGCCTGGCGGTTTCGGCTCACGCGGCATCGAGGGCAAAATCGCCGCCGCCCGCTATGCGAGGGAGCAGCGCGTTCCCTACCTGGGACTGTGCCTTGGCATGCAGGTCATGGTGATCGAATTCGCCCGGCACTTTCTGGGATCCGAGGACGCCAACTCGACCGAGTTCGACCGCAGCACGCCGCACCCGGTCATCGACCTGCTGCCCGAACAGCGCGGTATCGGCAACAAGGGAGGCACCATGCGCCTCGGCCTGTATCCGTGCCGCCTCCTGCCGAACACTCGTGCGGCGCGGGCCTACGAAGAGCCCGAGGTCAATGAACGGCATCGGCACCGTTTCGAGTTCAACAATACCTACCGGGAGATCCTGGAGAGCCACGGAATGATCTATTCAGGGCTATCGCCCGACGGGCGCCTGGTGGAGATCGCCGAACTGGCCGACCATCCCTACATGCTCGGGAGTCAGTTTCATCCTGAGTTCCTCTCTCGGCCGACGCGCCCGCATCCGCTCTTCGTGGGATTGCTCCAGGCGGCGGCCCGGCGCGCCAATGTCAGGCCCGAGCGCCACACGGCCGAAACCGCCTCATCCGTGGCCGAAGAGGCTTAGGTATCGGCCTGACCCAGCCTGGCGTTCATTGAGCTGAAAACGAAACCGCGGCCAAAAGGCCGCGGTTTGATTTCTCGCGCCGTGAATTTCAGGAGGCCGGTTCTTCGGGCTTCTCGCCGGTGGCGTGAACGCCGCGCTGCCGCTCGATGTTCAGTTTGCTGATGCCGTTTCTCGCCTGGGTCAGCAAACGCGTCAGCTCGCCTTCCAGCGAGCTGAGCGCCTCGATAATGTAGTCGTCCGCCTCGCGTCGAAGGTTCTCGGCGTCGGCACGGGCCTGAACGATGATCTGCTCCGAGCGTGCCTGAGCCGCCTGAACGATGGCGTCGCGGGCGATGACCTCGTCCGACTTCTGCTTGGCCAGGGCGATGGTCCGGTTGGCCTCTTCCTGCGCCTGCGCCAGGACCCGGTCACGCTGGGCAAGGACCTGCTGCGCCTTCTTGACTTCCTCAGGAATCGAAATGCGCATCTGGTCGATGATTTCCAGGATCCGATCTTCGTCCACGATGACGTTGTGCGTCAGGGGGATCGGGCGGCTCTGATTGAAGAGCTCCTCCAGGCGATCCACCAGATGCAGGATGTCCATGCTAGCCTCCGGCGTCTCTCAACGCCTTCCTCCGCAGGTCCTGTTCTTGTTGCAAGGTTCAGGCCGAAGATTACACTGGACG